>CAVZOR010000005.1:0-78543 GCA_963777025.1 Parachlamydiales bacterium
ATTCATATGCCTTTTCCATAAAGCCATCTAAAAACTGAGTTTATACCGAAATAAGCTGAAAAATCGACTTCTTTTACGATGCTGCCTCATTCTATCGAAATAAAACGACAAAAAAATATTTGAAAGCCGCCTAGCGCGGAAGCCTTAACAGCAGCATTCCTTTGGAGAGAGTAGTCGTTGCTCGCTAGCGAAAGAACCTTATTCAAAAAAAGAAGCGGCGATAACCGTCCTTGCGATTGTTGCCATTACTGCGACTGTTCTTGCGGTTTTTCCAGCGCTTGGTTGTTCTCTTATTGTTCCTCTTGCTGTTCTGGGGGCCGTGGCTCTAATCGCCTCTGTGGCGACCTTAGGAAGCTCGAAAGATAGGAGGTTTTATGACTTATCACGGGATGACCTCCTTACTGTGGAAAAAGAGAGGGTCGTTACTCCCACATTCTTGAAGACACTGTATCAAAGGGCTATAGGGATGTCCGACCGGGGAGAAACCGAAAAGTTGGAGACGGAGGAGGTTTCTAAGGCGCCGTTGGACGTTGCTGCGTGGTGGTCGAACGGTTCATAATCTGTTTTCTTTATACCGAAGTGAGCTGTGAAAGCGATAAATTGAAGTTGCTTATCAAAACACTCTTAATTAACAACTTGCTTTATTTAGCTTATTTTTCTTGTAAAAAAATAAGTTTTATGTTCGTATTTTATTTTGTTAAATTAAAATTTTATATCAAATGTCTAATATGATATAATCTTATTTATAATAATAGAGGTATTAAAAAGTGATTTATTTTGAAAGAGTGAGTTCCATAGGTATTCCACAACAGCAACACCCCTTTCTCGAGGCTAGCCGTTATTCGCTCGCGAAAGAACCTTATTTAAAAAAAGAGGTTATTCTAACTGCCCTTGCGATTGTTGCCATTACTGCGACTGTTCTTGCGGTTTTTCCAGCGCTTGGTTGTTCTCTTATTGTTCCTCTTGCTGTTCTGGGGGCCGTGGCTCTAATCGCCTCTGTGGCGACCTTAGGAAGCTCGAAAGATAGGAGGTTTTATGACTTATCACGGGATGACCTCCTTACTGTGGAAAAAGAGAGGGTCGTTACTCCCACATTCTTGAAGACACTGTATCAAAGGGCTATAGGGATGTCCGACCGGGGAGAAACCGAAAAGTTGGAGACGGAGGAGGTTTCTAAGGCGCCGTTGGACGTTGCTGCGTGGTGGTCGAACGGTTCATAATCTGTTTTCTTTATACCGAAGTGAGCTGTGAAAGCGATAAATTGAAGTTGCTTATCAAAACACTCTTAATTAACAACTTGCTTTATTTAGCTTATTTTTCTTGTAAAAAAATAAGTTTTATGTTCGTATTTTATTTTGTTAAATTAAAATTTTATATCAAATGTCTAATATGATATAATCTTATTTATAATAATAGAGGTATTAAAAAGTGATTTATTTTGAAAGAGTGAGTTCCATAGGTATTCCACAACAGCAACACCCCTTTCTCGAGGCTAGCCGTTATTCGCTCGCGAAAGAACCTTATTTAAAAAAAGAGGTTATTCTAACTGCCCTTGCGGTTGTTGCGGTTACTTTGGTAGTTTTCGCGGGGTTCAGCTGTCCCTTTGTTCCTCTTGCTGTTCTGGGGGTTGTAGCTCTAATCGCTCCTGCGGCGACGTTTTTTCTGAAGAAAAAAGGGGAGACGGCAGAAAAATCGAACCCATATGCCATCCACCCCTCCCTTCAAGAGACAAAGGCGGCGTACGAAAGGGCTATGAAGAACCTTGTTAATAAGGAAACCTCCGTGCTTCCTTTCTCTGGTGATCTCTGTAAAGAGGTTGCCCTTAGAAGTACAGAAGATGAGAGATTTTATGATTTATCACGGGATGGCCTCTTTATAAAAACTGTCGAAAAAGAGTACGTCCTTGCTCCCGCATCACGTAATTATGATGGGTTGGAAAAGGTTGTGGTTAGCGACAAAGGCTCTTTTTCGGATAAACTTCAAGAGTTATTGCAGTCCAATGGGATCACTGATGAAAATCAACGAAAAAAAATTATAGATAGTTTTAGTCAAAAAATTTCAGGCGATTTTATAAATAAGCTTCAAAGAATATTTGCTAATAATGCTTTTGGTTCAGGGATTTTTGTGCTCTCAGGCTCCTCAGGGGAGGAAGAAGCGGTCCAAATACCGGGGTATGGTTTAGATTTAACCACGAAGGGAGTGGCCAAAATAACGTTTAATTGGCAGAGTAGGGTTCAGGGGAGCGATATGAAAATATTAGGGATAATCAAGGCTGCGATAACCATTGCTGATCATAGAACCGGAAAAGCTTCATATACCTTTTCGTTAACTGAGCCAGCTCAAAACTGAGGCAGTAGGAAAGCCACTTCATTTTTTCCTTCTTTTCTTTGACATTTGTGTTTTGGCGTGAATCTATGGGTGCATCTCTATTACGGACCAGTATATTAAAAGATTTAGTTTCTAAATCAGTTTTATATCCAATTAAATTTACTATTTTATTTAAGGGTTTAAATGTTTGGACTTATATTTTTTATCTTTTTTTTATCGAAGATAACCATCTGAAAAGGTTACACTAATGGGTAAGCTTGCAAGTAGGCTGAAAAATTGGGGCAAAAGGCTGTGTAAAGAATAAATTGAGCCATTCGGGTTGCCCTGCCCCATTTTCGAAGTTGCCTGCGCAAAAGTTATATACCGAAGTGAGTTGAAAAATTCGATTTGGACCGTCGCGAAAGCCAAATTTTTCAGCTCTCTTCGGTATAACTAAAAAGATAAGGGTTCCGATGTCAGTTATTAACATTGATAATCTTCCTCGCAAATTTCAGCCTTTTTTAATTGGCTCTCCAACTTGCCGGGAACAGATAAAAGGTGAAATTGATGACATAATGAATCGACGAATGTTACGTCCGTTAAAAAGCGATTATATTTTTGAGGCGGATAGATGGGTATTTAAGCTTGGCCGTACGGGTGGAGCTCTTACTACTCCCGATACACACCTGTACCGTGTCCGAAAAGCAGAAAAAATACGGACCTATATTCTTCAACATGGACTGGAAGCTCACATAGCAGTCCCTAAAAAATATCTTTATTGGCACACAACGGAAAATCAATTTTATCTCGTAGCTGAAAAAATGGCCCTATCTCGCGAGGTTGCAGCACCAGCGTCTATAGAGTATGAAGATAACTTCAAAGCAGACCCTTCTCTTGGAGGACAAGTGGAAGCCCTAGCTAATGATCATCCAAAGCGTAGTTTAACGACGGTCCAAGCGAAGGCCTTAGCCGAAATGGCTGGTTTAGGATACAATGATTTAACTTACAACAACTTGCACTTCACGAACGATGGCAAGGTAGCAATTATTGATACAGAGCCCCTCAAGCGATTTGTAAACAAGGAGACGAAGTCTAGTTTTAACTTTTTCTTTTTTGGCGATAGAAGATTGATGTTAACCCTACAGGCCCTTTCTGGAATTGCAAAACTTAAGCTATACACGGATGCCCCAGCTGCTTTGCAAGCAGTCGAAAAAGTAGAGAAAAACCATGCCATTTGGGGAATTGTCGAATCAATTGTAAAAATTTCCTTAGTAACTTTCGGTTGTTATTTTTTTGCTCTTCCCTTAGCGGCACTTATACCAATAGCTAAAGTCGCTGTGCTTCTCAAAGTTGGCTGTATTGGATTTGCAGTTTTGAAGAATATTAATTTAACATCTTATACAATCAGTATGTGTCGGATATGGCGATGGAGTTATCAGGGGCTCGAAGGAATGGACAAAATGTGTGAGATGGAAAAGCTACTGGCATGGTAAAGCAATTGGGGATTATCGTAAGATCTTATTCAGCTGAACAAATATCAGAAGCGGAACGATTCATAGGGTTGTACTCGGATCCCGGGTTATTCTTCTCGTGAATTTCATTCACAAAATTTTTCATTGACTGAATAAAAAATTTTTTAATTAAGACAGATTAGTTCTGTTCAATTTTAATTCAAAATTTTACAATAATAGCTAATTTTTAGTAAAAAGGATAGAATTGTCAACAATCAATATTAGTAATCTTCCTCGCAAGTTTCAGCCATTTTTAATTGGTTCTCCAGCTTGCCACGAGCCTTGCCAGGAGGAGATACAAGAGGAAATCGATACGATAATCAATCAAGGAGCCCTACATCCCTTAAAAAGGGACTATATTTTTGAGGCGGGGAGATGGGTACTTAAGCTTCGCTGTACAGATGTGGATACGACCCCCGATACCCACCTGTATCGGGTCCGAAAAGCAGAAAAAATACGGACCTATATTCGCCAAAATGATCTAGAAGATCACATAGCAGTCCCTAAAAAATATCTTTATTGGAACACGACACAAAATCAGTTTTATACGATAGCAGAAAAAATGGAGCTGTCTTCTGATGTTGTAGCCCTCGCATCTGTGGCTCTTGAGGATGACTTCAAAAAAGCTTCTGATCTTGGAGGACAAGGAGGACAAATGGAAGCCCTAGCTAGAGGTGCTCCAAAGCGTAGTTTAACAGCTGTTCAAGCCAGGGACTTAGCCAAACTGGCTATTTTGGTGGGATACACTGATTTATCTTACAACAACCTTTATTTCACCAACGAGGGCAAAGTAGCCATTCTTGACACAGAGCCTCAGAAGCGGTCTTTAAAAAAGAGGGAGAGGTCTAGTCCCCTCTTTTTCTTCAAAGATAGGGGAGCTCTGTTAACTCAACAGTCGATTGCTGGGATTGCAAAACTTAAACTATACACGGATACTCAAGCTGCTTTGGAAGCAGTGCAAAAAGTAGAGAGAAACCATGTCCTTTGGAGAATTGCTCAATTAATTACAAAAATTTTTTTATTAATGATGGGCCTCTGTTTTTTTCCTACCATAGCGGCACTGATACCAATAGCTGAGCTAGCTATAACCCTCTGTCTTAGCTTTGCTGTATTGGCAACTGTAAAAAATTATTTTTTAACACTTGATTTATTTAATGTGTGCCTATTATGGCTCTGGAGTTGCCAGGGTGGGGAAGGAGTTGCCAAAATTGTTAACATGGAAAGGAATGGCAAGATTTAGGTATACCGAAGTGAACTGAAAAATTGGATTTGGGTTGTCGCGAAAGCTCACCCCGGTAAGTTGCGATCGTCCAAGCCCGAGGCCTTGGCGGCGGTCAACCCCAGGTTTTCAGCTCACTTTAGTCAACCCAGTGAAGTACGTCAGAGATAATGCTCCACCTTTTTGCATCGGACGTTTTGACTTTTCCTAAAAACCAGTATTCTTTTTGTTTAGAGGCAAAACCTTGTTCTTGTTTAAGCGCTAGCCATTCATTAACAAAAGAGATCAAAGGCCATGAGCCGATCTTAACAGGATAGGAGAAGTATTTTTTTCCAAAAGCGCCATAAAAGGGGAGAGTCGTGAACTCAGGATGAGCAAGGCACCAAATGTAGGCTGAAAGTTGGGACCACATCTGAGCCTTTACTTTTCCTTCTAATAAATTTTTAAGATCATCACTAGGAATAAGGTGTTCTTCTGAGAAATGAGAAATAACAATATTTTTATAGGCTCCCACAGCTCCAATTTTGAAATCAGGGTCCTCCCTTATCGAAGAGATCACTTTATATTGATCGACATCTTTAGTGGGAACAACAAGAACGGCGTTTTGTTCGGTGTAGGCATTGCTAAAGCCCATTTTCAAAATCCTTGTTTCACTCATTAAGACCGCTGTCATCACAATATCGAAGTAGCCGCTTTCAATGTCTTCAGCTAGTTGATCAAAAATAACGGGGATGAGCTCGAGTTTTACATCGAGATCTTTGGCGAGCTGATAGGCATAGGCAATATCATGCCCTACCACTTCACCCCACTTGTTTAAATAACAAAACGGGATACTGCTCCCACCTGGATCATACCCCACACGGATAACCTTGTTGTGTAAAATTCTTGCTAGAGGTGTCTCTATAGTGATAGCGGGCGGTGGTGTTCTCTCCTTAAAGACCGTTACAGCGGGGGGAGAATCAACAGCGCGATCAATTCTCAGGCTGTAGTACAGATCATGATAGTTATCAACGGTATGGAAATATTTTTTTCCAATCTCTACAAAGGCGAAAAGAAAGACGACCATACCGATAAGATGAAAAACCAACCTTCGCCAATCAATGTTTAACAGTCCGTAGTATCGAAGCATGACGACATAAAGGAAAGATAACATCGAAACGCTGCTTAGGAGGACTTGAAAATTGAGGGTGATGGCCGAAATTTCTGCATAAAGGTTGAAACCTTCTGATGGAAGGGCAAGCGTTTTAAGTAAAAAGGGGAGAACGACAAAACTGAATTGGGGAAGGCCGATTGAGAAGAGGGTTACGAGGCAGGGAAGAAAAATCATCTCTAAATGAGTCAGGGGATGACGGAAGAAAAAAGAGAGGAAAAAAATAAATAAAAGAGGGAGAAAATTTCCTATCTGGGCAACACTGAACCCAATCGGAATCACAGTTTGAGAGGTATTGATAAAGGTGCCCAGTTCAAGGTTGTTTCTTTTTGCTAAACGTCTCATGGAGTTATTGATATAGGGAAGCGCAATGGTTGGAATCGCTGTTGCAAAGGGGAGGAGCGATACGATTTTATATTCTTGCAAAAGTTCTTTATAAGGGATGGAGCTTAAAGTAGAGACGAGAATGGGAAGCATCCAAAGGCTCATGAAAAGGGTAATGAAAATGATGAGACCTATATAGAGCTGAAGTTTTCCTAAATCATTGAAATTAATACTTCCCACAACATACGAAACGTGGGCAAAAATTCCAATAGGAGCAATAAAAGAAATCCATTTGATGATTTTATCTAAGCAACTATTAACCCTTTCTAATAAGCTTAAAAGAGGCTCTTTTTCTTTAAGATACATAATAGAGAGCCCAAAGCCCAGGCTAAAAAGAACAACAACAGGCACGATATTATTAAAAAGGCCATAAAGTTCGGATCGGGTGGAGGTGGAGCCGGGTACGTTCAAAAAAGAAGAGACATTTTCAAGCCCAAAATGTGTTGAAGGACTCGGTAAAGGATCAGGGATTACCCCCTTTACAATATAGCAGACGACTAGGACCAGAATCCATAAACAAACAAGAATATGCCAGCCTCGTTTGAATAGTTTTTTAGCTAGCTCAGGAGAAAGAGATCCAAGTCCGTGCATTAAAAGAGAGGGGATATAAAAGAGAACAATGATTTGAAGGGCAATAACAAAGCTATCACCGACAGGTTTTAATACCTTACAAAGGGGACCAAAAAACAACCCTGCAGCTATCCCCAGTAGAATAGCAAACAGGACCTCATAAGATAAATTAGGGCGGACCATGCTACTTAAGCACAGAGTAAATTCTAAAAGAATTATTTTATACCGAAATGAGTTGAAAACTTGGAGTTGGACCCCGCCAAAGCCTCGGGGTTGGACGATCGCAACTAGCTCGTATTGAGAAAATACGAGCGACTTTGCGATAAGATCCAACCGCGAGGACTTTCGCGACGGTCCAAATCCAAGCTTTCAGCTTATTTCGGTATCCTTTTCTCAATGCTTAGGAGGGTGTTTTTTAGAAGCATTGCAACCGTCATGGGGCCAACTCCACCCGGAACGGGAGTGATGTAGGAGGTTCGAGGTGCCACTTCTTCGAAATTGACATCGCCAACTAACTGTTTTCCTTGACGATTGATTCCAACATCGATCACAACGGCCCCTTCCTTGATCATAGAAGGTTGGACAAAGTGGGGGCTTCCTATCGCGGCGATGAGAATATCGGCTGAGCGAGCGATCTCGCTCAGATTTTTAGTGGCGGAGTGTGCGAGGGTGACCGTTGCGTTGGCAGAGGAGTTTTTTTGGATAAGAAGCGCGGCGAGGGGTTTTCCAACAATATTACTTCGGCCTAGAATGACGACATGTTTTCCTGATAAAGAGATTCCATAGGATAACATGAGGTGGTGAATTCCAAGCGGTGTACAGGGGATGAAACCGTTTTGCTCGCCCAAAAGAAGTCTTCCCATATTTAGAGGGTGAAAACCATCAACATCTTTTTTTGGGTTCACAGCCTCTAAAATGGCCGAAAGAGAGAGGTGTTTCGGCAGCGGTTGTTGAACTAAAATTCCATTGATAGAAGAGTTTTCATTAAGGGAGTCGATATGAGCAAGAAGCCTCTTTTCTGAGACATCTTCAGGAAAAGGCGTGTCTTGAGAGATAATCCCTACCTCCTGGCATTTTTTCTTTTTTATACGCACATAGGCTTGGGAAGCTGGGTTGGAACCGATAAGGATAAAGGCAAGGGTTGGGGGATGGGTGAGGGTTCCTAATTTTTTCTTGATATCTTTTAAGATTTGATCGGCAATTTTTTTTCCTTCAAGAAGAATCATTGTAGGGCTCGTTGCATAAAAGAGTGAAGAACCCCATTGGAGGCCAGGAGAGAGCTTTCTTTGAAAAGATTTAGGGGCAAAGGATCATACTGGCTCACTTTACCACCAGCCTCTTCAACCAATAGCTTTCCAGCTGCAAAATCCCAAGGTTGAAGAGAGACCTCCCAGTAGGCATCAAAACGCCCGGAAGCAACATACGATAAATCCAGCGCCGCAGATCCTAGGCGGCGAATGGGTATTCCTTTGGAGGTCATTTTAGAGAAGGTCTCAATGCACTGAAGCGGATTTTCATTAACGTTATAGGGAAATCCTGTGGATAGGAAGGCATCCTCTAAGTTGGAAGTCGCTGATACTTTTATAGGAGTCCCATTGAGAAACGCGCCGCCTCCTTTTTTTGCCCAAAATAACTCTTCTGTTATTGGCTGATAGATGCAGCCAGCCATGACTTCTCCTTGAGCAATGGCTGCAATGCTGACACAAAAAACTGGAATCCCATGAAAAAAATTAAGGGTTCCGTCCAAAGGATCAACAATCCACATCACATCCCCTTCCTTACTTCTTCCTTGTTCTTCTCCAAAAAAACCATGTGAGGGAAATTTTTTCATTAATGTAGAAAAAATCGAGGCTTCTGAGGCGTGATCATGCTGTGTTACTAAATTATGACAACCGGGTTTGGCTGTCACCTTAAGTAGGGTTCCAAAACCTCGGCGTAACAACTCCCCTGCTTGTAGGGCAGCCTGTATCGCCGTTACTACCCACTCGGTCTCATCATATTTTAAGTTCAAAATTACCTCGTTGTTGTTTAAAAAATTGGATTTGGACGATCGCAACTTCCCCGATGGAGCTAAAAAATTTGGATTTGGGCCGTCGCGAAAGTTCTCGCGGTTGGATTCTATCGCAACGTCGCTCGTATTTTCTCAATACGAGCTAGTTGCGATTGTCCAACCTTGAGTCTTTGCCGAGGTCCAAGCCCAATTTTTCAGCTCCCTTCGGTATAATTCCTTTGAGACGAGAATACAATTTTATAGGAGATGTGAACCAGAAAAAAGCGTAGAGGGCGTCCAAAGTTGAAATGAAAATAAGATCGCCAAAAAAACTTGAAAAGGAGACGTGAATTCCTCGATCAAAGAGGTAGGCAATAATCGTTTGTATAACCGTTATGCAGGCTGAAATCGAGCCGGTAAATAAAGAAAAGGAAAGGGGGTTATCTTCAAAAAAATGGTTTTTAAAGGGATATAGGAGGCAGGTTGTCAAAATGAAATTAGCTGTATAAAGGCCAAATTGAAATTCTGAGGAAACAAGGTCGGTAAGGCATCCACATAGGGCGGCAAAAAAGAGGGCTGTTTCTAAAGAGGAGGTGTAATAAGTAATGGCTAAAAGGGGAGTGAACGGTTGAAGAGGAAGAAGAGGAAAAAAAATGGCTCCAAAGATAGCAGTGAAGAGTGCCAAAAAGAAAGGGAGCGAATAAGGAATCTTTCTCATTTTTTATGCCAATTTAAAGCTGAAGAGATGATCGTTTCAAGGTCGCTAAATTGAGGCTTCCAATTAAGTGATTGTTTGGCTCGACTAATATCAGCAACCAAAATGGGAGGGTCTGCTGGATGGCGTGACAGAAACTCTAATGAGAGGGGTTTAGAAAATTTTTTCTCGACCATCTGAATAATATTGAGAACCGAGTACCCTTCCCCATTGCCCAAGTTAAAGGTGGCGCTTTCCCCTCCTCCTAAAAGCCACTCTAACGATAAAAGATGGGCTTCAGCAAGATCACACACATGAACATAATCTCTAATCGGGGTTCCGTCAGGAGTTGGGTGGTCCATTCCAAAGACTTTTAACGATTTTTTTTCCCCTAAAGCCGTCAGAATAGCAAGAGGGATGAGGTGGTTTTCTTGGGAATGAGCCTCCCCCATTTCGCCAGAAAAATCGGCCCCAGCAACATTGAAGTATCGGAGAATAATCGATCTAATTCCATAGGCCATAAGAAAATCGGTAACGATTTTCTCCGCCATTTTTTTGGATTTTCCGTAGATGCTAGTCGGTTGAAGCGGATGGTTTTCGAGAATAGGGATATAAAAAGGATTCCCATAAACAGCGGCACTGCTGGAAAAAACAAGTAGGGAAGTTTTATGTGCAACCATCGCCTCTAAGAGAAAAATAGTTCCGACTAAATTATTTTGATAATATTGCAAAGGGTTTTTTGTTGACTCACGGGCATTGATTAATGAAGCCAAATGAATAACAGCGATGGGCTTATAAGTTTTAAAAACAGCATTGAGTGATTCGGGTTGAAGAATATTTCCTACAATACAAGGGGTTCGTTCCATTATTTTTGAACGAAAATTCGGGTGAACATTGGAAAAATTGTCGTAAATGATCGGTTGGAATCCTCTTTTCTTCAAGGTGACCCATAGGTGGCTCCCTACATACCCTGCTCCACCCACAAGAAGAACGTTCAAAAAGCCCCTTTTACAAAAAATAGCTTGGGAATGGTCTTAAAGATGATGAGGAGGTCTAATTTGATCGATTGCCGATCGATATAACTTTCTTCAAGGCGAACCCGCTCTTCAAAGGTAAGTAAATTTCGCCCCGAAGTTTGCCAAATCCCTGTTAACCCAGGGCGTACCGATAAAATTTTAGCAGCCTTTTCTTTAAAATAAGTTTCAACTTCTTTTTCTGTCACCGGGCGAGGCCCCACAATACTCAGGTCACCTTTAAGGGCATTCCAAAACTGAGGGAGCTCGTCCAGGGAGGTTTTTCTTAAAAATTTTCCAAGGCGATTCACGCGAGGGTCCTTCTTCAGCTTAAAGTAGGCCTCCCATTCTCGTTTTAGCTCAGGGTTTTTTTTCAAAATTTCAGGAAGTTTTTGATCAGCATTTTCACACATTGTACGAAACTTCCAGCAATAAATGATCTTTCCGTTTTTACCCACTCGCTTGCAGTGATAAAAAATAGGCCCCTTTGAACAGCTTTTAATCAAGATGGTGACAATGAGTCCAAAGGGAAGAAAAAAAATCATACAAAAAAGGCTGATGACGATATCGAAGAGTCTCTTTTTTTCCATAATACAAATAAAGGTTTTACAGGTTTTTTTAATTATACTCAAACTTTCTAGCTTTTTATATAAAATTTGCTTACGCTCTGTAGCCATGAAGGCGCCTCAATTCACTGAAGCTGTGGCCTCGTCTGTTCAAGATGCTTTTAGTTTGGCCGAGTCAAATCGTCATTTAGAAGTCACTGAGGCACACCTTTTTTTATCCCTACTCTCCGATCCTCAAGGTTACTTTTCTGTCTTTATCAAGGGGATTGCTCAGGCAAATTTGGCCTCTCTTGTACAAAAATTAGAAGAAGAGCTAAAAAAATTTCCCACCTATGAAAAAGAGGTTAAGCCGCCGGTTCTCTCTTCGGCTCTACAAACGGTTTTTCGGGAGGCTCAAGCCGTTGCAACTCGCTGGAACGACGCTTATATTGCCAGCGATCATCTTTTTTTGGCTTTTTGGAAGGAAGGAAAGGAGCCTTTTTTAAGCTGGAAGAAGGAGGTGGCTCAAAGAGCCAATTTATCTTTCGATGATATTGAAAAGAAAATTAAATTAATTCGAGGAGGTGTATCCATGAACTCTCCGACAGCGGAGCAAACACTTCAAGCCCTCGATAGGTATTGTAAAAATATCACGGCTTTGGCCAGAGAGGGGAAACTCGATCCGGTCATTGGCCGCGACGAGGTAATCAGAAGAAGTATGCAGGTTCTTTCTAGAAGAACAAAGAATAATCCCCTTTTAATTGGAGAGCCTGGCGTGGGTAAGACAGCGATTGTCGAGGGTTTGGCTCAGCGAATTGTTCAGGGGGATGTTCCTGATTCTCTTAAAGGAAAGCAGCTTTTTGCTTTGGACATGGGAAATTTAATTGCGGGGACAAAATATAGGGGTGAGTTTGAGGAAAGGTTAAAGGGGATTTTAACGGAAGTTGAAAAAAGTGAAGGGGAGATCATTCTTTTCATTGATGAAGTTCATATGCTGGTGGGTGCAGGGGCGACGGAGGGGGCTATGGATGCAGCGAATTTGCTTAAACCGGCCCTAGCTCGAGGGGTGCTTCATTGCGTTGGGGCAACTACTGTAACGGAATATAAAAAATATATTGAAAAAGACCCTGCCCTAGAAAGGCGTTTTCAGCCTATTTTGGTTGAAGAGCCTTCGTTTGAAGATGCGATCGGGATTTTGAGAGGATTGAGAGAGCGGTATGAAATTTTTCACGGGGTTAAGATTACAGAAGGGGCTCTTCGGGCGGCCGTATTATTATCGAGTCGTTATATTCCCGACCGCTACCAGCCAGATAAGGCGATTGATTTAATTGACGAAGCTGCAAGTTTGATACGACTGCAGTTGGGAAGCCTTCCACTTCCCATCGATCAAAAAGAACGGGAGTTATCAGGACTCATCGTGAAACAAGAGTCGTTGAGAGGTTATGATACTCCTGCTGCCAAGGAGGAGAGCGAAAAGATTGGTATCAAGATTGAAAATCTTAAAAAAGAATTGGCTTCATTGAAGGAGAGGTGGAATCAAGAAAAAATTGTTCTTGAGACGAGTAAAAGAGAAAAAAAATAGGCTAGAGCAACTTAAGTTTCATGAAGAAGAGCTTGAGAGGAGCGGTGATTACAACAAAGTTGCCGAAATCCGATATAATCAAATTCCTTCTCTAAAAAAAGAGATCGAGGAAGTTCAAAAAAATCTGGACAATCGAAAAGATAGACTGCTTCAAGAGGAAGTCGATGAGCAACTGATTGCACAAACGGTGTCAAACTGGACAGGCATTTCTGTTCATAAAATCTTAGAAGAGGAGGCGGGGAAGTTGCTTGACCTAGAAAAAAATTTAGGTGAAGCGGTTGTGGGGCAGCCGTTTGCTGTTCATGCTGTGAGCGAGGCGGTTCGTCGTTCTCGTTCAGGGCTCAACGATCCAGCTAGGCCTTTAGGGGTTTTTCTCTTTGTTGGTCCAACGGGAGTTGGAAAAACGGAACTGGCTAAGGCTCTGACTGAACTTCTTTTTAATCAAATTAAGGCGATGATTCGTCTTGACATGTCAGAATATATGGAGAAACATACCGTATCTAAATTAATCGGCTCCCCACCGGGTTATGTAGGGTATGAAGAGGGGGGGCAGCTTACCGAAGCCCTTCGAAGACGACCGTATAGTGTCGTGTTGTTGGATGAAATTGAAAAAGCCCACCCTGATGTTTTCAACCTGTTATTGCAAATTTTTGATGAAGGTCACTTGACGGATAGTAAGGGACGGTTAGTCAACTGTAAAAACAGCCTTTTTATCATGACCTCCAACCTTGGGTCTCAGGAACTCATGGACCATCTCTCTGGGCTATCTGTATCGCCCTCTAAGGAAGAGCTCCTGAGCTTTATTGAACCCATTTTAAAGCGACACTTTAGACCTGAGTTTTTGAATCGGTTAGATGAGGTTCTTCCTTTTTTACCGCTCCAGGAAAAGGATATATCGGCGATTGTGGTGCTCCAGCTTAAGCGCGTGGCAGAACGACTTGTAGATCGGCAGATTAAACTAAAATGGACCCCAGAGGTGGTTCATCTTCTATCTAAAAGAGGGTATAGCCCTCTTTACGGAGCGCGTCCTTTAAGACGGCTTATTCAGAATGAGGTGATCAACCTTTTATCATCCAGTATTCTGAAGGGGGATCTTACTTCTCATCAAGAAATCGGCTTAGTGGTGAATGAAGATAATCAAATTTTTATCAACAAAATTGGAAAAGCATGACCGATCGATCGGTTTTAAAAAAGGGAAAAAAGAGCCTTTATGACGCCTATGATCGGTATAGGAAGAAGAAGAAAAAATTATCATCCGATGATCAAGAAAAAATAGAGGAACGATTAACGTCCCTTCAGAGTGCTATTTCAGAAAAAGATCTGATAAAAGTAGCCAAAATAACGGCGCTTGTTCAGAATGACATGAATACGTCCTTAAAAAAAGCTCCACTAGAGAAAGTTCAAAGCTTTGTCATAGGGGTTGGCGGGGCCCTTCTTTTTGCTATTTTGATTCGGCAATTATGGTTTGAACTGTATGAAATTCCAACCGGTTCTATGCGCCCCACTTTTAAGGAACAGGATCGCCTTGCTGTTTCAAAGACCGATTTTTCCATTAATTATCCTTTAAATCCTGGTCATTTTTATTTTAATCCGAAACTAATCAAACGAAATAGTATTGTTACTTTTACTGTTAAAAACATGGATCTTAAAGACGGAAACACGGTCTATTTTTACTTATTTCCTGGGAAAAAGCTTCTTATAAAAAGGGTGATGGGGAAACCAGGTGATACGGTCTATTTTTATGGGGGGAAAATTTATGGTATTGATGCAGAGGGGAACGACATCACCCCGGAGCTCCAATTAGAACAACTTGAAAAGATCGATCATATTCCTTTTATTTCATTTGAAGGGACACGGGTTTCAACCAAACCCTCCTCGATACCGCATGTTTTTTCTCCCGTTATTTTATACCAGATGAATGAACCGCTTGCTCGCCTCTATGCCCTTAATGAAAAAGAGGCTCGAGGGGCTATTTTGCAAACATTTCAGCTAAAAAACTCTTCACCTCAATATGGAAATATATGGGGAATGGAGAATTTTGCCATGGCTCGACTATTGAAAAAATCGGAAGTTTTGGCAAAGACAGATCAAAATCCTTCATTAATACCGGAGGGAGTGCTTTATCTTGAGCTTAAACACAGCCCTAGCTTATCGAGGGTTAAAATAGCAAAAGATGAGTATAACCGGCTTCGTCCCATGTTAACGTTGTCAACCTCTATCATTCCCTTACAAGAAGCAGATCTTAAAACTCTTATGGATAATCTTTACACAGCTCGGTTTGTGGTTAATCAACAATTGGCTCATCGATACGGGATAAACCGTGATCAGTATCAAGGCGAGTCACCCCGATTTTTTCCACATTTTTCAGGGCTTCCTGATGGAACATATGAATTTTATTATGGTAAAGCTTTTCAGATAAAATGGGGTGGGATTAGTTATGAGCTTCCCCGTACACATCCAATTTATCAGTTTGATCCAGAACGAATACAGCAGCTATTTAATGTTGGGATGGAGTTTGATAACCGTTTCCAGAGCTATGCCCCTCACTATCATTCTTCCCGGTATGCCTATTTCAGGGATGGTGATCTTTATGTGATGGGAGCCCCTCTAATGAGGAAAGAAAACCCTACCCTTGTGAGTTTTATAGAACGGGAAAAGGGGAGGCAAAGTAGTTCGTACGATCCTTTTATCGACAAAGGGCCTCCTATAAATAGTCAAGGAGGTTTGGATAAGGAGAGGGTTAAACAGTTTGGCCTGAAAGTTCCGGCTCGATCTTATCTTGTTTTGGGTGATAATCATGCAGGGAGTGGGGACAGTCGTGATTTTGGGTTTGTTCCTGAGGAAAATTTGCGGGGGGGGCCATCGTTTATTTTTTGGCCACCAGGATCTCGGATTGGGCGCCCCAATCAACCTTCATATGCTCTTATCAATCCAGCAAGAGTGACCATCTGGGGTTTTGCCCTTGTCGCCTTTGGCAGCTGGTACTTTATTTCAAAAAAACGGAAAAACTTTAATCACAATGGGAAAGTTTGAGGCCGATAATTCCCACGACAATGAGCGTGATGGAAAGAAGTCGAATGATATGATACGAATCGCCAAAAAAAATGATGCCCGTCACAACGGTTCCTGCAGCTCCAATTCCTGCCCAGACCGCATAAGCGGTTCCGATAGGGATTGTTTTCATGGCTTGAGAGACAGCGAAAAAACTTAAGACGATAAAAATAACGGTAATGATACTAGGAATTAATTTACTGAACCCTTGACTATATTTGAGAGCAATTGTGAAGCAGATTTCAAAAAACCCAGCCAACAATAAAAAAATCCACGCCATTGACATGGATTCAGTCTACTATAAGGGGAAATATCAATCCAGGAGCTCTCTTAGGCAACGATAAAATTTTTATTCCACCCTTTATACCGAAATGAGTTGAAAACTTGGTTTTTGAGCCATGATTTTTCAGTTCACTTCGGTATTGTGACGTGAGCATCGCAAATTTCTTTTAGATATAGACCATAGTCACTAACTAAAGCCGAGGTTGCTAAATTGTTTAGCTCATCAAGGGAGATAAAACCTTGTTCATAGGCGATTTCTTCAAGGCAAGCTATTTTAATTCCTTGCCTTTCTTGTAAGGTTTGTACGTAGAGAGAAGCTTTTTGTAGGGCATCGTGGGTTCCTGTGTCAAGCCACGAAAAACCACGATTAAAAAAATGAACCCGAAGTTTTTTATTTTTTAGGTAAACGGTATTGACGTCAGTGATTTCATACTCTCCTCTTTTTGAAGGTGTTAGACTTTGTGCAATGTTGATCACTTCATTATCGTAAAAATAGAGTCCTGTAACGGCATACGAGGAGGGGGGAGTGTCTGATTTTTCAATGATCTCTTTGACCTTTTTTTTGTGATCAAAGGCAAACACGCCATATCTTTCTGGATCTTTTACCTGATAACCAAAAATGACGGCCCCCTCTTCTAGTTGAGTATAAGGCTTAAGAATTTCAGTCAGGTCGTGACTGTAGAAGATGTTATCTCCCAAAATGAGGGCAACAGAGTCTTTTCCTATAAATTCAGCTCCTAAAGTAAAAGCTTGGGCAATTCCCTGAGGAGCCGGTTGTTTTTGATAATAGATCGAGAGGCCAAGGTGAGAGCCATTTTGAAAAAGAGCCTGAAAACGAGGAAGGTCCTCAGGGGTTGAGATAATTAAAATTTCTCGAATCCCTATTTGCATTAAAACGGAGAGGGGATAATAAATCATTGGTTTGTCAAAAACAGGTAAAAGCTGCTTGCATGTTCCTAAAGTGACTGGGTAAAGACGAGTTCCCTTACCACCGGCAAGAATGATTCCCTTCAAGGGAACTCTTTATTATCGACAAAGGTGCAACCCTCTTCAATGAGCTTATCGACATAAGTAACGGCATAATCGTTATCAATGAATCGCTGGTCTTTAATCATGTAAAGGTGAAAGGGAAGGGTTGTTTCCATTCCACTGATATGAAACTCCTTAAGAGCCCGATTTGCAATAAGCAATGCCTCCCGACGATCTTTTCCACGAACAATGAGCTTTGCGATCATCGAATCGTAGTAAGGCGGGATTCGGTATCTGGCATAACAAGCGGTATCAATACGAACATGAGGCCCCCCAGGGGGGGTATAATATTCGATCATTCCTGGTGAAGGAGAAAAGTTTTTTCTAGGATCTTCAGCGTTGATACGAAACTGAACAGCATGTCCTCTTAAAGTGACATCTTTTTGGCGTATTTTAAGTTTTTTCCCCATTGCCACTTTAATTTGTTCAACGACTAAATCGACTCCGGTTAGCTCTTCGGTAACCGTGTGCTCAACTTGAATACGGGTATTGACCTCCATAAAATAAAAATTTTTATCTTGGTCTAAAAGAAACTCCACTGTGCCAAGGGAGTAATAGCCAACCGACTTAGCAATAGCTAGGGCTGCTTCACCTAATTTTCGTCGTAAACTTTCATTAATAACAGGGCTTGGGGCTTCTTCAATAAGTTTTTGACGGCGTCGCTGGATGGTACAGTCTCTTTCAAAAAGATGGACGTAGTTACCGTGTTTGTCTCCAAGAATTTGAACTTCAATGTGTCGTGGGTTGAGGACCATTTTTTCAAGATAGACATCAGGGTTATTGAAACAAGCATCGGCTTCTGCTCGAGCAGCGGAGAACTGACGGACAAACTCTTCAAGGTCATGAGCAATGCGAATTCCCTTTCCACCACCCCCACCAACGGCTTTGATAAAGATTGGAAAACCAATTCGTTTCGTCTCTTTTATCCCCTCTTGCACATTTTCGATAACCCCGTTCGATCCAGGAATAACGGGAACCTTATTTTTTTTAGCCAGTGCTTTTGCTTTTGCCTTATCACCAAGCATGCTGATTGCTTCATGAGAAGGTCCAATAAAATTAAGACCACAACTTTTACAAATCGATGCAAAGTTGGCATTTTCTGCCAAAAACCCGTATCCAGGATGAATCGCATCAGCATGTGTGATCTCGCAGGCCGATAAAATATTGGCAATTTTTAGATACGATTTTTGAGAATGAGGTTCTCCTATACAAATGGCTTCATCTGCATTTAAAACATGAAGAGCCTCTTGATCAGCCTGTGAATAAACGGCAACCGTCTGGAGCCCAAGATCATGACAAGCTCGAATGATCCGAATAGCAATCTCACCTCGATTGGCAATCAAAACTTTTTTTATCATACAATTTTGAACAGCTTGGTTCCAAACTCAACAGGTTGTTCACTCTGAACTAATACCTCCACGATAGTTCCACATACCCCCGCCTTCACCTCATTCATGACTTTCATCGCCTCGATAATGCAAACGACCGTTCCTTCATTGACACTATCACCAACTTTGACAAAGGGAGGATCTTCCGGCGAGGGGGCTTGATATACGGTTCCTACAAGGGGGGCGGTGATGAATTTTTCTTCATTTTTTTTTTCTTCAAAAAATGGCTGTTCGGGTGCGGAGGAGGGAATAACGGTATGGGTTGCGAATCTAAGCTGATTCTCTCCATGGCGGGAGGGGACAGGAGGTAGATAAGGCGTCATCTCTTCCCTTCGCTCTAACTCGATTTCATATTCCTCTTTATCTTTAATTCGGAGCCGTTTGATACCCAATCTTTCCATGGCAACCATTAGCTCCTTAATCTGCTTAATTTCCACTGCTCGTACTCCTAAACACGTTGAATATATTCATTGGTATACGTATCAACTTTAATGATATCGCCTGTTTCTATAAAAAGAGGAACATCAATTTTGGCTCCCGTTTCTAGGACGGCGATTTTTGTAGCGTTTGAGAGGGGCGGTGCCGCCTCTGACAAATCTGTTTTGATCACAACAAGCTCGAGAAATTGGGGAAGTTCAATAGAGAAGATCGAAGAATCATAACAAAGAGCTTTAATGCCCACCCCTTCTTTGAGGTAGTTTGCACGGTCTCCAATGATAGCTGCGGAAACCGAAAGCTGCTTAAGATTACCAACGTCTAAAAAGAGATAGTCTTTTCCTTCAAGATATAAAAATTCTAGCTTTAATTCAGATAAAACGACTTCGGTGACGGGCTGCCCAAATTTAAAGCTTTTCTCTAAAAGCTCTCCCGTGATCAAATCTTTCAGCTTCGTCTTGATAAAAGGGTTACTTTTTGCAACGGTTACTTTAACGCATGACTCAACGCGATAGATCTTTTTATTAAGGGATATAACCATCCCAGGATTAATTTGATTATTACTTGTCATCTATTTCTATAACAACCTCTCTGATTTGGCGAAGATTTCTAATTGTAAAATCGACATCATGCGATGGGTTTTTTTCTGAAAGCCTGCCTCCTCTACCCCATTTCATGTGAACAGTGGAACAACCGAGCTCTTTTGCTGGGGTTAAATCTGTTTGGATTCGGTCTCCACAAACAATCGTTCGTTCCGGCCTAACCTCCAATTCATTAAGAATTTTTTGGTAATGAGGTTTTTTATCCGGCCCCTCTGAGATAATAATTTTACTAAAAAGTGTCGAATCAATACCAGCCTTTTCCAATTTTAACAGCTGTTGAGAGGTTTTCCCCATAGAGACCAGTGATAACTGGTTCCACGTAGCGAGTTCTTTTAGTACTTCTTGAGCCTGTTCAAGGGGAAAGATTTTGATTTCGGGTGGAAGTTCTCCGCAAGCAACGTCTATCCCTATTGAAGAATATTTTTTATCAGCTTTGAGGTTAAATACGAATTTTGAAATCGTTTGGGCGGTTGTTTCCGATTCATCATTGCATTGTTGAAGGGCGATTAAAGCGGCAGCAGGATCACTCACCTCAAGCCCTTCAGCTATCATTTTAGACAAGGCCAGCTTTAGCTTTACTGGAATAATTGATCCCGTCGTATCGATCAACGTATCATCTAGATCAAAGATAATTAACAATGTTCATCAACTCATGGGCTAATTTTTTAGAATCATGACGAATAAAACTTCTTTTTAAGAAATCTTTTTTAAAACTTTTTCGGAGTTCTCCAAGTAAGGGGACCGATCGTATTCGACTCTCATTGAGATCATTTTTAACTAAGTCCCCTTCGGTTGTATAGATCTCAATTAATTTTTTTGGCGGCAACTGATTGTTCACAACGACATAATCAAAGATATCTTTTCCAATAAACCGTTCAAGCTCAGCTAGATAGTTGCTAACTTTAAAACCCGTTGTTTGGCCTCGCCGGTTCATTAAATTAACGACGAAAATTTTCTTTGCGTCACTTTTTTTTAGGGCTTTGCTGACACCTTCGATCAGGAGGCTGGGGATTAGAGAGGTATACAACCCTCCAGGGCCTATAACGATTAGATCGGCATTGATGATTTCGTTAATGGCGTGAGGGTTAACGGTTGGGTGGGGTTCTAGATAAATACTGTTATAGCCTTTTTCAATTTCTTCAGAAAGATAGACCTCCTGCTCTCCTTCTAGGGCCTGACAATTTTTTAAAATCATTTTTAGACGAACTTGGTGCGTCGTTATGGGGATAACTTTCCCTTTAATGGACAAAATTTTCCCCACCTCCTCAACAGCTTTTTCAAAGCTTCCGGTTACTTTTTCTAAAGCAGAGAGAAGAAGGTTTCCAAAGCTATGGCCCTCCAGCCCACCTTGTTCAAATCGATAATTCATTAAGCTACGCATGAGACGAGAAGAATCGGAGAGGGCAACTAAACATTGACGAACATCCCCTGGAGGTAAAACGCCGAGTTCATCGCGTAAGATCCCTGTACTTCCACCGTCATCGGCCATCGAAACAATAGCACTAATATCAACAGCATATCTTCTAAGACCTTTAAGAACGGTGAAGTTGCCGGTGCCGCCGCCGATGGTTACCACTTTTTTCATTTTTTTTAAACTCCGCGAAGTTTTTGTACTGCTTCTTTCATATTTGACGCTTGATAAAGATAGCTGCCAGAAACCAATAAATTAGCTCCTGCTTTAACGCATTCTTTAGCCGTCTTATCATCAATTCCTCCATCGACCTGGATGTCCAATGGAAGCGATAGTTGGTCTGCCAGCTTTCTTATATAGCTGATTTTTTTAATCATTTTTTGTATGAAGGGTTGTCCTCCGAAACCGGGATCAACCGTCATTAAAAGAATAACGTCAACTAACGGCAAAAATCTGGGGATCATTTCATGCGAAGTACCAGGGGAAAAAGCAAGGCCTGATTGAACATTACATTTTTTTATATAATTTAAAATTTTTTCGCTTTGTTCGGTCGCTTCGATATGAAAAGTTAGTCGATCCGCACCCGCCTCAACAAATTTTTCAATATAATCAAAAGGGTTATAAATCATGAGGTGGATATCGAGAAATAACGTTGTTGCTCGATTGATGGCCGCAACGGCTTTAGGTCCAAATGTTAAATTTGGGACAAAGTGGCCATCCATGATATCAATATGAAGCGCATCAGCACCAGATAACTCTGCTTTTTTTGCTTCCTCTGCCAAACACCCAAAATCACCGGCCAATATGGAGGGAAGAATTTGGATCCCGGTTAAAGGCCTTTTTTTTTCATTTTTGCGCATTATAAATTTTTTACTTTTCCAAAAGAGCTCCCAATGATAGCCTTAAGCCCAATTAATACTCAAACAACTTGAAAGATCACGCGTCTCTATACCGAAGTGAGCTGAAAAGTTGGATTTGGAGATAATTATGTTAGTGGATAGCTGTACGATCTCGTTTCAGAAAATTTTCCCAAAGATACGAGATTTTTTCTTTGTAGGGGTTGGTGGTGTTTTGATGGCTTTCTCGGCACCGTTTTCAATTCTCCTTCCCTTCACGCCGATTCCAATTGCTCTTGCCCCGCACTTTGCTCTTGCGATGGGGGCCCTTTTAGGAAAAACTCGGGGAAGTTGTGCTGTTGCGCTCTATCTTTTTCAGGGTCTCGTTGGGGTTCCAGTTTTTGCTCTTCATGCCTTTGGATTTCCCCATTTGTTGGGGCCACGAGGAGGGTACTTGATAGGTTACCTAGTTGCGGCCTATGTGGTGGGTTTTTTAATGGAATCAAAGGGGGAAAAGACGACATTTAAGCTTTTTTTCTCTTTAATGATAGGGAATGCCGTCATTTATTTATTTGGTCTTGCCCAGCTTTCTGGTTTTATCGGCCTCGGTCGTGCTGTTGTTCTCGGAATCGTTCCTTTTCTTTTTGGGGATGCGGTTAAGCTCATCCTTCTTTTTTTGGGGATAAGGCAATTCATTATTATACCGAAGAGAGCTGAAAATTTGGTTTTTGACCTCGCCAAAGACTCGGGGTTGGACGACCGCAACTTACCCGAGTGAGCTAAAAAATTTGGATTTGGGCCGTCGCGAAAGCTCTCGCGGTTGGATCTTATCGCAACGTCGCTCGTATTTTCTCAGTACGAGCTAGTTGCGATCGTCCAACCCCGAGGCTTTGGCGGGGTCCAAATCCAAATTTTCAGCTTTTTTCGGTATAAAGACCCCTTACACTAGCGTAGCGGAGGGGATCCCCTTTTCACCCTGCTTGTGTATGATTATTCGAGTTGATAGTAGATGGGGACGCCTCTTTGTTTTAGGGTTGTGTTGTTGATAAAGTCCTTTGAGGGAGGGTGAAATGGAGCCGGAATAAGGGTGATTGACTCGTCATCCGATTTTTCTTCTGATGAAATTTGATAAAATTCTTGGTTATTGAAAAAAATTTGAGAAGGGGGATTCAAGGGATTTAAAAGTGGATACCACTCTTCGCAACTTCCCTGAAGGTAGGCAAGTGATTTCGCTCCAACGGTTAATGAACCCTTGGTCTCCACCTGAATGGGGTAGTCGGGAGAGCCGACATATCCATTTTTTGCGTTGAGGTTAATCGAACGGCGAGCGACAAGGGTTGTCGGATGGAGAGTCCCTTTTTTTTTGCGTATCAAACTTTTATAGGTAATAGACCGGTTTGACTCCATGAAGATATTTGTGGTTTCAACTTTTCCATCGAGGAAAATTTCGAAACCATTCATTGTGAGGGGTCCGACTTCTCCCCCTATTTCACCCACTTCAATGGTTCCTTTTCCCGTATCAATGGTTATCGATTGATGATGCTGTCCAAAAAGAGCGGGAAGTTGTAAGGAACCTCCATTTGTTTCCAGAGAAAGGGGTGCTTTTTCAACTAAATTCATACTGTTCAACTTCCCAAAGGTCATCGGTAAGCCGTCCGTTATAAAGGTTGTTCCTTTTTCACTCTTTAAATCAATATTCCAACTGTTCCATGTCTGTTGACCTGTGTGATAAAAACAGCCTAGGCAAGTAATCCCCTGTTTTGCCTTTATATCGGAGTGGTTGGTAACGCCACTGATTATTCCGCCGATATCATGGATGAAAAGCTTGGAGGTGATGATCGTTAGGTTTTCGAGAGGACCGGTGACTCCAATTTCTTTTTCAAAATGAACCTCTCCTCGATTGGTTCCGTTGTCGACAATGAGGGCGCAGTTCGGGTTTTTTCCGTTGATCGTAGAGCAAAAGTAGATATTTCCCTTACTTAGGCCGGTCGAAACTTTTGTCGAACCGCCTAAAATAATAGGTCCATCGAAGGTAATATCATGGTTAAAACTTTTAACGGAACCTTTTAGATGAATGGCATGTGCTTGATAGTGGATAGGCCCTGATGAATGAAGAGGGTGGCATTGATCAATGATCCTGGCCGTGAGGCTAATCGATTGAAACTTAGGCTCTCCCTTTATCATATCCCCGACAGGACCCCCTAAGAAAATTTTTCCATCAGAAGCTTCGAGCCTAAGGTGCGTATTTCCCTTGCAGGAGGAGTGAAAATGAAGGTCTCCCCGTTTTGCTTTGACAAGGTGATCTGTTTTTTTCCCCTCTGATTTAAAGAGAATATCGCCTTCGATGGCGATTGATCCGTTTAAAGTCGAGAGGTCCCCTCCTAAAACAAGTGAGGCGGGTCCCTTTTGTTGAAAAGAGCCGAGCTCTGTATCGTGAGCTAAAGAAACAGTTTTTTGAGCTAATATAGCGACATGAGGGGCGTTGGGAAGGGCCCCATTGTTTTCGATGACGTCCGCTTCAAGAACGATTTTTTTAGCTAGTATGGAGCTCGGAGCAACAAGTCGAATCGTTCCATTTTGATCGTTTTTGATGATCGAGGCCTCAATCAAGCCATCGACATTAACCACGCTTTTAATCAACTGATCCGCCGTTTTTATCCGTAGGCAAACTTCGGTAGCGGTGATAAGGCCAGTGTTTTCAATAATTCCCTGTTTTAACGGAGCGTCAATGATAAAAGAGAATAAATGATCGTCATCTAAGCTTAGAATGACCGATTCTCCGCCAAGGAGCTCGACTTTTCCTAATTGAGCTGTAATCATTCCTTGATTATAGACATGAGAGGCCATCAAAACCGCCTGTTGTTGGGCCGTAATTTGTCCTCTATTGACAATGGCACTATTTTTACCATCGGCTGAAAGATGAAATCGATAGAGCCCCTTTGCAAAGTCGTCATTATGGATATCGAGAGTTGAAGCGATTAACGTCCCAACGTTAACTTGGGCGGTCTTTGTAAAAATAATTCCGTGCGGATTAATAAAAAAAAGAAAGCCGTTAGCCTCAAGACGTCCCTCTATTTTAGACGGTTTTTTCCCTACGACTCGACAAAGAACGGACGATTTTTTATCGGGTTGAATAAAGCGGGTTATTTCGTTCTTTTTTAAATTGAAGGAGTCGAAGTGAAAGGTTGTTTTATCTTCGGCATGAATGATTTGTTCCCCATTCTCTTGTTTAATTACCCCGTTTCCGGTGATAACAACCCCGTTTTCTCCTTGAGCAAAGAGAGAAGAGGAGAAAATCAAAACAACCCCGAACCACTTAAAAAAGATGATTAAATGACTTTCCATTCGACCTTAAAGTAGACAATTGTGTTAGAGGACCGATCGTGATCGGTTAATGGAAATCCGATATCAACGCTCCATTCAAAATGCCAAGGACCGTAGAGGCGAGCGCCACATCCAGCAGAAGTCAAGATCGTTCGATGAGCATAGGGGACGGTTTTTTCTTTTTCATTTCCTATTTGAATTCCGAGTTCGCGTAAGATGTTACGTCCCAAAGAGAAGGTTTGCCCATAATCAACAAACCCAACGAACTGGATGAACTCACCCCAAGTTTTTTTAGACCAGGGGAGTCGATATGAGCGCAAGAAGGGAGGGGGGAGACGCAGCTCTGCATTGGCATAAAACCCGGAATCACCCAGCCCTACAGCTAACTTATATCCACGTACTGTGTTGATACCGCCAATATAAATTTGTTCGGGGAGGGGAAGCTTGTTAAAACCAAGTTGAAAAACACCATTTAAAATAGCAAAACAGTCGTAGGGGATTTTTTGCAATCGCCTCCAGCTCCCTTTTAGCACAAAAAATCGGCCCCCCCCGTCTACCCGGCTATCGCCAGGAGAAATTGGTCGGTTTCCTCCCAAAATATTGGGAATTCCCCACCCTAGGGTTGTTGTTATTAAATTTCTTCCCATCAAACTGTCGATATAATCGATATCGATACCCCCTGTTAAAACACGAAGTTTGTCAAACGAGGTTTCGACCCCTCCTCCAAAATTTTGAATCTGTTTATAATCAAAAGCAGTGATGAAATCGGTGTTAAGAACCCTTGTTCGGTGAAGTGCTTGACTGAACTTTGCCGTTGCAATACGAGAGATTCCCTTGTATCGGTTGCTGTCGACTTTTGCAGTTTTAGAGTTAGAATAGAGAAATGAAAAAGTAAAAGAGCTTCCGTAACTATTAATCGGAAAATCATAGATTGCCTCTGTAAAATCGAGATTTTCGATTGGGGAGCCGACAACCTCAATGAGGGTACACATATCGCCGTTCATGATGAGATTTCCCCAGTTTAGTGTCGCGCCGGTACGGTGAGGGGAGGTGTAGTCAGATCCATAGTTATTGTGATCAATCGAAAAATGGAAAGGGCGGGCATCGGTGACCCTTATGATCAGGTCTGCCGTCCCATAAGACGATCCTTTTTTGAAAATGGCTCCCACATCAAGATCGGAATTTTCGTCCAAAAGGAGGAGAGCTTTGAGGATCTGATCATAATGAATAGGGAGGTTTTGATATTTTTCGAAATGTTGGCTAACGAATTTTTTGCTGTAATGTTGATTCCCAATAACAGAAATTTTTCCTAGTTTTCCCTCAACAATCTCAATGGTTAAGGTATGATCCTGAACCTCTTGAGCTGGCGCATAGGCCCTGGATAGAAAATACCCTTCTTTTGCATACTCCTCCTGAATTGTTAAACATAGCTTCCGAATCTCCCTCATGTCTATTTCACGATGTAAGAAAGGGTCGATAACCGGCTGAAGGCGAGAAGAGGGGATCACGGTATTTCCCAAAAGCTTAACACAGTGAACAACCATTTTATCCCCCTCCATCTCAAACTCTTTTTCTTGGTCGTCGACCTCTAAAATGGGGATCTGTTTCTTTGCCTCAACCTCTTTAGCTTCATACTCTTGTTGAATCTGACGTTCGATTATTCCTCCAGGAGGAACAGGCGGTCTTTTGGAATCTGCCCATAAAAAAAGCTTGGCAAATAGAAAAACAACTAGGAAAAGGGTTTTATACCGAAATATATCGAAATGAGCTGAAAAATTGGAATTTGGACGATTGCAACTAGCTCGTATTTTCTCAATATGAGCAACGTTCCGATAAGATCCAACCGTGAGACCTTTCGCAACGGCCCAAATCCAATTTTTCAGCCCTTTTCGGTATAATTTAAAAAACAAAAAGTGGCGAAAATCCCTGCGATTATTGGTTACAGTTGTCAGGTTACAAATAATTTTTTTTAATGTTAAAAATAACTTTTCAATTATTTTGAATCTATCCAATCAACCATCATCCCATTTTAACCGAGATATACCGATAATGGGATATTCTTTTCAGTACAAATTTTGTTATTCAACCATTGAAATTAAAACATTATTAGCTTGTAATTTTTTTAAAATATTACAATCTTTTTTTATTTGATTTTTTATCATAATTGATTTATAGTAAATCAATATATAATAAACTATTAAATTAAAAAATGAATTATATTAATGAAACAAACAGAACTTGTGTTATTTGTTATGCCGAATACACAAAAAGTGAGGTTGAGAATCCTCGACAAACAATTGAATTAGCCTGTGGGCATCTTTTTCATTTAGCCTGCTTGGCCCAAGTAAGATGGAATGATGATGCCATCGAGCAAGGAATCATCGCTGATTCGTATGAAGAGACCGTTCAAATATTTAATGCTAACCCAAGAAGCTGTCCTTACTGTAGGTCTCCTTTTGGAGTGTTTTTTTCCAGTGCTCTCGACTTTACCCCTACTTTAGAAACGTTTTTGATCCATTTAAGAACCGTTGAAGAAAATTATGGATATGACCAAGAAATGAAGGAGGCGATAGCTTTTTTTAGAGATCGTATTTCCGGTAATAATCCCGATATTTCCAAAATATCTGATAGGGTCAAACGGCTCATCTTCCAAATCAAGATAAGCTCAGAAACTCTTTGTCCACCCCGTTTCATTAAAGATGAGGTAGAAAGGTGGGAAGAGGTTCCATCTTTCGAACGATATCCTGAGGGTTTAAGGGAAAGAGGAGTGACCGTTATAGTACCGGAGTTGTCAGCAACAAGAGGTGGGGGGCTTGCCGCATTTCAGTTAACCATCTTCATAGGGCTATAACGCAAAAGCGCTGTGGAGATAGAGCAGAGGAAGGGGCTGTTGCTCCTTTAACGAGATTTTTTTGGGGACTTTTAGATAGGATTATCAATCCAAATGACGATTTCTCTCTTTTGCAAACTTATATCGGAAGAGAGCTGAAAAATTTGATTTGAACCCTCCTAAACCCGAGGCTTTGGCGAGGTCCAAACCCAATTTTTCAGCTTAATTCGGTATATACCGAAGTGAGCTGAAAATTTGATTTTCGACCGTCGCGAAAGTCCTCGCGGTTGGATCTTATCGCAACGTGGCTCGTATTGAGAATACGGGCTAGTTGCGATCGTGCAACCCCGAGGTTTTGGCGAGGTCCAAAACCAAATTTTCAGCTTAATTCGGTATATATTCAAATTGAATTTAAAGAACAGATATTATAATACTAACCTTTTTTTAAAACGGAGGTAAGAATTATGACTCTTGTTGTCAATAATTCAACAGCAACAGTGTGCTCTATTTGTTTAGATGAGTACAAAAAAAATGAGGTTGAGGATTCTGAAAAAACAGTCGAATTATTTTGTGGTCATTTTTTTCATCTCGATTGTTTAAAGCAATTAAAATGGGATGAGGAGAAGATCGACGAAGGAATGGAGGCGACCTCATATGAAGAAGCAGCTAAAATATTTAATGCTAACCAAAAAACGTGTCCTTTCTGTAGAGAACCTTTTGGGTGGGTTATTTCGGCTCAGCTAGGCTTTGATGCTAGAGAGGCCTTTCCAGCCCACTTGAAAAGCCTTGAAGAACAGTATGCATATGACCCAGAGATTATGAAAGCGATTACAGTTTTTAAAAATCTTCTTTCCTCTTCAGTGGATAATCATGACAAAAAGATTATGAACGGCACCCTCCTTTCTGATATTTGGGACGGTTTCCCTTCCGTTACGGACTTTCCCTCCTTACGTGCCTACAAGCTCCCTGAGTCTCTTGATGTTGAAAAGGATATGGCCGAAATCATGGTCAACATTTTGATCAGCTCACACCTTCTTTCTCCGCTTCATTATGTTGATGAGGAAGCAAAAAGATGGAAAAAAATTCTACCCTCGGAAGGGTACTCACCTATTGTAAAGGAAAAAGGGGTGTTAGTTATAATCCGGGACTTAGGGGCTTGTCGCGTTTCTGTTCGCTATCTTGATAGAGTTGTAAGGCAAAGAGCCAGCTTTTTAACGGGCTTTTTTTGGAGTATTTTCGATACTTTTTCGAGACCAATTATTTTTCGCCCTTTTGATATACCGAAATGAGCTGAAAATTTGGTTTTGGACCGTCGCGAAAGTTCTCGCGGTTGGATCTTATCGCAACGTCGCTCGTATTAAGAAATACGGGCTAGTTGCGATCGTCCAACCCCGAGTCTTTGGCGAGGTCCAAAACCAAATTTTCAGCTCATTTCGGTATACAGAAGTGATCGTGTAACCTCTGTTCTGTAAATTTATTTTTAATATAATAAATTTTATTTTACATGGTAATAAAATAAAAAAAGTGAAATTCTTCTTAAAAAACTGAGAAAAAAGTGACCCGAGTTTACTTAGATAATTCTACTTTATATATAGCCGATACCGGGCTTGATTGCGTTTGGTTTATAAACCTGCCCAAGGCCGTTGTTCAGGCCGCTCACAAAGCTATTATCGTTTATTTTGGTTGGTCCCCTTCTTCTTTATCTCCCTATAACCAGCTTGTTTATGAAAAAAAATGGAGTGAAATTTTTATCACCGCTATCCCTTTTATTGGGAATTTTTACTCTTTTTATAGACTTTTTTGGCTTTGTATAGCGATTGACGAGGAGGCGGATGAGAGGATTAATACGATCATCACAAATAATCCTACTTTACACCGACCTGGGGCTATACCGGCTCCGCGCCGTCAACTCACTGAACGAGAGGTGTTTGAAGCAAAGATGTTTGAATTGCATCAAAGGGCCCTCAGGCTGTGGCGAGAGCGAAACGGCGAGGCGGGTATCATACCGGGCAAAGTCAACTGGTGAGAGCTTTTGCGACGGTCCAAAACCAAATTTTCAGCTCATTTCGGTATATTCAACATCGCTATAAAAGAGGTTACAAGCCCTTTTATAGGAGCTTGAGCGATTGTTTTATAAAATTTTTTATCTGTAAATGTCATTTCAACGATTTTTCCATATTTACGGCTCTGCTCTAATAGATGTGTCCCTCGAATCTCTCTAAAATTTTGACGAATCGTTTCTAGCTCCTTTTTGTCCTCCTCTTTGAATGAAAAGGCTTGAAAAAATTCAGGAAATTCACTCGTTTGTCGATCACCTATTACATACTCAGCAAGAATATAAACGATAATAGGAGCCACAACCCTTTCCTCTCCTGCCATAACATCGAACATGACTTGTTTGGCAAGGTGATACGGTTTGGCAAAAAAGCACTCCTCAACAACAGTACAAATTTCTTCCTGAAGGTTTTTTTGAATTACTAAATCGACAGGGTCAAGCTTACAAACTATCGCTTCTGCAATTCTAGAACCGAATCGAACAAAGAAGGGTTGAGAGGCCAAAGAAGGGGCCCTCCCCGTCACAGTTTTTATAAAAAAGGTTGTGAGCCCTTCTATATTACAAGGTTGACCTGAAGAGATCATTTGATAAAATTTTTCATCATTAAATGTAAACTGCAACAGTTGATTGAGCTCGTAAAGGTGCATTAAAAAAAGGGCGTCAGTCCCCTCTCTACGATTTTGACGAATCATTTCTAGCGCCTTCCCATTCTCCCCTTTGAGTGAAAAGCCTTGAAAAAATTGAGGAAATTCACGAGTTTTTCGATCCCCTATTACATACTCAACAAGGAGATAAAATAGAAGACGAGTGACAACCCCTTCATTTCCTCTCACAACAATGGACACTGTCTCTTTATGAAATAAAGGTCTTTTTTCAAGAAAGCAGTTCTCGACAACCGTACAAATTTCATCCGGATATTTTGCTCGAATTGCTGGATCGATGTTAGGATCCAGCTTGCAAGCTATCGCTTCTGCAATTGTAGAACCGATCCTAACGGCGAAGGGGTCGCAAGCGAGGGAAGGGGTCCTCCCTGTCACAGTCATTATAAAAAAGGTTGCGAGGTCTTCTATCGTGCAGGATTGACCTGAAGGGATCACTCTACAAAAATGGTCGTTGTCAAATGCTTTTGTGATAACTTCGTTAAGCTGGTCTATGTACGTAAGAAAAAGCGTGTCTCTAGTCTCTCTACGATTTTGACGAATCATTTCTAGTGCCTTTCTACTCTTGTCGCTGAGTGAAAAGGCTTGAAAAAATTTAGGGAACTCTCCGAGTTTTTTATCGCCTATCACATACTCAGCAAGAATATAAATTATAATAGGATTGACAACCGCTTCTTTTCCTAGCATAGCAGAGGAGATGGTTTCTTTGGGAAATTGATACTGTTTCCCAAAAAAGGAGTTCTCGACAACCGTACAAATTTCATTCAGATATTCTTCTCGCGTTGCTGGATCGAGATTAGGATCAAGCTTACGAATTATCCCTTTCGCAATTTCAGAACCGATCGGAACAGGGGAGGGCTGAGAAGGAAAGGGTGTTGCTGTCACAGAAGCTATCGTTGCCATTGTTTTGATCTCCTTAAGGGTTTTCAAGCTTAATGTCTACGCCCGGAAAGGCTACATGATTTTCTAAATTATTACTAAAATAACTTTTAAAAAAATCATTAGCCCTCATCTTTTTTAAGCGGCTTGTCGGCGTAAAATTATTTTTTTGTAAAAAAATTTTTAATTCACAAAATTTTCTTTTAACCGCATAATCGCGGTAATGAATTTTTTGACTGAGACAGAACGGAACCAACTCAAACTTCAGCATAAACGAGAACGTGATGGGCGAATACGTGATCGGATAAAAGCTCTCATTCTCTACGATGAAGGGTGGTCACCCAAAAAGATCGCGACGGTTTTGTTGATCTCCGATGAGGCCGTTCGGAATCATATTGAGGAGTATCAAACCTCTAAAAAGTTGAGGCTCAAGAGTGGAGGATCTACTGAGAAACTCTCTGCAGACCAGTCTCAAAAACTTGAAGCTCATCTACAAGTACAGGTCTATCTTTATGTCAAGGATGTCGTAGCTTATGTTGAAGCAACCTTTGGAGTCTCCTATACGGTCCATGGTATGAGAAACTGGCTGCAGAGACACTCCTTTTCCTATAAAAACCCTGGGGTAGTGCCGGGTAAGGCCAACAAAGAACAGCAGCAAAAGTGGCTGGCCCAATACGACAATCTTAGGGTGCAACTTGGCGTTGACGAAACGGCCTGTTTTACGGATAGAGCTCATCCGACACATCCTGTACAACCAGCCTATAGATGGATCAAAAAGGGGATACGCAAAGAGATCCTGGCAAACACTCGACGTGGAAGAGTTAACCTTTCTAAGCCGATTGATGTTTTCAGCCACAACATTGCGATCGTGCAATCTTGAAAGATTGGCGGAGTGGGGGCTTTGGCCGGGACCACAATTTTTCAGCTCACTTTGGTATACCCTTGGAGTGTCTTATTTTTGGATTTTTAAAAATAGGGATAAAAATATTATGAGTGCTGTCACCAATAATACAAATAGACAAGAGAGGTTCTGTTTTATTTGTTCAAGTCGGTACAAAAAAAAAGAGGGCAAGAGCTGTCGAAAAGTAGTCGAACTATCCTGTGGGCACTCTTTTCACCGCAGTTGTTTACACCAGTTGAGGTGGAGTTCTATCATTTATCAAATACAGAACTCGACTTCATATGAAGAGGCATCTAACCTATCTCGATCTCGCATTAGCCAAAGGGTGTGTCCTTCCTGTATGGAACCTTTTGGGCATTTTATTTTCGGAAGGCTAAACTTTGATACAGAAAAATCTTTCCCAATGCATTTAGTAACCCTTAAAAAAGATTATGAATATGATGACATGGTAATGCAAGCGATCAATTTTTTTGAAAAGATGTTTCCTCCCTCCTCTGCAGAAGGAAGTCCAGCGGAGGATAACACAGGGGCAGGGGGTCATGATAATGAGAAGAGTATCCAAGCCACTCTTCTTTTTAAAGATCTTTCTGAAGCCATCTCTTCCCGAATAAGAACCTCGGAAAGTTTTGTACTCCCTAGGCTTTCTAGTGTTGAGGAGAATCTCTCCACCACTCTCGCTGGGATTGTGCTCAGCTCAAAAACTTTTGCTCCGATTCGTTCGATAGGGGAAGAGGCAAAAAGGTGGGAAAATGTTCAATCTTTGGAAGAATATCCAACCGCTTTAAAAGAAAGAGGGGTGATGGTTGAAGTACCAGATTTAGGAGCTTGCCGTGTTTCTGTTAACTATCTTGATAAAGCCGTAAGGCACGTAAGGCAAATACGGAGAAAAAGTCAAGTCTGTTTTGGGCTTTTAATGAATTGTTCTCAGAAACCACGACCGTCAATTCAGATTAATTATCCTCTCTCTTTCGACCCCTGAGTTTCTCTTACCCTCACCTAGGTTAGGGCTGTTATGAGGAATCAAGATGGTGTATACCGAAATGAGCTGAAAAATTTGGATTTGGGCCGTCGCGAAAGCTCTCGCGGTTGGATCTTATCGCAACGTCGCTCGTATTTTCTCAATACGAGCTAGTTGCGATTGTCCAAACCCGAGGCTTTGGCAAGGTCCAAACCCAAATTTTTCAGCTCATTTCGGTATAGCCTCCTGCTTGGTCATTTTCCCTCCATTGCTGGAAATATAAACGGTTTTCTCAGGTCATTAGATGAAGTTTGTCTTTTTTGTAAAAAATAATTTGAAAATAATTCAAAGAGTCGATGAAACTCTTCGGCATAACACTAAAAATAAGGAGATCAAGATATGGCAATTTCTTGTGTATCAACCCCTGGTCCTATGTATGGAAGTTCCCATGAAGGGTTTCTTAGAACTGTCGATGGTGTTGTTTCGAAGCTGGAGCTTAGTCTGTCAGAAAAGGAAAATTTTTTGCCCCAAATTAGTAAAGTTGCTGATGAGTCTATTTTTCAGCAAATGAGCCGGTTTTCCGAAGGGACAGCGGCATCGTTGCTGGAAGGGAATGAAAAAACTTTCGTCTTTGCTCTGTTTGTGATGATTGCTTTTTATGTAGGTGGCGATAAAAAAAATGAACCATTTCCGGAATTTATTAAAAATATTTTTAGTGATTATCAACGATCTGAATTAGAAGCTTATCGGGAACTGGTTAGAGATCGGGAACTGGTTAGAGGTGGAGCAACAACACCTTTTTCGTTATACGGACCGGGACACAAACTTGGTTATGAAGAATTGTATAAATTGGCGGAGCTCGATTCAACCTCTTCTAAAGAGGCGATTGCCTATTCGATTCTAGATCATAATCGTTTTAATAAGAATGCAAAACGACGTTTTGGGTGTATGGGTTGGCAGCATATGCAGCAACCAAAGTAGGGCACGCGCAAATGAACTGAAAAATTTGAATAAGGAGATGAAGAGATGGCAGTATCTTGTGTATCAGCCCCTGTTCTTTTGTATGGAAGTTTCCATCAAGGAGTTCTTAAAACTGTGGATGGTGTCGTTTCGAAGCTGGAGCTTAGTTCGCTAGATAAACAAAAGTTTTTGCCTCAACTTAGTAAAGTTGTTGATGAGGCCATTTTTCAGCGAATAGGCCAGTTTTCCGAAGCAACAAGGTCGTTGTTGCGGAAAGGGGATGAAGAAACTTTCACCCTTGCTCTGTTTGTGATGATTGCTTTTTATATAGGTGGCGATAAAAAAAAATGAACCGCTTCCGGAATTTATCGAAAATATTTTTGGTGACGGAAGACTATCTCACTTAGAAGCTCATAGGGAACGGGTTAAAGGTGGAGTAACAACACCTTTTTCGTTGTATGCACCGGGACAGAAACTTCGTCATGAAGAAGTGTGTAAATGGGCGCAGCTCAATTCAATCTCTTCTAAAGAGGCGGTTGCTAATTCGTTTCTAGATCCTAATCGTTTTGAAGAGAATGCAAGACGATGTTTGGGGTGTTTAGGTTGGCAGTATTACTAACGAGCAAAGGGAAGTCCACGCAAATGAACTGAAAAATTGGAGTTTGGACCATCGCGAAAGCCCTCGCGGCTGGATCTTATCGCAACATCGCTCGTATTGAGAAATAGGGGCTAGTTACGATCGTTTTTGTAAAAAATAATTTGAAAATAATTCAAAGAGAGGATGAAACTCTTCGGCATAACACTAAAAATAAGGAGATCAAGATATGGCAATTTCTTGTGTATCAGCCTCTGCTCTTGTGTATGGGAGTTCCCATCAAGGAATTCTTAAAACTGTGGATGGTATCATTTCGAAGCTGGGGCTTAATCCGTCAGATAAAGAAAAGTTTTTGCCCCAAATTAGTAAAGTTTTTGATGAGTCTATTTTTCAGCAAATGAGCCGGTTTTCCGAAGGGACAGCGGCATCGTTGCTGGAAGGGAATGAAAAAACTTTCATCTTTGCTCTGTTTATGATGATTGCTTTTTATGTAGGTGGCGATAAAAAAAATGAACCGCTTCCGGAATTTATTGAAAATATTTTTAATGGCGATAAATTATCTAAGTTAGAAGCCTATCGGGAACGGGTTAGAGGTGGAGAACCAACACCTTTTTCGTTGTACGGACCGGGACACAAACTTGGTCATGAAGAAGTATATAAATTCGCGCAGATCGATTTAACCTCTTCTAAAGAGGTGGTTGCCAACTCGATTCTAGATCATAATGGTTTTAAAGAGAATGCAAGACGACGTTTTGGGTGTGTAGGTTGGCAGTTTATGCAGCGACCAAAGGGGAGTCCACGCAATTGAACTGAAAAATTGGAATAAGGAGATGAAGAGATGGCCGTGTCTTGTATATCAGCGCCTGCTCTTGTGTATGGAAGTTTCCATCAAGGAGTTCTTAAAACTGTGGATGGTGTCGTTTCGAAGCTGGAGCTTAGCTTGCCAGATAAACAAAAATTTTTGCCTCAAATTAGTAAAGTTGTTGATGAGGCCATTTTTCAGCGAATAGGCCAGTTTTCCGAAGCAACAAGGTCGTTGTTGCGGAAAGGGGATGAAGAAACTTTCACCCTTGCTCTGTTTATGATGATTGCTTTCTATTTAGGTGGCGATAAAAAAAAAGAACAACTTCCAACATTTCTTGAAAATATTTTTGATGGTGAAAAACTATCTAAGTTAGACACCCATCGGATACACATTGTTAGAAATGAAGCAAGAACGCCTTTTTCGTTATACGAATCAGGAGATCGAGTTGATCATAGAAAAGTGTATCAATGGGCAGAGCTCTGTCCCTCCTCTTCTAAGGAGGCGGTTGCCGATTCGTTCCTAGATCCTTATACGTTTGAGAAGAATCGCCGTTTATCGACGTATCTTTTTTAAATTGATTTGAACAACGCCTGAAAAAACCAGAGAATGGGCTTATACCTCTCATTCCGCACCCCTTCAGCTGTTGTAGATAGATTTTTTCGCGGGCCGAAGATAGCCAGGACATGATTCTGTTAGCTATCTTAATAAAACCGTAAGGCGAATAAGGAGAGAAAGTATACCGAAATGAGTTAAAAAATTGGATTTGGAACGTCGCGAAAGTCTTCGCGGTTGGATCTTATCGCAACGTCGCTCGTATTGAGAAATACGGGCTAGTTGCGATCGTCCAACCCTCAGACCTTTCCAGGGGCTTTGGCAGGGTCCAAATCCAATTTTTCAGCTCACTTCGGTATAACCTCTTGCTTGGTCATTTTTCCTCCGTGGTTGAAAAGATAAACGGTTTCCTCAGGGCATTAATCGAGTTTATCTTTTTTATAAAAAAATCATTTGATAATAATCCAGGGAATCGATGAAACTTTTTGGCAGGTAACATTAAAAATAAGGAGATGAAGACATGGCAGTGCCTTGTGTATCAGCTGTATCAGCCCCTAATCTTATAAGTAAAATTCCGGATGGCGCAGTTCTTAAAACTGTGGATGGTGTCGTTTCGAAGCTGGAGCTTAGTCCGCCAGATAAACAAAAGTTTTTGCCTCAAATTAGTGAAGTTGTTGGTGAGGCCATTTTTCAGCGATTAAGCGAGTTTTCCGAAGCGACAAAGCAGTCGTTACTGAAAGGGGAAGAAGAAATTTTCAATTTTGCTCTATTTATGATAATCGCTTTCTATGTAGGTGGCGACAAAAAAAATGAACGGCTTCCAGGATTTCTTGAAAATATTTTTGATCACGAAAAAATAACTCAGTTAGACATTCATCGCATGCAAGTTAGATATGGAGCAAGAACGTGTTTTTCGTTGTACGGATCACCAGATAAAATTGATCATAAAAAAGTGTATCAATGGGGAGGCCTTGATGCATTCTCTTCTAAAGAGGCAATTGCCAGTTTGTTCGCAGATCCTTATACGTTTGACAGAAATTGCCGTTTATCGAAACGCGTTTAGGTTGACTTGAACAAGGCCTGAAAAAACGAGGCAATGAGCGCTTATACCGAAGTCGACTGAAAAATTGGGATTTGGGCCGTCGCGAAAGCCCTCGCGTTTGGGTCTTATCCGAACGTCGCTTGTATTGAGAAATACCGGCAATACCCAGTTTTTCAACTCTCTTCGGTATAACGTTTTTGAGTTAGGTTGATGACCGCCAGTGAGGGGAAGAAGTTTTTAATAAATGAATAAGGAGGTTGAGATCGTCAATACCTTGATTTACCGATAGCCTTTCTCCTTCTCGAAGAAGGAGCCCCATGTTTTTGCCGGGTTTAATTCCCTCCTTGATGAGGTGTTGAGCTCGAAGGATAGGATTTTTTGTCTGAATTCTCAAGATAGGTTGTTCTAGGAGCTCGCGGTGCCGTGAGCATTCATTTAAAAATTTCTCCCTTTCGATGAGTGAGAAGTGGGCTCCGATGATTTCTAATACCACCGAGGCGTTGGGGTCAGCATAAAAATAGGCCCACTCGATAGGCTCTAATTTTTGTTTCCACTCATTGGGTAGGTTTAGAAGATTTTTAGCATGGTGATAAAACTGAACAAATTTTTTTTCGGTCGTTGATAATTTTAGATAATCGCAAAGTTTTAAAGCCTCTTCTAAAGAGGAATCAGGGAAGAGTTCCAAAATTTCAGAGATGGTTGGAGCTTCCTTTGGAAAACGGTCGATCGATTTTACTCGGTCTTGAATTTCTTCAATGGTGGTATCTTTAAGGGAGGGGAAAATTATCGGAAGTAGTTTTAGTTGATGAAGGAGGATTAAGGCTGTATTGAAATGGGCAAAGCGAGACATTTTTTTTAACTCCTGCCAAATTCTTTCCATTGCAACGGCTGGTAAAAGGGTGTCTGCTTGAAGCAAGATAGCTTGAAATGTTTCAGATTCAATCGAAAATCGAAATCGGGTTGAGTACCGAACCGCTCTCATCATTCGAAGAGAATCTTCTTGAAATCGATTTTGAGGAGGCCCAATTGTACGGATAACTCCTTTTTTGATATCCTTTAACCCTTCAACAAAATCGTGAATTTCCTCCTTAACAGGATCATAAAAAATTCCGTTGATTGTAAAGTCTCGCCGCTTTGCATCTTCCTCTGGCGTTGCCCAGCTAACAGCGGTTGGGCGTCGTCCATCAACATATCCCCGATCGGTTCTAAAGGTGGCTATTTCAAAGTGATACGATTCGTGAACAACAATAAGAATACCAAAAGCGATTCCAACAGGAATCGTTTTTGGGAACAGTTGCTGAATTACACTGACCTGAGCTGAGGTTGCGATATCAATATCATCAGAAGGGTGATCCATCAGATAATCTCGAACCCACCCCCCAGCGAAGTAGGCAATATAACCCGCCTCCTGAAGCCTTTTTATAACAAAAAGGGCAGATAAATAGTGGCTATTCATCCCTTACTCTTACTGAAATGAAATTTTCAGGGTATCATATAACAAACGAAGCTCGGTTAGCATCGCTTTATGTGCTTCTGGATATTCTAGATAAGCTTTCATTAATTCACGAAGCTCTTCAAGAGAGGCTGTTGCAAAGCCAGAGGCTTTTAAAAGCTGTTCGATGTGGCCGACCGTGTTTGTAAAGGGGATCTCTCTCAAAGTTTTCAAAAGTTTTTCTGTTAGTTCTTTGATCTTTTGTATATCAAGGGGAGCATTTTTGTTAAACGTCAACGCATCGATATATTCCGATAAAAGCATTCTTAAAGAGGCCTCTCCTTCGATCGGTTTTTCAGGCGTCGGTTCTTGAGGAGAAAAAAATAAAGGTTTATTCGGGTCCATTTGTTATCCAATAATCAATTGCATTCTAAAATGTATTAAGAAGTTAAGTATTCCTCTAGTGATCCTTTGAAAAGATGGATTCCTGACTCCTCAAAAGCAATAAGTGTGGTGGCGACTTCGTTAAGAAGTTCCCGATCATGAGAAGCCATGACTACCGTTGCTTCACAATTTTGTAAAGCCGAACCAAGAGCTGCAACGGCTTCGAGATCAAGATGATTATTCGGTTCATCAAGGATGAAAAAATTATAATTTTTAAGCATCATACTCGCTAATATCAGCCGTGCCGTTTCACCCCCGGATAGATGGGCGAGACTTTTAAAGACCTCATCCCCAGAGAAAAGCATTTTTCCAAGAACACTACGGACATCTTGGTCATAGACACCATCTTTTTGTTTTTTTAACCAACTAAAGACCGTCTCTGCTTCTTTTTTATTAATGATATCGGAGTGATTTTGAGGAAAATATCCAATTTGGACTTGATGACCGATCTCAATCTTTCCGCTATCTTGAGCAATCACCCCTGCCATCATCTTCAGAAGCGTTGTTTTTCCTCGACCGTTATTGCCGATAACCCCAATTCTATCCTTTCGTAAAATTTCATAAGAAAAATTAGAAATCACAGCCTCCTCTTCATAACATTTTGAAACGTGGTCTATTTTCAAAACGATTTGTCCTGACGGCTTTTCTGGAGGATAAAAACGGATATAGGGGCGTTGAATATTTGATTTTTTCAGGTCAAGAGGCCTTAGCTTGTTAATCTCGCGAATCCGAGATTGCGCTTGACTAGCACGAGTTCCTTCTCTAAACTGATCGACAAACTCCTGAAGTTTAGAGGCTTTTTTCTTTCTCCACTCATTCTCGTTTTCATATCGAGTCCGTATCGCTGTTTTAGTTGCGATCATCTCGTCGTAGTTTCCTGGATAAATAATTAATGTTTCATAATCAATATCGGCGATATGGGTGGTTACCGTATTAAGAAAATGTCTATCATGGCTGATGACGACCAAGACCCCTTTAAACTGAAGAAAAAATCGCTCAAGCCACTCTATTGACTCCATATCAAGGTGATTCGTCGGTTCATCTAGCAGCAGTGCATTGGGCTTTCCAAAAAGAGCTTGGCAAAGAAGGACTCGAAATTGGATATCGGTCGGAACTTGTTCCATCTTTTTTTATGAAAATGTTGAGAAATTCCCATCCCTATTAAGAGCTCTTCCGCTTCTGACTCTGCGCTGTAACCATTTTCCTCTGCCATGACCTCTTCGAGTTCTCCGAGACGAACGCCGATCTCATTGGTCATTTCCTGCATGTACAACGTATCTTGTTCTTTTAGAGCGGCCCATAGCCGTTGATTTCCCATAATTACGGTGTCGAGCACCGGCATTGCTTTAAACTGTTCAATCTCTTGTTTTAGAAAGCCAACGCGTCGAGGGAGGGTAATCGTTCCACTTGTTGCCTCTTCAATTCCGATGATGATTTTCATAAGGGTCGATTTCCCAGAGCCATTTGGGCCGGTTAATCCATACCGGTTTCCTGTATTAAAAGCGGTGTTTACGCTATCAAAAAGAGTGCGAGAGCCGATTTTTTTAGAGAGATTTGTTAGTGTAATCATAAAGTTGGTACCATGAATAAGTAAGACAGCATAACACAAAAAGAGGTTTATGGAAGAGTGGATGAAAAAGTTTTTAATTTATTTACAGTCAATTAAAAATTTTTCGGCTCATACAATGCGGGCGTATACTATCGATTTAACCGATTTTCGTACTTTGACTAGAGTTGTTGAGGCAGAAGAAATCACTAAGGGGGTGATTCGAGAGTATTTGGCTTATCTTAATCAAAAACAGCTCACCAAGAGGAGCATTGCAAGAAAAATTTCGACCTTACGCTCATTTTTTAGATTCCTTCTCAAGGAAAAGGTAATCGTATCGATACCCTTGGAAGAGATTATGACTCCAAAGTTTGAAAAAAGCATTCCATCTCCTCTATCATATCAAGAGGTTGAGTTGTTTTTTCAACAGCCTTGCCTTGAACAATTTCTTGAGTTTCGAGATCGAGTCATTATGGAGCTTTTTTATAGTTCTGCTCTTCGCCTTAGCGAGCTAGTCCAAATTAATCGATCTGACTTAGATATAACTAGCCTTGTGTTGCGCGTAAGAGGGAAAGGGAAAAAAGAGCGTCTTATTCCGATCACTCAGCAGGCTGCAATATGGGTTGCAAATTATTTAAATCATCCTGAACGAAACATAAACGGAAAATATCATCGAGCAGAAAGGGATCATCAGGCCGTTTTCCTCAATAGGTGGGGAGATCGTCTGACCCCTCGCTCTATCGATCGAAGTTTTACCTCCTACTTGCGACGATCAGCCCTTATCGCTAAAGCAACCCCTCACACAATAAGGCACTCCATCGCAACCCATTGGTTAGAAAAAGGAATGGACTTAAAAACAATCCAGACGCTTCTTGGTCATCATTCTCTTGAAAGTACAACAATTTATACAAAAGTTTCAGCAAAATTAAAAAAAGAAGTTTACGAAAAGGCCCACCCTTTGGCAAAACAGAGAGCATGTAACTATCTCAAGTCAAATTAGGAGTCGTATGAAAAAGACCGTTCTGTTCGGAGTCTTAGCACTTACCGCATCTGCTTTGGCAGATGGAGACAAGATTGCAGGTCAGATGAAGTCTGGTGTTCAATCACAAAAAAATGAACAGCCTATGCCTATGACAAGTATGGTTACTCTCGCGTCAGCCAATCCTATGAGTGACAACGGGTGGTATCTTTTTGCAGACGCCCTCTATTGGCATGCTGATGTTGGAAATACCGACTGGGCCTATGTCAATACCAATACAACTCTTCCAGCTGGTACGATTACACCTCTTTCGGCCTATCATATCGATTTTAAATGGGATTGGGGTTTTAAGATAGGGATTGGGGTGAACATGGATCACGGTCAATGGGATTCTGATCTGTACTATACCTGGTTTCGAACGAGTAGGGTCAACAATCTTTCAGCTAGTTTAACACAGTTCGCCAACGATACCCATGATGTCATTCTGAATGGGTTTATTGGAGCAAAATATGACCAAAAACTTTCTTTTAACATGATTGATTGGGAGCTGGGTCGTGATCATTTTGTCAGTAAGCATCTTGCAGTTCACCCTCACATTGGGCTAAAAGGGGGATGGATTGACCAAAAAATTCGTGGATTTTTTATCTATTCCCCTCCTGGTACTTTAACTCCGAATAGTGCGCAGCGTTTAAGGATCAAGAATGATTTTTGGGGGATTGGTGCTGCCGGAGGTGTTAATACAAGTTGGATGCTTGGGAACGTAGATACCCATTATTTTTCTTTGAAAGGAGATCTTGGTGGAGCTCTCATGTACGGACATTTCAGCAGTGGCTACTACTACGATACGATTACCCTTCCTGTTTCGGCTGGAGCTCCTAATGTCACACAGGCGCAGCAGTTTAATGGGCTGAATCGAAACTTAGCCGTTCCTATGCTTCAAACTGCGCTTGCTCTTGGTTGGGATACGGAGTTTAATGACGATCGTTGTCACTTTGGGTTAAAGGTTGCCTATGAATTTCAGTACTGGTTTCGTCAAAGTCAAATCGTGGCGAATCCTGTTGTAGCAACCTTTTTTCGGTTGTCAGATGATCTAGCTTTGCAAGGGTTGACCATCGACTTCAGATTTGATTTTTAGGTTTAGCTAAAGCTTGTTTTCTTATTTTAGAGCTATACCGATTATAAAAAAGTTTCAGCAAAACTAAAAAAGAATTCCAATAAAAAATAATATTTACTAAAAAATCCATCCTCTGGCAAAAGGGAGCTGTGTAACTACTTGAAACCAAGGAGTAATATGAAGAAAACTGTTCTATTTGGTGCCTTGGCACTTACCGCGTCTGCTTTGGCGGATGGAGATGTGATTGCAGGTCAGATGAAGTCTGGTATTCAATCAAAAAAAAATGAACACTCTATGCCTATGACAAATATGGTTACTCTGGAGTCGGCCAATCCTATGAGTGAAAACGGTTGGTATATTTTTGCAGATGCCCTCTATTGGCATGCTGATGTCGGAAATACCGACTGGGCCTATGTCAATACCAATACAGCGCTTCCTCCTGGTACGGTTACACCTTTTTCGACCTATCATATCGATTTTAAATGGGATTGGGGTTTTAAGATAGGGGTTGGGGTGAACATGGATCACGGTCAATGGGATTCTGATCTGTACTATACCTGGTTTAGAACGAGTAGGGATAACAGTTTTTCGACTAGCTTAACGCAGTTCGCCAGCGGCGCCCATGATGTCATTTTGAATAGGTTTATTCGAGCAAAATATCATCAAAAACTTTCTTTTAACATGATTGATTGGGAGCTGGGTCGGGATCATTTTGTCAGTAAACATCTTGCACTTCACCCTCACATTGGGCTAAAAGGGGGATGGATTGACCAAAAAATTCGTGGACTTTATATCTATTCCCCTCCTGGTACTTTAACTCCGACTGGTGCCCAGCGTTTAAGGATTATGAACGATTTTTGGGGAATTGGTGCCGCCGGGGGTGTTAATACAAGTTGGATTCTTGGAAACGTAGATACCCATTACTTTTCCCTGAAAGGAGATCTTGGTGGGGCTCTCTTGTGGGGACACTTCACCAGTGGCTACTACGCCGATGCGATTACCCTTCTAGTTCCAGCTGGAGCTCCTAATATCATAGACGCGCAGCAGCTTAATGGGTTGAATCGAAACTTAGCCGTTCCTATGCTTCAGACTGGACTTGCCTTTGGTTGGGATACGGAGTTTAATGACGATCGTTGTCACTTTGGGTTAAAGGTTGCCTACGAATTCCAGTATTGGTTTCGTCAAAATCAAATCGTGGCGTTTTCTAATGTAGCAAACATTTTTCGGTTATCAGACGATTTAGCTTTGCAAGGATTGACAATCGACTTCAGATTTGATTTTTAGGTTCATACCGAAGTGAGCTGAAAAATTGATTTTGGACCCCGCCAAAGCCTCGCGGTTGAATCTTATCGCAACGTCGCTCGTATTGAGAAATACAGGCTAGTTGCGATCGTCCAACTGCGAGAGCTTTCGCAACGGTCGAAATCCAATTTTTCAGCTCATTTCGGTATAGCTAGAGCTTATTTTCTTATTTTAGAGCTGTACCGATTATAAAAAAGTTTCAGCAAAACTAAAAAAGAAGTCTAATAAAAAATAATATTTACTAAAAAATCCATTCTCTGGCAAAACGGAACTGTATAACTACTTGAAACCAAATAGCAATATGAAAAAAACCGTTCTATTTGGTGCCTTGGCACTTACCGCGCTTGCTTTAGCGGATGGAGATGTGGTTGCAGGTCAGATGAAGTCTGGTATTCAATCACAAAAAAATGAACAGCCTACGCCTATGACAAGTATGGTGACTCTGCCGTCGGCCAATCCTATGAGTGACAACGGGTGGTATCTTTTTGCAGACGCCCTCTATTGGCATGCTGATGTTGGAAATACCGACTGGGCCTATGTCAATACCAATACAACTCTTCCAGCTGGTACGATTACACCTCTTTCGGCCTATCATATCGATTTTAAATGGGATTGGGGTTTTAAGATAGGGATTGGGGTGAACATGGATCACGGTCAATGGGATTCTGATCTGTACTATACCTGGTTTCGAACGAGTAGGGTCAACAATCTTTCAGCTAGTTTAACGCAGTTCGCCAACGATACCCATGATGTCATTCTGAGTGGGTTTATTGGAGCAAAATATGACCAAAAACTTTCTTTTAACATGATTGATTGGGAGCTGGGTCGTGATCATTTTGTCAGTAAGCATCTTGCAGTTCACCCTCACATTGGGCTAAAAGGGGGATGGATTGACCAAAAAATTCGTGGATTTTTTATCTATTCCCCTCCTGGTACTTTAACTCCGAATAGTGCGCAGCGTTTAAGGATCAAGAATGATTTTTGGGGGATTGGTGCTGCCGGAGGTGTTAATACAAGTTGGATGCTTGGGAACGTAGATACCCATTATTTTTCTTTGAAAGGAGATCTTGGTGGAGCTCTCATGTACGGACATTTCAGCAGTGGCTACTACTACGATACGATTACCCTTCCTGTTTCGGCTGGAGCTCCTAATGTCACACAGGCGCAGCAGTTTAATGGGCTGAATCGAAACTTAGCCGTTCCTATGCTTCAAACTGCGCTTGCTCTTGGTTGGGATACGGAGTTTAATGACGATCGTTGTCACTTTGGGTTAAAGGTTGCCTATGAATTTCAGTACTGGTTTCGTCAAAGTCAAATCGTGGCGAATCCTGTTGTAGCAACCTTTTTTCGGTTGTCAGATGATCTAGCTTTGCAAGGGTTGACCATCGACTTCAGATTTGATTTTTAGGTTTAGCTAAAGCTTGTTTTCTTATTTTAGAGCTATACCGAAGTGAGCTGAAAAATTGGTTTTGGACTCCGCCAAGGCCTCGCGGTTGAATCTTATCGCAACGTCGCTCGTATTGAGGAATACGGGCTAGTTGTGATCGTCAAACCCGGAGTCTTTGGCGAGGTCAAAAACCGAAATTTTCAGCTCATTTCGGTAAATACCGAATCGACGGCTATCAAGATAACGTGTTCTCAAAGAAAACATTATTGGCTGTCCGAAGCGCTTTAAAAGCATAACTGATTGTTATCGCAATGGGCGAAAAAGGTTTTCCCTTCGCTTCAATCTGATTTCTGGAATTTACAACTTGGAGTTGGTTCAATAAGTTTCGAAAGAAGTCTTTCTACTATACCGAAATGAGCTGAAAACCTGGTTTTGGACCTCGCCAAAGACTCGGGGTTGGACGATCGCAACTAGCCCGTATTCCTCAATACGAGCGACGTTGCGATAAGTCCAACCGCGAAAGCTTTCGCGACCGTCCAAAATCAAGTTTTCAGCTCACTTCGGTATACTTCGGGTGATACGGCTATTGCTTGTGACAATCACCCCTCGTTGTTAAGGCAACCCCTCGCACAATAAGGCACAATACCACGATGCATTGGTTGAAAAAAGGAATGAATTTAAAAACAATCCAGACGCTTCTTGGTCATCATTCTCCTGAAAGTACAACAATTTATACAAAAGTTTCAGCAAAACTAAAAAAGGAGGTTTACGATAAGACCCCTCCTCTGGTAAAAGAGAGGGATATAACTATTTCAAATCAAATTAGGAGTAGTATGAAAAAAACTGTTCTATTCGGTGCCTTGGCACTTACCGCATCTGCTCTCGCAGATGGAGATATGATTGCAGGTCAGATGAAGTCTGGCGTTCAATCACAAAAAACTCAACAGCCTATGCCTATGACAAGTATGGTGACTCTGGCGTCGGCTAATCCTATGAGTGACAACGGGTGGTATGTTTTCGCAGACGCCCTCTATTGGCATGCTGATGTTGGAAATACCGACTGGGCCTATGTCAATACCAACACAACTCTTCCAGCTAGTGCTGTTACACCTTTTGCAACCCATCATCTCGATTTTAAATGGGATTGGGGTTTTAAGGTAGGGGTTGGGGTGAATATGGATCATGATCAATGGGATTCTGATCTGTACTACACTTGGTTTCGGACTAGTAAAGTCGATAACATTTCGGCTGGCCTAACCCAGGCCACTTACGATACCCATGATGTCATTGCTAATGGGTTTATTCTAGCAAAATATCACCAAAAACTCGCTTTTAACATGATTGATTGGGAGCTAGGTCGTGATCATTTTGTCAGTAAGCATCTTGCTGTTCGCCCTCATGTTGGTCTAAAAGGGGGATGGATTAACCAAAAAATTCATGGGTATTATACCTATCCCGTTTCTGGTACTTTAACCCCGGCTACTGCGCAGCGGTTAAGGGTTAAGAACGATTTTTGGGGAATTGGTGCCGCCGGTGGTGTTAATACAAGTTGGATTCTTGGAAACGTAGATTCTCATTATTTTTCTCTGAAAGGAGATCTTGGTGGGGCTCTCATGTACGGACACTTCAACAGTGGCTATTACCAAGATACGATTTCCCTTCCAGTTTCGTCTGGAGCTCCTAACATCACACAGGGGCAGCAGTTTAATGGACTGAATCGGAACTTAGCCGTTCCTATGCTTCAGACTGCACTTGCCTTTGGTTGGGATACGGAGTTTAATGACGATCGTTGTCACTTTGGATTAAAGGTCGCTTATGAATTCCAGTACTGGTTTCGTCAAAATCAAGTCTTGGCGATTCCTGCTACCGCAACCTTTTTTCGCTTGTCAGATGATTTAGCTTTACAAGGGTTGACGATTGACTTCAGATTTGATTTTTAGGTTTAACTACGAGCTTATTTTCTTATTTTAGAGGTAGTACTGAGATAAAGAAAATAGGCTGAGTTTTTTTGCTCTGCTTTTTTAAGAAGTTAGGAAGGCTCTCGTTTTTTGTGAACGAATAGAGGTTTATGAAGAAGCAGCTCTTGTGTTTTCTTTTGTTTTCTTCGATTTATGGGCAAGAGCAGGGTCATGAAGGCAGGCATCTGAGTTGGCCAGAAGAGGGGGTTGTTGATGAGCTTGTATCGGCGAGTCCGGCTAGCGCAAATGGGTGGCATCTTTTTGCGAGCGCTTTTTATTTGGCACGTTGGTATCGGAAATAGTGATTGGGTCACGAAGATCAGCACCGGGACCGTTTCAAAGATTAAAAACTCAGGCTCAGACTTTAATTGGTCTTGGGGTTTCCGGGCTAGTCTCGGTTTAAATATGGGGTATGATCAATGGTACTCTGACTTTTATTACACTTGGTTTAGGAGCAAGCATGAAAATCTTTTTCAAGCATTATCGAATGAGGTAGCTTCCACTCCACATGATACAGAAGTTCCGCCAACTTTTATTTCAGCTAAGGGATGGCCGAAGGTTTCTTTTTTGACATGTTCGATTGGGAGCTAGGGCGTTCGTATTTTGTCAGTAATTATTTAGTTCTTGTTCCTCATTTTGGGATTAAGGGTGGTTGGATTGATCAGACGATCGAAAGAGCGATTTTATTACCCTAGTGGAATGGTATTGAGTGATACCCTGTTAAAAAAAATAAATAACTTTTGGGGCGTTGGCCCTTCTGGGGGGCTGAAGACGTCTTGGAAGACAAGAAGAAGCCCTGGCATTCACTACTTTTCTTTTTTCGGTGATTTTTCTGCTGCTTTGATGTATGGTCATTTCGAGAATCGATATGCAGTCGAGCTATTTTCATCACAAAAAGTAACTCTTGCAGGAGTTGAAATTTTTGGCCTTAACAGAAATTTAGCGGTTTCTATGCTTCAGTCCATTCTTGGAATCAGTTGGGATCACAGAAATTCAACCGCAGTCGTTCCCATTTTCAGCTGAAAATCGGCTATGAGTTTCAGTATTGCGTTTAGTATGAATCAACACCTTAGCACCTTATTTATGGGGCAAAATACGAGTGTTACCCGACTTTCGGATGACCTCTGCTTTTCAAGGGGGAACCGTTGATTTCAGTTTTATTTTTAGCCGATGTCATTCTTTTCGCTAGCGTATGCGCAGTCTGATTTTTTTGGAAAAATTATTATATCATTTGGCTTCTGGGCTGTCAAATGGTTTGTTGGATTGTTTGCTTCGAAAAAATAGCGGTTATTTGGCACGTCAACAGTCGGTCTAAGGCTTTCAAAAAGACCATCGAACAACACCAAGAGTCACTTCTCGAGTTGAATTTTTCTCAACTTGGGTTATCCGACACCCCCCTTTTTTTGCATCCTTATGTTTCAATTTATGTTAATTTGAAGAAAAAAGCAGTTGAAATGCTTGATAAAAATAGATTTTTTTTATCTTTTAATAATGAAAACAGCCCTGCTTACCTGACGCCAGCGGATCTTTCTCTTTTGGAGTCGTATGTGGCCACCGTGATCTCGTTCAACCATAAAAAACTTGAGAAAAATTTGTTTGTTTTATCAACGATTGTAACGCTGGCTCCCTTTATGGGGCTTTTGGGTACGGTTTGGGGAATCTTGGTGACTTTTTCTGGTTTACAACAGGGGGGTGTAGGGGTTTCTAACACCTTGGTTTTGGGTGGGATCTCAACCGCATTAGCAACGACGGTAATGGGGTTAATCATTGCTATTCCGGCCCTCGTTTCTTATAACTATCTTAAAAATTCAATCACCCATTACGCTTCGGATATGGATGATTTTTTATCCGAGCTTCTCTCTCATATTGAATTGAGGTACAGGAAGGTAGAGTCTGAGAAATAGAACTTTTCATCGACGGGATCATCTTGAAGAAGCGACGATCAATTTAACCCCGTTGATTGATGTTGTTTTTGTTATTTTGATTGTTTTTATCCTTCTTGCGCCGATGTTGGAATTGGACCGTATTGAGTTGGCTAGTGGAAAGAGTACGACTCAGGAGATGAAAGGAAATTTAATGATTCGTGTCGAGGCTAACAATACCATTTGGTATGGTGGTACCGCTATTACGGTCGAGGAATTGGGGCAACGACTTAAGGAGGTTTATCCGTTGCATCGAAATCTAATCCCTCAGCTGATTCAAGATAAAAAAGCCTCCTTTGGCACTTATCAAAGTGTCAAAAACGTGATTGAAATGGCCGGCTTTAGAGAACTTGATGTCATTTTAAAATCTGGATAATGAGTAGAAAGTTAACTTTGTGGGTTATTTCACTTCATCTCATCGCCATGGTGGCTCTCATTTTTTCTCCAATGAAAAAGGGAATCAAACCACGTCCCTCTTTACTTATTCGTACGGTGCAACTACAGCCCCCCTCTTCGATACGGTCGTCGGCTTCAACAAAAAAGCCTTTAACAAAAATCGCTCAGAAAAAAAAAGCCCCTTCTCTTGAAACGGTTAAAACCCCTCCAAAGGAGCTGTTACCCCCAAAAAACCTTTTAAAAGAGTTTGATGAAGCACTCGCAAAAATTGAGAAGAGGGTATATGCTGAGCCTGAGGAAGAAGGGTCTTTTGAAAAAGACGAGGCATGTTTGGTTGATTTTCTTCGAACCTCATTAAGTCTTCCCGAGATTGGGGAGGTTAAGCTTAAGTTGACAATTGACATCGATGGGGGGGTAAAGGAAGTCACCGTATTGCAGGCTGAGAGCCAAAAAAATAGAGCTTATCTAGAGAAGCACCTTTTACCCCTAGTATTTCCCTTGAAATTAGATAAAAAAACCGCCTTCACTTTAACGTTTTGTAATGAAATTTAAGATTTTTTTTCCAATTGCATTTTTTTTTGTTGTTACATTAGGGGCTGCCCCTCTTGCTGAGGAACCTGTTCGAGTTTATCTCAATACAGAAAGCTGTTTAGATTCCGTTTATGTAGGAAAATTTCAGACCTCTGATTTTTCGTTTGATCAGAACTATCTTTTGGCTCTCGAATCGGTATTGTTATTTGATTTGAATTATAATAGCTCTACGAAAGTCCTTCCTTTCAATGAACAGAAAGAAAACCAGTTACAATCCTCAGAGGTTGCACAAGCTTTTAAACTATCTATTTGGAGAGAATGTGGAGTTGCCCATGTCTTAAAAGGTGAGGTTAAAAATAAAACACTGTTTATGACAACGGCTTCATCTCGTTCCGGCTCATTAAAGCATTTTTCTGGTATTGAACTTTCTGGTGTTTTAGCAAAAGATCGCCGAAAAATACACCGGTTTGCCGATACTTTTTATAAAGCCGCTTATGGGCAGGAGGGGATAGCGAGCACAACGATTCTTTATTCCTTAAAACACCGGATTCAGAATAAGTGGGTATCGGAAATTTGGGCCTGCGATTGGGATGGAGCCAATCAGAGACAGCTGACGCATGAGGGAAGTTACGCTGTTACGCCCGTTTATATTCATCCGAATAACTTTATCTATGTCTCGTATCGATTGGGACAATCGAAGATTTTTATCACTTCTTTTGATAAAAAATCGGGCAAAAAAATGATTAACTTAAGGGGTAATCAGCTATTACCCGCCGTCTCTTCTCAGGGAGATAAAATTGCCTTTATCTCTGATATCACCGGTAGAGCTGATCTTTTCATGCAACCACTTTTAGGGAAAGAAATATCGCCTAAGCCGGTCCAGCTTTTTTCGTATCCTCATTCAACACAAGCTTCTCCTACTTTTAGTCCAGACGGTTCAACCCTTGCTTTCGTTTCTGACAAAGAAGGGTCACCTCGAATTTATTTAATCCCCGCGGCATTTACTGGAAAACGAGCGAAGCCTGTGTTGATTACGAAAAAAAATAGGGAAAACTCTTGTCCAGCCTGGTCTCCCGATGGAAAAAAACTAGCCTATAGTGCTAAAACAAAGGGAGTCAGACAAATCTGGATTTATGATTTTGAAACAGGTGAGGAAAAACAGTTGACTTATACCGCTGAAAACAAAGAAAATCCGTCTTGGGCTTCAAACAGTCGCCACCTCGTGTTTAATTCGACAGATTCTCATCTTTCAGAACTCTATATGATCTCTCTAGGTCAACCAGAAGGTGTAAAAATTTCTCACAATTTTGGAATAAAGCACTACCCTGTGTGGGGGCGTATTGAATAATTATTCAAAGGATGTCGTTATGTACAGATTAAAATGGATTCAGGTTTTTTTTTGCGCCTTCATCGCTGTGGGATGTACTAAAAATTCGGGCAATCTTTGGGAGGATAACCAAACCGGGGCTCGGTACAAGGAGAGCACGTTAAACGGTCAGGGTAGAAGAGGGAGGGTTGATGAGGAGTTTATCTCTCTTAATGATGAAGATTTACGCTCACAATTTTCAGAAATCTCCTTTAAAGAGAGAGATCTAGACGAGGCAGAGATGCCGATAGCCCGCCATTTCAATGATCCTCATGGTTTTCTCGCTTCTATTTTTTGTCCTCTTTTTTTTGATACAGATCAGCACGTGATCAGCGAACGAAAAAAAACTGAATACACAGCCCTGATTCGTCAGATGGCCAGCTATTTAAAGTCTCATCCAGAAACTTATGTCATTATCGAGGGACATTGTGATAAAAGGGGGCCAGAAGCATACAACTTAGCTTTGGGAACGAGAAGGTCGTATCATGTCTATTCTCTATTGATAAACGAAGGAGTAAATCCAGCTCAGCTTCGGCGAGAATCCTTTGGTAAAGAGAAACCATTTGCTCTTGGGGATTCTGATGAAGATTTGGCTCAAAATCGACGGGCACACTTTCAACTCTATGTTAAACAATGAGAAATAAATTTTTTTTTATTCCCACCTATTTTTTTGTTATTGAGCGGTTGTGTTTCTTCTTTCTTTACTCCTCATTGGGAGAATCGGGGTAATAGTAACCAAGTTCTTGAAGCTCTTAAGGGTGAGATTGTTGATCTTAAACATGCTCATCATGGGGTTGAACTTGAGGTAAGACTGCTCGAGGAACGAGTAGAAGAGCAGGAGGAAGTAAAAAGTTTTTCTCAAACGCATCAGGTCGCTCTGCTTCAACAAAAGATCGTCGTTTTAGAAAAAAGGATTGACCGTATAAAGGCGGAGTTTGCTCAAGACCACAAGCTTCTTTCTCAATATTTTGATGAAATTGGTCAACTTCGGTCTATGCTTTCTCAGATTTTAAAGACAGCTTCTAATAAAGAGATTTCCTTTCGTCTATATCGGGTTAAAGAAGGGGATTCTATAGGTAAAATTAGTCGGCAATTCAATATCTCTCCCGATTCATTGAGAAAAGAGAATCAGCTTTTTTCGGATAAAATTGCAATTGGCCAAGAGTTAAAGATTCCACCACCTCTGAAATAAGGCAAAAAACATGCAGCTGTTTCCTGAGTCAAGCGTTGCTATTTTTGATTCTGGCTTTGGCGGGTTAACGGTAATGAAAGCGATTCGGGGTTTACTTCCATCGGAAAATATCATTTATCTGGCAGACACCGCTCGTTTTCCCTATGGAAGCAAGAGTAAAGATTTGGTTCTTCGGTATTCGATTGAAAATATCTCTTTTTTAATTCAACAACCGATTAAAACAGTGGTTGTTGCCTGTAATACCGTTTGTTGTTTTGCTTTGGAAGCATTACAGAAAAAGTTTCCGATTTCTATTATAGGTGTGACCCTTCCCGCTGTTGAAGCCGTTGCTCGCAACTCTTTAACAAAAAAAGTTGCCATAGTAGGAACGCGAGGAACGATTCTTTCACAAGAATATCAAAAACTTTTTCGACTACTTCTTCCGTCCGCGACAGTTGTTCCGATTCCGTGCCAAATTCTTGTTCATCTAATCGAAGAGGGATATGCCCGCCATCCGATCACGACAACCATCATAGAAGAATACCTTTCTCCTTTAAGGAGCCAACTTATTGACACACTGATTCTTGGCTGTACTCACTTCCCCATTGTTGGGGAAAAAATTAAAAAGAAGCTAGGTAAAAATATTCGTGTGATCAATCCTGCACCTTATTGTGCACAGGCATTAAAGAGAAGCTTAGCTCAACAGGGTCTTTTGAATCCGGCTTCGGCTCCTCCTCAGGATCAGTTTTTTGTCTCGGATGATCAAGAACGGTTCAAGCTTCTCGGAAGTAAACTTCTTGGATACCCCATCCAAAATATTTATAAGAAAAAATTTCAGATCAATCCCTTGAAAGAAAATAAAAATTTACACCCAAGTGAGCCAAAAAATTGGAGTCCAAACCCAATTTTTCAGCCCACTTCGGTCTATTGAGTACTGAAGAAGATTTAAGCGTGTTCATTTTTTTGAATTTTTTAAAGAGATAGATGTCTCTATGAAATAAAACGCGACCTACTCTTCACCAAATCTTCCGAGTTCTGCAAATTTTCTGAGAAGGAACGTTTTGATTAAAATTTTTGACTCTCTGCGTAAGGTGAGTTTTTCAGTTCACTTACATGACCTCTGCAAGTTGTCCGAGTTCTGCGAAGTCTCTGATTTGACGAAGAAAATCGACCGGATTTACAAGGGGGTTATCATCACAAAACTGATATGCAGCATCGATAAGGAGCTCTAGCGTATCGAATTCCCTATTGCGAGCCACACTGAAGAACACATTTGAGGAATCTTCGGGAGAAACCTCCTCTTTTGCGAGTAATTCAATATCAACTCCTTCAAGACGCCCCTGTAGCACGCTGACGATCAATCTCTGAGTTTTCCCCTGATTACAGACCTTCCCTACCAATTCATCATATGAATCTTTGAGTCCAGCAACCATACCCTCTTTTGCATTAGTCTGTTCGGATCCCGTTAGCCCTGATGCAAAAATCCAAAGACGGCCGATCACTTCTTCCCCTGTCACTGGAAGCCCTAGCATACTAAACTCCACTTTATCGAGAAGAGGGCCGAACGTCTCACCATCCTCTTTAGGTTTCAAAAGAGCGTCCATGGCTAATTTTTTGTATTCAGCATTTTGGTGATCATGGAGATATTGGGTGAACTCCTGGACTGCCTGGTTCATTCTATCTTTCGGTATCTCACCCTGATCTTGCCGAAGGAGTTCGATCGCAGCTCGTACCTGTTCATCGCGCTTGCCTGCATGGACGTCAATCCCTTGTTGCGCAGCAACACGATCATCCCGCTGTTCCCCTCTGTGCGCTCGGACAAATGCATCGATCTGACGGTGAGGAAGACGGGCCAGCCTTTGGATCAAGATAATTCTTTCATAAGTATACATTTCAGGAATAATGATCTCCAGAACCCTCTCTCCGATGAAATGTCTTGCGGTAACCTGAACATCAAGTAGAGCTTTGAGGATCTTTATCACTCGATGAATAGACAGGTGTTGATGAGCAACCTTCAACGCAAGAGCAATATCTCTCCTGTGAAAAGGTAAAGGTATACCGGCGATAATACGGATCGTCTCAATCCTGTCAAGATATCCCATTTGTGGTTTGATCAGAAGCGCAGAACTCCTAACCATTGGAATTCTTTCCTCAGGGGGGATCCCAATCACCGCTTTAATGATCTCCATCCTTGAAAACTTATCGATCTCCTGAGCATGAGTAATAGTCTGTAATGCAAGAGCTGTCTCAACATTTGTTTTCTCAAAAGATACAGGTATACCAGCAATAATACCGATTATGTCAGCCCTTTCAACACCTCCGATTTCGGGTGTGAACAGGAGAGCAGCGTTCCTAACCACTTCAATTCTGTCCTGAGCTGGAAGAGCCGTCACGGCTTCAAGGATTTTTATCCTTGAAGCCGCATCCATCCCTGCATTAATAATCCCCGCTACAAGGCCTACGATAACATTTTTTTCGCTAACAGGCATACGGGCAACAGCCCGGATTATATTGCTCCTTTCAACATCTTCCATGACTCGTGTGATCAGAAGAACAGCGTTCTTAACGACTTCAGTTCTTTCTGGGTCGGGAACACCCATGATAGCTTTAAGGATCTCTATTATTGAAAGGACATCCATCCCTGGATTAATAACCGTTAAGACAAGAGCTATGATAGGGGCTCTTTCATTAGCAGGTATGTTGGCAACAACTTGGATCATAATCGTTCTTTCAACATCTTCCGTTTCCTGTGTGATTAGAAGAAGGGCATTGTTAACGACTTCAGTTCTTTCTGGGTCGGGAACATCGATGATAGCTTTAAGGATCTCTATCATTGAAACCACATCGGTGTTTGGAGTAATCACTTTCTGTGCAAGAGCAAAGACAACACCTCTTTCGTTAGCAGGTATATGGGCAGTGGCTTGGTTAATCGAAACAAGGATAGATTTAAGGATCTCTATTACTGAAAGCACATCCATCCCTGGATGAATAGCCCTTAAGGCAAGAGCTACGATAAGGTCTTTTTCATTAACAGGTATACCGGCAACCGCTTGGATAATCTGAAACCTTTCAACGCTTCCCATGTCGGGTTTCATTAGAAGAAGGGCGTTCTTAACCACATTGGTTCTTTCCTGAGGGGGGACGTCACCCAGCGCTTTAACGATCTCCAACCACGAGATACCGATATTTTGAGTAATAGCCTGCAGTTCAGGATTGGGAACAACTCTTTCTTTAATAGTTGCTTGATCGATAGCTTGTATAGGTTGATCCACTTCAGGAGAGATGGGAGAGGCGTGTTGAGGAACAACAGCCTGTTGACGAGTTGGGATCGTGTTGATAAATATCCTAATAGGAGCCAACCCTATTGGTGTTTCTACGGGAAGCTTGACCACTCGACCTTTAAGCCATAATGTTGCCCCAAAAAACCAAAGACCAATCATTTGAAAGAAGTTCGCCACTGCAGTCACGATGCTAAAAGCAGCGGTGTACCATGCATGATTCGGCACCGATTGATAAAGGTTTGTGTTTTGTGGTTTAGCGGCTGCTATTTGTTGCATAAAACGTTTAAAACTTTTTTATTTAATCAATAACTATAAAAAATCTTGAATAATATTAAAACACAAAACAATCATTTGTATGTAATTTAAAAATTTTATTAAATTAACTATTTTAATTGCTGTCATAATAGCGGCAAAAAACCGAGAATTGTTGGGTTTTTTGAATAAATCGGGGAGACATTCCAACTCACCTTATCCAAAACATCTAAAAATCGATTGATCAAACCTATCGTTTGGGGATAATGTTCAAATTTTTGAAAAAAAAAGTTATGAACTGATATTTCGCACATGATTCCCCAGTGAGGGGAATTGAGGGATGAAACCGAATTGAGCAGCTTTTCTAGAGCTTGAAAGATGGCGGCTTAACCAAGGAACATTCTGATTAAATTTTTTGGCTCTTTGCGTAAGGTGAGTTTTTCAGTCCACTTTGTTATAAAACGGGACCTAATCTTCAGCAAATCTTCCGAGTTCTGCAAATTGTCTGATTTTACGAAGAAAATCGTCCCGCTTTACAAGAGGGTTTTCTTCGCAAAACCGATTTGCAGCTTCGATGAGAGGCTCTAGCTGTTTGATTTTTTGATGAGCTTCCACACAGAAGAACATATTTAGAGCTCCTTCTGTAGAAACCTCCGTTCCTAGTAATTCAATATCAACTTCTTCAAGACGCCCCTGTAGCACGCTGACGATCAGCCTTTGCACTTTCCCTGGATTGCAGACCCTAGATCCGTCCGAAGAACAGGAGTCTTTGAGTCCGGAAACGATACCCTCTTTTGCATTAGTCTGTTCAGGTTCCTTTAGCTTTGATGCAAAAACCCAAAGACGGCCGATCACTTCTTCGCCTGATATTTTGAGGCCTAGGATGGTAAAGTCGTTTTCATCGATAAGGGGTCCAAACGTCTCACCATCTTGAGGTGCCAGAAGAGCGCGTAGGGCTAATTGTTTGTGTTCACCATCTTGGTGATCATGGAGATATTGGGTGAACTCCCGCACCGCCTGCTCAATTCTATCTTGCGGGATCTCACCCTGATCTTCCCGAAGCAGAGCGATCGCAGCTTTTACCTGTCGATCCCGGTTGCCTTCATGCACAGCAGTCCCAGGTTCTGCAACAATCCGATCATTGAAGATATCAACGGCTCGTAGATCGATATCATGGAATAGGCGAATAAACCGATCATCGAAGATATTAACCGGTCGTAGATCGACATCATGGAATAGGCGAATAAAGGGGGTTGGATAGGGAAAATCACGGGCCTTGTTTTGGATGATCGTAATGATTTCCAAAACATTCATTTCATCAGTAATGACTTCAAGCGCCTCCCCCAAGATCCGGTATCTTTGAAAAAGGGGAAGATCCGCTATAGCTTCAATCACAGCTTTAAAAGTCTCTACCCTTGAAACTTTATCCATTTCTTCACGAATAGCCTTTGATACAAGAGCTGCAGCGGTTCCTTTAACCTTTATAGATGTATCGGTAATATTACAGATTATGTAAGTTCTTTCAACATCTCTCATTTCCGGTTTGAAAAAGAGGCCGCGTTCCTAACCACCTGAGCTCTTTTCGGAGCAGGAACAGCAATCACAGCTTTAAGCATGTTCATCCTTTGATCCACATCCATTTGTTCATTAATAACCTCGGATGCAAGAGCTGCATCGGTCCCGTTAAGGGGCACGGTTATATCGGCAATATTACGGATCAAGGCAACCCTGTCAACATCTCCCATTTCCGGTTTGAATAGAAGAGCCGCGTTCCTAACCACCTGAGCTCTTTTCGGAGCAGGAACAGCAACCACAGCTTTGAGCGTGTTTATCCTTTGATCCACATCCATTTGTTCATTAATAACCTCGGATGCAAGAGCCGCATCGGTCCCGTTAACCGGTACGGGTATATCGGCAATATTACGGATCAAGGCAACCCTGTCAGCATCTCCCATTTCCGGTTTGAACAGAAGAGCCGCGTTCCTAACCACCTGAGCTCTTTTCTGAGTAGGAACAGCAACCACAGCTTTGAGCGTGTTTATCCTTTGAACGATACCCCACGTTGGACTAATGATGTGTAATACAAGAGCTACGACAAGGGGGGTTTCTTTAACAGGGATACAGTCAATAGCTTCCATTATTGTGCTTCTTTCAGCATCTCCCATTTCCAGCGTCATCAAAAGATTAGCTTTCCTAATCACTTCAGTTCTTTCGTGGGCAGGAACAATATTCGTACTTTTCATTGAAACGTTATCGATCACCTGAGGAATAACATGATTGTCTGTATTTTGTGTTGTGAGAGCTCCTATCTGGTGCATAAAATATCTAACCTTTTTTTACGCAACATTATAAAAAAAAATAAATAAAGCTAAAATGCTAAAGAATTATTTGTATAGGTTTTAATCTTATTATGTAATGCATTTCCAAGTGAGCTGAAAAATTGGGAATAGGTGAGGGAGGGACTGTGTGTCACTCAAGTTGAAAAATTTTTAAAACGAAGCTCCTATCGCTATCTTTGATGATTTAGAGAACGATTTTTTAGAAGAGAAATGAAAAGGCATAGATTTTTTCTTATAGAGGGCGGTGTACTTTTCGACAGAGAGCTGAAAAAATAGCTTAATCATCTCTATTTCAGCTAAATAATCAGACTCCCCCTTTTTAAAGAGATGCTGTAACTCTTCCAGGTGGATGAGAGTTATGAATGGATGATGTCTGAAAATCGGATCAATACAACGAGGAACACTTAAATCGACCATTAGGTGAGTTTTTACCTCTCCTAAAAAAGGAGTGATTAAAAACTGTTCCGTTTTTGTTGCTGCAATCACGACATCGTATTCATACCACTTTTCTATTTCCGTTCGGTCTTTTAGGGTAACCCCAGGGCCTAGCCGGTTAACCGATTCTAAAAATCTTGTGGAAAGGGTGAGATGATACCCACCTTTTTTCAAAAAATAATAAATAATTTTCCGATTAATATCGGAATTTCCTAGAAGCAGAAGGTTATTACTTTTATAGGGGGCCTGCGTGATTAGTTGAAAAATTTCTTTTTCCAACCGAACGGTCTTTTCAAAAAGAGGATAAAGAGATCGGGCTGCTTTCCCCAATTTAAGCGATTTTTGAAAAAGATAATGAAGAGAAGGGGGGAGTCTTTTCTCGACACGAGCCTTTTCATAGGCAATTTTAACCTGCCTTTGAATATCGCTTTCCGCTAAAACGGCACTGTCAAGCCCTGAAACGACGTGAAGGAGGTGAAGAAAGCAGTTTTGTCCGAAGTAAGAGTAGAAGACCTTCTCATCAAGATGGAAAATCGTTTTTTTCAATTCTTGAAAAAACTTCAATTGAGTCGTAATGACATCATCGTGGCTAAAGTAAATCTCCTCTCGATAGCAGGTTGAGAGAATAATACCGTCTGGTAGAGGGAAATGTTTAAAGGCTTTTGCTACCTTTTCTCTTAGGTGCAGAGGGGCTGACTTATGATTAATTCCAAGAACTCCAACATTAAAATTTTTCTTCAATGAAACCTCTAAACTTATCCCCACGTGAACTCAGAAATTAGGGCTTGGACCCCAAGTCCCCCTGGCTAAACTTCCCCTGGGAAAAGTCTTTGGGGTTGGACGATTTTTCAGTTCACTGCGGTATAACGCACCTGAAAAACAAACACATCGTGTTATATACCATTTTAAAGGAGCAAGACAAGAGGGATTCATTTTTTCAACGAGTTCGAGTATGATTTGTTGGAAGCGATATTTCTTCCGTACTATACCGAAGTGAGCTGAAGAATTTGGGCTTGGACGATCGCAACCGCTTTTGGGCTGGTCTCAATCGAAATTTTTCATTTCATTTCGGTATAGACTGGATGGGCTTTACTTAAGGAAGGAAAGTGAAAATTACGATTGCAGAGCGGCTTAAACCTTTTTCTCATTTGCCAGGAACTCGCTGTATCCTCCCCTTTACCGGATGGGAACTTCAGGCTTTCCCTACTTTGTTGAAATTTAAACACCTTGAGACACTTGAAATGCAGGAATATCGGCTTGATTGGAAAGGGCCGGTACTCGATTTCACCGTTCAGCTTGATTTAGAAAAAGGGGTGATAGAAGTTTTTGGTCACACAGCTTGTGGTTATCGTCGTGTGGTGCTCAAAAGAATAGAAGAGGGGATAGAGCTGCTACAAAAAGAGAGAGGGCGGGTCATTTTACCCCCAATGTCAGATCGATATCTGAACCGTTCTTTTCCTTTCGAACGGCTATCCCTGGGGACGAGTAAAACCTTAGACTGGGAGTATGTTTGTCGGCGGCGGGACCTTAGAGAAATCCTTCCCGTTTGGTTTTATCTTGGTCAAATGGTCTCTTCGAAAGAAAGCACAAGGGTCGGTGCCGCCGCTTTACTTAAAGAATGTGAAAAAATGGAGGTCGCCTCGCACTATCTAAAATTTTTTTTAGTCGGGTTTCATGGGTTGTTAACACCTCGTCTTAGAGACGTCGATTATCAAGGAATTATTCCTGAGATAAGTTGTACCGAAAAGAGCTGTGAAGGGGAGGAGGGGTCACCGTTAACGATTCTTTCAGAGGGAGCGGGCTTGATCCGTTCATTGTTTTTTAAGGAAATCAATCAAGAGTGGGCCATTCTTCCTTTACTGCCTCCCGAGTTTCACTCAGGCAGGTTAGTCAATGTACGAACTCATCAAGGAGATAAAATTGATTTAGAGTGGTCAAAAAAAACATTGCGACGTCTTCTCATTCACCCACAACAATCACGTAAAGTTTTTCTTCGTCTTCAAAAAAAGTTAACCTCATATCGATTCCGTACTTCATTGAAAGAAAAGGGGATAAGGCAAAATAGTGATCAGCCTCTTTTTTTAGTATCGGGGCAAACTCTTTTTTTAGATCGGTTCGAAAAATGACTGCAGTGAAGTATTCCTTGCCTGAAAAGCGACTGACAACCCAAAATACCTATTGCCTTTATTTCCGTTATTTTTTAATCTGCACCGGTAGCTCAGTTGGATAGAGTACACGGCTACGAACCGTGAGGTCAGAGGTTCAAATCCTCTCCGGTGCAAAAATGATGTTAGAAATTTTTACTACAGGCCCTGTTGAGACCCATGCTATTTTAGTGGGCTGTTCAAGGAGCAGGAAGGCAGTTATTTTCGATGCCCCTAAGGGGTCAACTCCTCTTTTAATAGAGGCGATGAAGAGGCATGCCCTCAGCCCGGAAATAATCCTTCTCACCCACTCTCACTGGGATCATTTGGCTGATGTGAAGGAACTTAAGGCTGAGTTTGATATCCCTGTTTACGTCCATGCTGAAGATGCTGAAAATCTTCGGGTTCCGGGATCGGATGGGCTACCCCTTTTTTTCCCTATTCCTGGGGTTAGTCCCGATGGTTTTGTCGTAGAAGGTCAAAACATAGAGGTGGGGGATCTCGAGATAGAGGTTATCCATACACCAGGTCATACCCCGGGGGGTGTCTGTTATTGGATTCAGAAAGAAAAACTGTTGATTTCAGGGGATACCCTTTTTAAAGGGACAATGGGAAACCTTAGTTTTCCAACAGGGCAGCCGGAGAAAATGGTCAAGTCGCTCAACAGGTTATCGCGACTTCCTAGAGATACGACGGTTATTCCTGGTCATGGGGCGATAACTACAATTGGAGCTGAAAGTTGGATTGAGCACGGCTCTCCCTATACTCCAACTACCTGAAAACTAGGGTTTAAACCTATCGACCGTTTTTTTGTAGACTTTCTCTGCTTTTTTACTATAGTACGTATGGAACGCGGTACCTCTATTCGTTGGTATGCGATCAAAAAAATCTTTTAAAAAAGAAGGTGGTTATGGCTGAAAGGGTTGGTATTCCTATTCAAACAGAATCTCCATCTCACGATGATAGAGAGCGAAGAGGAAGCAACTGTTTTACTGTTGTAAAGAGAGACGGAACGATCGTTCCTTTTCGTCGAGAAAGGATCTTTAGAGCGATTAATCTGGCTTTTCATGCCAAGAAGAAGGCCTTTAGCTTGCTTGATGAAGAACTCACCGCTGAAACAGAGAAGGTAACCGATCGAGTGGTCGATTTGGTATTAGCATTAGCGGTTAAAGGAGCAAGTTTAACAGTAGAGGGTATCCAAGATCTTGTTGAAGTGACGCTCATGAAAATGGGGCATTATGAGGTAGCTCGGGGTTATATCGTTTATCGTGATCAACATAAAGCCCTCAGAGAAGATTCTCCGAATCACCTTAAACTTTATCGTCACGATGGATCTCTTGTTCGATTTAATCCGATAAAAATTGCCAGTGCGATTGAAAAAGCTTTTCGTCGCGGCCTCTCCATTGATGGACAGACTTCTCTTGAGATTACCGAAATGGTGAATGATCTTACTGAAAAGGTTATCAACCAAATTATGGCTCTTCATAAAGCAAGAGGACCGTTGTACCTCAGTATGGTTGAAGATGAAGTTGAACAAATATTGATGAAAGAAGGGTATTACTTAATTGCGAAAGATTACATTTTATTTCGTGCTGCTAAAGCAACCTCCCGTCCTCCTCCTGATACTACGGCTAATCAGGGAAGGAGGGAGTTTTCCATCATAACAGCTGAAGGAAATTCTCGTATTTTAAAAGAGCAACATCTCTATAGTCGGATTAAATTCAGCTGTCGCGATCTTCCCGAGGTTTCTCCTGAGGAGTTACTAGAAGTTTCTATCCTACATTTTTATGAAGGCATGAAAGAATTTGAGATCGATAAATCGTTGATTATGGCTGCTCGTACAAAAATTGAAATTGAACCCGCCTATTCTAAAGTAGCGGCCCGCCTATTGGCAGATCTTCTTTATCGAGAGGCAATGCAAATAAGTGCTTCTGATGGCGATCTAGATTTGTTTCATAAAAATTATTTTAAACAGTGTATTAAACTGGGCATTTCTGTTCACCGTTTGAACCCGTTGTTGTTTGAATTTGATCTTGATAGATTGGCAGAGGAGATTGATTTGAAACGGGATGACTTGTTTTCTTATCTTGGGCTGCAGACTTTATACGATAGGTACTGCATTCAACATGAAGAAAGACGAATAGAGACGCCTCAAATTTTTTGGATGCGCATTGCAATGGGGCTTGCTCTAAATGAAAAAGAGCAAAAAAATGAGCGAGCCATTGAATTTTATCACGTTCTTTCGCAATTTTTTTTCACCTCGTCGACTCCAACGTTATTCAATTCTGGGACGCTTCGTCCTCAGCTCAGCTCTTGCTATCTTTCAACAGTGATGGACGATCTCGGTCACATCTTTAAGGTGATTGCTGATAATGCTCAACTTTCTAAGTGGGCAGGTGGCATTGGGAACGACTGGAGTAATGTCCGTGGAACCGGATCAGTTATCAAAGGGACCAACGGTAAGAGCCAAGGGATTATTCCTTTTCTCAAGGTTGCCAACGATACAGCGGTAGCGGTTAATCAGGGAGGGAAGAGAAAGGGGGCGATGTGCGCTTATCTTGAGACATGGCACCTCGATATTGAAGAGTTTTTGGAATTGCGAAAAAACACAGGGGATGATCGTCGTCGAGCTCATGATATGAATACGGCCAACTGGATTCCAGATCTATTTATGAAACGGGTTTTAGAGGACGGTGTTTGGACTCTTTTTAGCCCCAGTGACACGCCAGACCTTCACGACTTGTACGGGATTAAGTTTGAAAACCGGTATCTTGAGTATGAAGGGAGGGTTAATAGGGGGTTGATCAAGCTTTATAAACAGATAAAAGCCGTAGACCTATGGCGAAAGATGCTTAGCATGTTATTCGAGACGGGGCATCCGTGGATAACATTTAAAGACCCTTCCAATATTCGCTCCTCCCAAGATCATGTTGGGGTTATCCATAGTTCTAATCTTTGTACAGAAATTTTGCTCAACACTTCAGCAGAAGAGACGGCTGTCTGCAATCTCGGCTCAATCAATTTATTTCTGCACTGCACAAAAAGCGGGCTTGACGAAGAAAAGTTAGCTTCTACGGTCCGTACAGCAGTGCGTATGCTTGACAATGTCGTTGATATCAATTTTTATCCTACCTCCGAGGCAGAAAACAGCAACCGTCAACACCGTCCGATTGGGCTCGGTGTTATGGGGTTTCAGGATGCACTCTATCTTCAGCGGATAAGTTATGCTAGTCACGAAGCTGTCGAATTTGCTGATATCTCTCTCGAGATGGTTTCCTATTATGCGATTTTAGCTTCCACAGAGCTTGCTAACGAAAGAGGAAAATACCCCTCTTACCCTGGATCGAAATGGGATCGCGGCTACTTACCTATCGACACCCTTGATCTTCTTGCAACAGAGAGGGGAGGGTTTTTGGAGGTCAATCGGACCGTTCGTATGGATTGGGACGTTGTTCGTAAGGCTATTAAAGAGCGGGGTATGCGCAATAGTAATATGATGGCCATTGCGCCAACAGCGACCATCTCTAATATCACGGGAATCACACAGTCTGTTGAACCAATGTACAAACATCTTTTTGTTAAATCTAATCTTTCTGGTGAGTTCACGGTCATTAATACTTTTCTTGTCAATGACCTCAAAGCCATTGGATTGTGGGATCAGAAGATGCTCGATGATCTTAAATATTCTGATGGTTCTATAGCGGAAATCGATCGTATTCCTGATGAAATCAAACACCGTTACCCTTCAGCTTTTGAGGTCGATCCAGAGTGGATTATAGAGGCGGCAAGTCGTCGTCAAAAGTGGCTTTGTATGGGGCAGTCACTTAATTTTTATATTGTGGAACCAAGTGGCAAAAGGCTCCATGATATGTATTTTTTAGCTTGGATTCGTGGCCTTAAGACGACGTACTATTTGAGGTCTGTTGCAGCGACGCAGGTTGAAAAGTCGGCAACCGATATTAATAAAAGGGGACTTCAGCCTCGCTGGATGAAAAGCAAGTCTGCCTCTAGTCATATTACAGTAGAAAGAGGATCCTGTAGAATTGATGATGAAAGTTGTGAAAGTTGTCAATAAAAAGGAGATGAAAGATGACACTATTTAAGCCTATGAAGAGAGGTGAAGTAACTGAAAAGCGCCTCATTAATTGTCGGAAGGTTGATGTTAATCAACTGATGCCGTTGAAATATAAATGGGCCTGGGAACACTATCTTAATGGGTGCGCTAATAACTGGATGCCGACGGAAGTCCCCATGGGGAATGACATTGAAATGTGGAAATCCAACGTGTTAAGCAACGAAGAACGGCACCTCATCATGAGGAATCTTGGCTTTTTCAGCACAGCTGAGAGCTTGGTTGGTAATAATGTTGTTCTGGCTATCTTTAAGTACATCACGAACCCCGAGGTACGGCAGTATCTTTTACGCCAGGCTTTTGAAGAGGCCATTCATACCCACACATTTCACTACATTGTTGAGTCGCTCTCTCTGGATCAAGGAGAGGTTTTCAACATGTATAATGAAATCAATACGATTCATCAAAAAGATCAGTTTGAAATGAAGCTCACGGAAAAAATTCTAGATCCAGCTTTCACGACCTCAACTCTTGAGGGAGCCCAACAATTTTTAGAAAATCTTATCGGGTATTACATTATTATGGAGGGAATTTTTTTCTATAGTGGCTTTGTCATGATTTTATCATTCCACCGTCGTAATCAAATGAAGGGGATTGGTGAGCAGTTTCAGTATATTTTACGTGACGAAAGTGTCCATCTCAACTTTGGGATCGATCTCATCAACAGTCTTAAAGAGGAGAATCCCGAGCTGTGGACAGCGGAATTTGAAGCCCACGTCATTAACTTAATCAAGGAAGCTGTCGAGCTTGAATTTCTTTATGCGAAAGAGTGTTTGCCGAGTGGAATTTTAGGTTTGACCGCGCCCCTGTTTCGGGAATATGTTCAACACATTGCAGACCGTCGGCTGGAAAGAATTGGTCTAAAGCCTATTTATCACTCCAAGAATCCATTTCCGTGGATGAGCGAAACCATAGACCTTTATAAAGAAAAAAATTTCTTTGAAACAAGAGTCACAGAATATCAATCAGCGGCAAACCTTTCATGGAGCTAACTAATACGATGAAGGATAAGGACAATTTTTTGTTTTTTATCTTGATTACTTCCCGGTTGTCCTAGGTTCCTTTTTAGAATGGCATCGGCTTGGCTTTGAGGGGAGAGATAAAGGCTTTCTTTTAAGCTTTCTTGAATGACCTGATCGAATTTAGGAGGGAAGGAGTGAAAGACAAGGATGTCCCCAATATTCCAGTTATCGGTAGTTTTGTCGAAATTTTCCTGTAAATCAGACCCTAGGGGAGCGTGGTGGTGAGTAAGAATTCGGGGCATTTGATGATCGGGAGAGAGATGAATGAGGTTCCCGAGACCGCAGGAGAGGAAGTTTAATTCATCCCGAGAAGGCGATAGGAGGAGAAATGCAATAGAGAACCGTTGGCTTAAAGGATCGTCATGAATGATCTTGTTAAGTGTTTTAATAAAATGAGAAAATGAAAAATCGGGTCGAGAAACGACTAAAGCTCGAATAAGGCCCCGAAGGTTGGCAATAAAAATAGGATTTTCTAAACCATAGGTGATCGGTTCTACTATCACGATACCGTAGGTATTGTCCTGAAATTTAAAATAATCAAAGTAGTTTCCGTCCTGTCCTAATATTTTAGATCGAGCAATGCCGATTTCTAATTGCCCCCAAGAGGGGGGTGTTGAGGGTGAAAGAGCCTGCCCTGCTTGTTGAATTGCCTCTAAAATTTCTTTAAGTTGATCGGTTCCTGGACGATCTTTTTCTAATCCACCTGATTTAAGGTATTCCGAGAGATCGGATATAAATTTGATCGCACTCGGATACCTTTCTTTAAGCGAAACAGCCAAAGCCTCTTCAAAAATTGGGCGCAACCCTTTTGGAATCTGTGAAAGATGGACGACACCAAAACAAAGTTTTCCACTAAAAAGCTCATAACCGATGATCCCTAAAGAATAGATATCCGAAGCAAACGAGATATTGGAGGGATCTTCTTTTTGCTCGGGACTCATATAAGTAGGTGTCCCTAAGATTTTTTGAACCCCTCCTCCCTCTTTTTTTACCTCTTCGTGTAGTCGGGCTATACCAAAGTCAATGACCTTAACCTCCCCATTTTCCATAATTAAGATGTTCTCTGGTTTAAGGTCGCCATGAATTACCCCATGAGAATGGAGATGAACAAGGGCATAAGCAACTTGCAAAATAATGTCGATACACCGTTTCATCGAAAGGGAATGTTGCTCAATGAACTGTCTGAGTGAAACACCTCGAATGAATTCCATGGCGATGTAGAGACCCCCTTCCCACTCTCCCTCGCCGTACAATTTGACGATGTTGGGGTGATTAGTCATCCCAATAATTTTTGCTTCTTTAAAAAAACGGTTGACCATGTCGGGATAAGCAACATAGGCAGGGGAAAGAACTTTAATAATGAGCATTTCTTTGGTTTTAGGGTGAATCCCCATATAAACCAGACCCATTCCCCCCTTACTTAGAAGGGATTCGATTTTGTAAGGCCCTATTTGTCTTGGCAGAGCAGGCGACAAAGGTTCTATGCCCACTAGTGTCGGCTGTTTATTGAAAGAACTCTCCATTTACTCAAGGCTCAACATTCTTATTCCTATCACTTCACCAAGCCTTAGTAGCTCCCCTTTTCCAACCTTTTTGTCACCCGACATGAGATCAACATCTTGCTCAAGGGTCCTTGAAAGGGGGAGTAGCTTATTTGGGGCTAGATGAATTAATTGATCAAGAGAGAGATCAAGGCGGCCGATTTCAGCGGTTAAGGTGAAAGAAGAAGGGGGTAACGGCTCCTCTTTTTCTTCATAAAAAACGTAATCAAGAATTTTTGCTCCCTGTGGTTTTATACGACCGATTAAGAGAGGGGTATTTTCAAGGAAAAAAGTTATCGATCCTTTTTTTCCCTCAGGACTATAGGTACATCGATCTAAGATGATGAAGTCACCAACCCCAACTTTTTCCCACTCCTCTGCAGAGATAGCGGTACGGCCAATTTCTGCTCGAAGGGTAATGAGGATCTCTTCATTTAATGATAATAAAGTCTTCTTCTCAAGGGGTTCGTAGCTTCTGAAACGGGTCAAAAATGAGCTAGGGCAAATTACCCTACCTTGAAGAGTTTTTTTTGAAAGAGTGCAGCTGACATCGATACAAAAACCATTTTCTTCAGGAAAATCACCATTCAAAGTCAGCTGAGGCGAGAGTTCTTTAAAAATAGACATGGAGTCCAAGGCCCGAGCTACTTTTAAAAGGACAAAGTGATAGAAGCCTTGTTGAAGTATCGGACTTGAAAAACCACTTTTATGCTCCTCCGAGGAAAGAAGTTCGGAAGTGAAATGGGCAACATCTTGCTTCGACATCACGAAAAAAAGAGGACCCTCGATGGGTGAAAGCTCAATAGAGAAAATGTGGGGGGCTTTTCCCATACTTTGCAAAAATTTCTCATGGGATCTCCACATGATGCGGCCTGGAGAGAGGTCAAGCTCGGGGAGTTCGAGGGCTGAGGCGATGGCTTCGGCAGCCTCAACCCAAGGAAAGGGGAAGCTCTCCTCCAAGACCGGGAATAAGTTTGCCTTAGCCAAAGCCTCTTTGATAACGGATAACCAATCTTGAGAAATTTTTTCCATGTGTAATCTTTCAGAATAAATTAGATCGAAGGTTAAGGGCAAAGGTTAATTTTCATCTCCATATGATTATCGTGGTTCATGCCACCTTAATTTATACAGAAGTGAACTAAAAAATTGGAGTTGGGATGCTGCCAAAGCCAATTTTTTAGTTCACTTTGGTATATTTTTCTTAGAACATACCAACCACTTTGGTATAGTTTGGCAAATCAAAAAAGATTAGATATTTTATGCAAAAGATAACGGCTGATGGGCTAAAAAACATACCCCTTCATCAACTGGAGACCCAATCCTGTTGTGACTCAGAGGACCGATCTTGCAAGGTTTCAAAGATAGGGACCCAAGCGATGGCTGATATTTCCGCTCATGAAAAAACTGAAGTGATTATCAACGGTGTTCACCGGATCACGCTGGAAAAGGGTGATATGATCCAAGGTACTCCCAGCGCGCCTGAACCTGTTAACGAAGGAGCGGCCCCTTTTGTCTCCGGGGTTACTGATCCTGGAGTTATTGATAAGGGGATGGGTAGCATGGGGAGGACGAGGATCGTTGGAACTGTCATCGGTGTTCCTGCTCAAAAAAGAGCTCAAGAGGTTAGGAATGCTACTTCGTTGATCACAGAGGGAAGGCCCCCAGTTCAGACAGCCTACATCCTGGAAAGAGGTGGTATGATCCAAGTTACTCCCAATGTGCCTGTACCTGTTAACGAAGGAGCGGCCCCTTCTGTCTCCGGGGTTATTGATAAGGGGATGGGTGGCATCGGTAGGACGAGAATCATTGGAACTGTCATCGGTGTTCCGGTTCAGAAAAGAGCTCAAGAAGTTAGGAATGCTACTTCGTTGATCACAGAAGGAACGAGCGATTCTGACAGGATTTACATCATTGAAGCGATTGATAATATGCCTGAGCCTGTTAGAGAAGAAGATGTTGCTCTTGCCTCGAAGGTTTTTAATCAAGGAATGAGTGCCTTTAGAAAAGTGGAAATCGTTGAAGCTGTGATGGAAGTGTCCGCTCAGAAAAGAGTTCAAGTGATTAAGATTGCTGCTTTTTTGATCACAGAAGGAACGAGCGATTCTGACAGGATTTACATCATTGAAGCGATTGATAATATGCCTGAGCCTGTTAGAGAAGAAGATGTTGCTCTTGCCTCGAAGGTTTTTAATCAAGGAATGAGTGCCGTTAGAAAAGTGGAAATCGTTGAAGCTGTGATGGAAGTGTCCGCCCAGAAAAGAGTTCAAGTGATTAAGATTGCTGCTTTTTTGATCACAGAGGGAACGAGCCATTCTGACAGGATTTACATCATTGAAGCGATTGATAATATGCCTGAGCCTGTTAGAGAAGAAGATGTTGCTCTTGCCTCGAAGGTTTTTAATCAAGGAATGAGCGCCGTTAGAAAAGTGGAAATCGTTGAAGCTGTGATGGAAGTGTCCGCCCAGAAAAGAGTTCAAGTGATTAAGATTGCTGCTTTTTTGATCACAGAGGGAACGAGCCATTCTGACAGGATTTACACCATTGAAGCGATTGACAATATGCCTGAGCCTGTTGGGGAAGAAGATGTTGCTCTTGCCTCGAGGGTTTTTAATCAAGAAATGAGTGCCGTTAAGAGGGTGGAGGTCGTTAGAGCTGTGATGGGTATTCCCGGTCAGAAAAGAGAGGGGGTCGCGTCGTCCAAATCCCAATTTTTCAGTTCACTCTGGTAAAGCTTGGCAAAACAAAAAAAGGTTGGATATTTTATGCAAAAGATAGTGGCTCATGGGCTAAAAAACATGCAAACTTATGAACCGGTGACCGAATCGTGTTGTGACTCAAGGGATCAATCTTGCAAGGTTTCAAAGATAGGGACGCAGGCTATGACGGATATTTCTGCTCAGGAAAAAACTGAAGAGATTATCAATGGTGTTCGTCGGGTCACGCTGGAAAGGGGAGGGGTTGAAGAGGGTAATTCGATCCAAGTTACTCCGAGTGTGCCTCTATCTGTTAACAAAGGAGAAGCCTCTCTTGCCTCAGAGGTTAATGCTGAAGATATGGATATCTTTTCAAGCACAGAGATTGTTGAAATTATCATGGATGTTCACCCTCGAAAAAGAGCTGAAGTGGTTAGGATCGCTGCTTCTTTGATCAAAGAGGGAATGAAGCCTGCAGAAAAAACTTGCATTGTCACGGCTATTGCCGGTATCCCTGAGCTTGTTACCGAAGCAGATCTTGCTCTTGCCTCGTCGGTTGATCCAAAAATGGGTTCCTATGGAAGCATGAAGATCCTTAAGGCTGTGATGGATGTTCCGGAGCACAAAAGGGTTCAAGTGGTTAGGAGTGCTGCTTTTTTGATCAAAGAAGGAATGGAACCTTTTGGCAGAAGTTATATCATTGGAGCTATTGACAATATGCCTGTCCCTGTTACCGAAGCAGATACGGCTCTTGCTTCGTTGGTTGTTGCTCTAAGAATGGGTTACCTTGAAAGGATAGAGCTTCTTGAAGCTGTGATGAATGTTTCCGCTCAGAAAAGAGCTGAAGTGGTTAGGATCGCTGCTTCTTTGATCACAGAACGAATGAGCTTTTCTGACAGGAGTTACATCATTGAAGCTATTGACAATATGCCTGAGCCTGTTACCGAAGCAGATGTTGCTCTTGCTTCGAAGGTTTTTGATGAGGAAACGTGTCTCTCTATAGTCGTGGCGATCCTCAGAGCTGTAATGGACGTTCCCGCTCAGAAAAGAGAGAGTCTCATAGAAGAGGCGCTTCAGCTCAGTGCTCATCAAGAGAAAATTTTCAAGATAATGACGATCATGCGCCACCTTGGTATTCCTTATGAAGTTGGCCATGTTCAAATGATAGGGACGCAGGCTATGACGGATATTTCTGCTCAGGAAAAAACTGAAGAGATTATCAATGGTGTTCGTCGGGTCACGCTGGAAAGGGGAGGGGTTGAAGAAGGTAATACGATCCAAGTTACTCCGAGTTTGCCTCTATCTGTTAACAAAGGAGAAGCCTCTTTTGCCTCAGAGGTTAATGCTGAAGATATGGATATCTTTTCAAGCACAGAAATTGTTGAAATTATCATGGATGTTCACCCTCGAAAAAGAGCTGAAGTGGTTAGGATCGCTGCTTCTTTGATCAAAGAGGGAATGAAGCCTGCAGAAAAAACTTGCATTGTCACGGCTATTGCCGGTATCCCTGAGCTTGTTACCGAAGCAGATCTTGCTCTTGCCTCGTCGGTTGATCCAAAAATGGGTTCCTATGGAAGCATGGAGATCCTTAAGGCTGTGATGGATGTTCCGGAGCACAAAAGGGTTCAAGTGGTTAGGAGTGCTGCTTTTTTGATCAAAGAAGGAATGGAACCTTTTGGCAGAAGTTATATCATTGGAGCTATTGACAATATGCCTGTCCCTGTTACTGAAGCAGATACAGCTCTTGCCTCGTTGCTTATTCCTCTAAGAATGGGTTACCTTGAAAGGATAGAGCTTCTTGGAGCTGTGATGAAGGTTCCTGCTCAGAAAAGAGCTCAAGTGGTTAGAAGTGCTGCATCTTTGATGAAAGAACAACTGAGCCTTTCTGACAGGAGGTATATCATTGAAGCGATTGACAGTATGCCTGAGCCTGTTACCGAAGCAGATGTTGCTCTTGCTTCGAAGGTTTTTGATGAGGAAACGTGTCTCTCTATAGTCGTGGCGATCCTCAGAGCCGTAATGGACGTTCCCGCTCAGAAAAGAGAGAGTCTCATAGAAGAGGCGCTTCAGCTCAGTGCTCATCAAGAGAAAGTTTTCAAGATAATGACGATCATGCACCACCTTGGTATTTCTTATGAAGTTGGCCATGTTCAAATGACGCAGAGAGTGGCGGCAAGCTTAGAATAATCGTGTTGCTGAAGACGAGGTATTATGCCGAAATAAGCTGAAAACTTGGATTTGGACCGTTGCGAAAGTCCTCGCGGTTGAATCTTATCGCAACGTTGCTTTCAGTATGGTTTGGCAAAACAAAAAGGGTTAGATCTTTTATGCAAAAGATAGCGGCTGGTGGGCTAAAAAACATACCCATTCATAAACCGGTGACCCAGTCGCGTTATGACTCAGCGGGTCGATCTTGCAAGGTTTCAGAGGTGGGGACCCGAGCAATGATTCATGTTTCTGCTCAGAAAAAAACTGAAGTGATTAGGAACGGTGTTCGTCTGATCATACCGAAAAGGGGAAGGATTGAAAGGGGTAGTAGGATCCAAGTTACTCCCATTATACCTGTATCTGTTAACAAAGGGGTGGCCCCTCTTGCTTCGGAGTTTACGGCTGAAGATATGGATATCTTTTCAACACCAGATATCATTGAAGTTGTCAATGAAGCCCATGCCCTCGGGATTATTGATCAAGGGATGGATGGCGTTGAAAGGGTGATGGTCCTTGAAACGATCATGGATGTTCCCGCTCAGGCAAGAGCTCAAGCGGTTAGGAATGCTGTTTCGTTGATCGCAGAGGGAATGAACCCTCGTGAGATAACTTACATCATCGATGCTGTTGCCGGTATGCCTACGCCTGTTAACCAAGAAGATGTTGTGCTTGCTGCGTCGATTATTGATCCAAGAATGGGTTGTTTTGCAAGGATGAAGATTCTTGGAGCTGTGATGGATGTTCCCGCTCAGAAAAGAGCTCAGATAGTTAGGAATGCTGCTCCTATGATTGCAGAAGGAATGAGCTCTTTTGACAGGAGTTACATCATTAGAGCCATTAACAATATGCGTGTGCCTGTTAGCGAAGCAGATGTTGTTCTTGCCTCAAACGCTTTTGATCAAGGAATGGATGCCGCTGAAAGGGTGGAAATCCTTAGAGCTGTGATGGACGTTCCCGCTCAGAAAAGAGCTCAAGTGGTTGAGAGCGCTGGTTTTTTGATCACACAGGCAATGAGTTCTGTTCACACGATTTACGCCATCAAAGCTATTGCCCGTATTCCTGTGCCTGTTACCGAAGCAGATGTTAAGCTTGCTTCCGAGGCTTTTGATCAAGGAATGAGTCTCTTTGAAAGGGTGGTGATCCTTAGAGCTGTGGTGGGTGTTGCCACTTAGGAAAGAGAGAGCTTCGTGCATGACGCATGTAAGCTCACGTATCCTGGTATGTTTGATGACCTCAGAATTACGGCGATCCGCAATGTAGCTCGTGTTCCTGCTTGTCGAAGAGCTGACTATATCTATACCGAAGAGAGTTGAAAACTTCGGGTGTGTGCCTAAACTCCTTCAATGCCTGGTTAATTCTAGCTCTCGGCGTTGTTGGACATAGTCAGCCCTTTGATCGGCAGAAACATCGGCCACGTAACCGATCAGCGTAATTTTGATGTCAGCAGGCATATCAGGCTTGAAGAGTTGAAGTGCGTAATGCATGACATCCTCTCTTTCCCGAGTGGCAACATTAATCACAGCTCTAACCATCCCTATCCTTTGAGAGCTACCCATATCTGGATCAATAGCTAGCAAGGCAACCGCAATATCTTCTTCGTTAACAGGCTCAGACATACCGGCAAAAGCTCGGATGATCTGAATTCTGTCAAAATATTTCATTTTCGGCGTGATCAAAGGGACCGTGTTCCTAATCACTTGAGCTTTTTTTTGCTCAGGAACATTAATCACAGCTCTAACGATCTCTATCCTTGGGAAGCTACCCATATCTGGATCAATAACCTGCAAGGCAAGAAGCACATCTTCTTCGTTAAAAGGCACAGGTATACCGGCAAGGGCTCGGATAAGGATCTTCTCACTTAAAAAGTTACCAATCTCTCGATTAATAGCCATCCAGGCAAAACCAACAGTCTCAGTGTCGACAGGCACAGGTTCTCTGGAAAGAGCTCGGACTAGGAGAACCTTGTCAGAAAACTTCATTCCCGATTTCATCAGAAGAAGAGCCTTTTTAACCACTTCAGCTTTTCCGTTCTTGGGAAGTTCAATCACAGCTCTAAGCATCTCTATCCTTTCAAGGTTATCCATATCTTCAGTAATAACCTTCCGGGTAAGAAGAACATCTTCTTCTTTAACAGGGAAAAACATCTTTTCAAGAGAACGGCCAAGAGCTCGGATAAACTCCTCCATTTTATGTTCTCTCATTTCGAGTGTGAAAGGAATACCATCCTCAACCACTTCAGCTCCTTCCTGAGAAGGAACATCAACGATAGGTTTAAAGATATTTATCTTTGAAACGAGATCTAAATCTCGATTACCAACCTCCACGGCAGCAGCTAGGAGACCTTCTCTTTCGCTAGGAGTTAGATCCGTATCGGCACGATCTCCCATTTTCGGTTTGATGAGAGAGACACCGTTCCGAAGCGCTTCAGCTCTTTCCCGAGCGGAAACATCAAACGCAGCTTTAAGGACTCCTATCCTTGAAATCCTATACTCTGGCGTTTGAGCAAGGGCATAATCAGGCTCGGGCATCGATTCGTGAAGTTTTACGGTTCGTAGCCCACTAGCTTTTATCTCTTGCATAAAATACCTAACTTTTTTGCTTTGCGGAGTCGTTATAAAAAGAATATACCGAAATGAAGCGTAGCGTCGCTTGTATTGAGAAATACGAATTCGTTGCGATCGTCAAAACTACAATTTTTCAGCTTACTTCGGTATACTCATTCGCATTCGGGGTGGCCTTAGGAAAAGCGCCCGCTTCACATAGTCACCTCTTTCACCCTTGGGAAGACTGGCCATCTTGCGGATCAACGCAGTTTTGAGGCCATCAGGCATTTTAGGATCGATAAGCCGAAGAGAGTAATGCAAGACGTCCCCCCTTTCGTGAGCAGGAACCTCACCCAGAGCTTTAAGGTTCTCCGTTGAAAAGCTATCCACCCATTCCAAGGCAAGAGCCGCCTCTTCTTCACTAACAGGCGGCGTACCACTGGCATTAGCTCGGTGCAACTGAACCGCGTCAAAACGATTCATTTTCGGCACGGTCAAAAAAGCTCTGTTTTCAACGACTTCAACTCTTTCCTGGGCGGAAACATCATCCACAGCTTTAAAGATTTTTATCTTTGGAACCGTATGCGGGTCTCGATTAATAACTTCCAAGGCTGTGGCTGTGACAATATCTTTTTAGTTTATTGATCAATAACACGATTCAGCACTGATTGGTGAATTCGTGTGTTTTGTGCGCTATTAATTCTTGTCGGTTGCATAAAAATATCTAACCTTTTCCTTGCTTTGTGGAGGCACTATAAAACAAAACAAATCGGAAAGCAACCGTTTTGCAGATGCGATCCTTTTTCCCCGTTGAGGACGAAAAGAGGAAAAAGACCACATCTACAGAAAAACAGTTGCTTTGTCATTTATTTTTTTTATAATCGCTCCACAAAGTAAAAAAAAGGTTAGGTGTTTTATGCAACCGATGAGATTTGATAGCACACGAAACACAGGAATTCACCAAGCTGCGACTGCTAGTACACCTCCACTCGTTAGCAAGAGAGCTGTTGTTACAGCCGCTGCCATGAAAGTTATTAATCAAGACCCGGATAGCGTTTCAAAGACAAAGATCTTTAAACCTATGATTAGCGAAAAAGATATGACTGCTGTCTTGCGGGTTATTACTAAAGGAAGGAGCTCTTTTGACAAAAGTTACATCATTAGAGCTATTAACGATATGCGTGTGCCTGTTAGCGAAGCAGATGTTGTTCTTGCCTCAAATGCTTTTGATGAAGGAATGGACACCGCTGAAAGGGTGGAAATCCTTAGAGCCATGATGGATGTTCCTGAACAGAAAAGAGATCAAGTGATTACGAGCGCTGCTCGTTTCATCACACGACAAATGCCAATTGCTGAAAAAGTTTACACGATTCGAACGATTGCCGGTTTTTCTGGGCCTGTTAGCGAAGAAGATGTTGCTCTTACCTTGTTGGTTATTGATCCAGATATGGGAAGTTTTTCAAGGATGCTGATCTTTAGAGCTGTCATGGATATTCCGGCTCAGGAAAGAGAGGACGTCATCCTTCAAGCGGTTAAGCTCATGCATTTTCTAATGTATGCTTATGACAGGGAAGCGGTCATCCGCCGCATGACCGGTGTTGTTGCCGGCCAAAGAGCTGACTATGTCCAAATGTGTAGAGCAGGGAGCAAGCTCAAAATGATCGGTTTGCAGCAGCTGTTAACGCAAAAATTGTTACTTCTGTCTTGAAGGTTATGACTAAAGATATGGATGCCTCATCAAGGACTCAGCTGTTTAAGGTCATGAATGATGTTCCCGAGGAGAAAAAGGGTTCGAGTGGTTAGGTGCGCTACTTCTTTAATCGTACCAGGAAAGAGACTTGATGAAATCGTTTCCACGATCCAAACGATTGCTGGTATTTCTGAGCCTGTTACCGAAAAAGATGTTGCTCTTACCTTGCGGGTTACTCGTCCAGATATGAGTAGCTTTTCAAGGATGGAGATGCTTAGAGTTATCATGGATATTCCGGCTTTGGAAAGAGAGCACGTCATTGATTCCGCGGTTCAGCTCATGGATGATCAAATGGGTCTTTACGAAAGAAAAATGGTCATCCGCCGTGTCGTCGGTATGGTTTCCGATCAAAGAGCTGAATATAGCTAAACAAGCTGAAAAATTGGATTTGGACCTCGCCAAAGCCTCGGAGGTGGACGATTGCAACTTAGCCGGACGTCTCGAATACGAGCGACTTTGCGATAAGATCGAACCGCGAGGACACTTTGGCGACCGCCCAAATCCAATTTTTTCAGCTCATTTGGGTATATGTCCAAAAGTATAAAATGGGGGCAGGCTCAAAATAATCGTTTCGCAAAAAATAAATTTATAAATTTAATTACTAGTATTGTGTAAACTGTCCCTCTGTAAAAAGGAGAGAGCTGAGACTTAACTGAACTGAAACATGGAAAGGGTGGACGATCACCGCTAGCCCGTATTTTTTTCGATAAAATTCAACCTTGAGGCTTTGGCGGGGGTCCAAATTTCCTTAATTTTTCAATTCACTTTGGTATAAGTGGAGATTTGTTTTTTTTGAGTTGCATTTTTATCTTTTCGACAATTAAGAAAAAAGCGAAGGAGAGTTAGAGAGGGTGCTGCAAAATTTTCTGAGTAATTTATTTGAGGAATTGAAATTGGGGGATGTCCCTAGTTTAGATAAAGAGGCATCGTGCCACTTTAAAATATCTGATTTAGATATTGAGTTGAAACAGTTAAGCCTCGTCGGAGTCTACTTCTGTTCCAATCTTGAGCCACTGCCTCAAAAAAATCAGGAAAACTTTTTGCTTTCTTTGATGGAGGCAAACTTCATTGGACAAGGAACCGGAGGCGCGACAA
>CAVZOR010000006.1:0-321098 GCA_963777025.1 Parachlamydiales bacterium
GCTTGGTGCGGCCGAAACGCGGGATCGAGCGAGCGATGTCCTCTTCCAGGTCGACGTACTCCACCCCTTCGGCAATCGCCGCCCGCAACAGCAGCAACCGCTGCTCCTCCGGTGCCGGTGAACTTGCCGCCGTCGGCCGGGCGTGCGGCGAGTAATCACGACCGGGCAAGGCCGGTCGGCCACCAACCGCCGCAGGTTCACGTCGCCGTTAATGTAGTCCAGACGCAATTCGACCAGCTTCCGCCCTGCGCGACCAGGTGTTGATGCTCGGCGAGGACATGCCGGTGCCGGCCACGGCCAATGCTGACACAGATCATGGAAAACTAGTGGAAGGGGTTAGAGACGTGTACTCCGCGGGGAGAATCGCAACGGGCGGCTCTCCAAGTGCTACCTATTGTCGCCCGGTGGGCGGGAAAAATCAAACCCCGGCTGGGCGGCCGTTGAACTGCCACCCCAGCATCGGAAGCGGGCTCAGGCGGCCCATCGCCCGTCGGCCAGCACCACCGACGTTTCGACCTGCCGCTCGGGAAATTCGCCAGTAGGTCCGGAGCAGGCGGTTCTTTTCGGCCTCGGTGACCAGGCGGTAGCCGTTACGCTGATAAAAGGCGACCGCCCAGGCGGCAGCGGCCCAGGTGCCGATCAGGATCGGCTTTTCGGTCATCGATTCCAAGTGCCGCAGCAGCCGGGTGCCGATGCCGGCCTGCTGCCGCTGGGGGCGAACGTAAGCATGGCGGATCAGGCAGACGTCCCCCTTGTCTTGAATGCCCATCACGCCCAGCAGCCCGCCTTGCTCTTCGTAACCCCAGAACTCGACTCCGTCGGCCATCTCGCCTTCCAATTCGGCCAGTGGCATGTACGGCTCGTGCCACCGGTCGGTGGGGATGACGCCCCGATAGGCCCCGGCAGCGTCGTTGATGATGGCGAGAACGTCGGCAACGTCGGCCTTTTGGCAGCGGCGGATCATGGCGGCGGCCCTCCCGATTTCTTGCCCATTATGCCTCCTCCCACCGGCAGGCGGGAGGGGGGCAACAGCACCCTCGCGGCCCTTTCCTTGGCGGAGATGGGGTAGCTGGGGGCACCTGTTGCCGCTTGGCATGGAAGATGCTAGAATACCTCTTTTGACTATTTGGAGCCGCTATCGCCCCTGCAAGCGTTCGTGGAACGAGGCGAGGGGAACGAGCCCATTTTCCAGGTTCGCAACGCCGAAATGTTCCACCATCAACCACGGAATCGATAATGTCGCAAACCGTTGAATTCGACCTGAAACACGTTGTCCTGGCCAACGACAGCTTTGGCCCCCGCGAAGTGCGGCAAATGCAAGAGGCCATTGGCCGGGATTTCTCGCAGTACGCGATCCTCCGCGACGCGGTCGGCGAACTGCAAAGCCGCGAGGACCATACCCCCGCCAGCCGCGTCCGCCTGGGGGTGTGCCTGTATCTGTTGGGCCGCTACTATCGCGCCATCGAGATCCTCAAACAGGCCGACGGCGGCGCCATGGCCCATTATTATCTAGCCAAGTCCCATTTCGCCCGCCAGGACTACGCGGCGGCGATCGAAAGCTACAAGGAGGCCGAGAAGGCGGGCTACGCCGCCGGCGAGTGCACCCTCGGCCGGGCCGAGGCCCAGCGCTATGCCGGCGACGCCCGGGCCGCCCTCGCCACGCTCGATTCCCTCTCCGGCGCCGTCGAGCAGACGGCTGAGTACTTGGCCCAGCGGGCCGCCACCGTGGCCACCCTGGGCGCCAATCCGAACGAGGTCGTCGCGCTATACGAACGGGCCGTCGAGGCCGATAAGAACCACGCCGGGGCGCTGTTCGGTCTGGCCCTGGAAAACGACCGCCACGGCAACGACGATACGGCCATGGATTTGTACAAGCGGGCGGCCGACCGCTTCCCCGCCCATGTCGGCTCGCTCTTGAACCTCGGCCTGCTGCACGAAGAGCAATACGTACCGGCGCCCGAACATCAGCATAGGAATATCACGTATTGCTATTTTTTCCATCTCTATGATCAAAAATGGTTACTGCTGCGTGGACTATCGCTAATACCTTCGTTTCTCTTGTTTTCCTTTCAATTCTGGCTTCCCATTTAAACGTTATTTGAGCCACCCCCCTCCTGGTTAGATCTAAACACAGTCGCGGCAGCCCATTGATTTTCTCTCCTTTGTCTACAAAGAAGATTCTTAAGTTGTTGTTGTCGAATAGGTTGTGAAGTTTCATACAACAATCGGTCGCTAACCCTTGAGAAAAACAACCTATAATGTTTTCTTGTTCATTTTCATCAGTGATCCCATTGGACCTTAGTAAATCCCGAATTTTTACCGAAAAAGAATCTTGGTCGCCAGGGGAAACCGTTTCCAGCCCTTTAAATGTAAGCGATTCAGGGGCAAGAACATACGTTTTTTCCCTGGTTTTTAAAAGACAACCTTGCCGTGATAAATCAGAAAAAATTTGTTTTTTTCTGCTTCCACGGCCAAGATCTTGACAAAGATTACCGGGAAACGAAGAAACAGAATATAGGGCCCCTTTAACAAGCTTCTCTAGACCGTTTCTATACCCAACCTCCGTCGGTTGAAGAGGGAGGGGTATACGATTTTTTATCAGAAAAATTGTTCCGACGGGGAACCCTAAAGCACCAAGAACAAAGATAGGGGCCCAGAAAAAAGCGATAAGGCCAAAAATTACTCCACCCACCGCAACGATCGCAAGAATTGTAAAAACTAATCTCCTTTGTAAGTACGGCACCTCTACAGGGGATGATATTGGGTCTACCAAAGGATGCTGTAAAGTACCGATGGAGCTAGCTCCAGTTCCAGAAACAGACATTGTTCAATACCCTTATTTATATCGGCATTAGTATACGTTATAAATTAAAAAATTTCGAATTTTTAAGTTTTTAGAAAGAATTAAAAAAAACAAGTCCCCAAGTATACCGAAGTGAGCTGAAAAATTGAGATTTGGGCCGTCGCGAAAGCTCTTGCGATTCGATCGTGCGACTCCAGGGCCTTGGGAGGTATCCAAACCCCAATTTTTCAGCTCAGTCTTGAGGTGGCTTCGTTATGGAAAAAGTATATGAATTTTTTCCATCTCTATGGTCGGAAATGGTTATGAGTCCGTTGACTATTGCCAACCTTCGTTCTTTCCCTATGTTGAAAATCTCATTTGGCGATCTAAACGTTATTTGTGCCACCCCTTTAGTCGTTAAATCTAAACAAAATCGTGGAGTTTTCTTGTTCGAAAGGCTGTACTGTCTCAAGAAAATATCTAACTGTTCATTTTTGAACAGGGGGAAAAGTGCTTCAAAAAGATCGCTCGCTATCCCCTGATAAAGACTATATATAATTTTTTTCTGTTCATCTTCATTAGTGATTCCATTCGATACCAGTAAATCACGAAGTTTATCTAAAAAAGAATCTTCGTTACCAAGGTCAACCGTTTCTAGCCCCTCAAATTTATGAGTTTTTTCAGGGGCAAGAACAAACTCTTTTTCCCTAGTTTTTATAAGACAACCTTCCCGAAATAAATCCATAAAAATCTGACTTTTTTTGATTCCACGGCCAAGATCTTCACAGAGGTCACCGGGAAACGAAGGAACAGAATAGAGAGCCCCTTCAACAAAATTTTCCAAAGTTTTTTTGTACTCTACCTCCGTCTTCGCCTTTTCAAGATCTGTCTTCATCTTTTCAAGAAAGGGGGGTGTACGATTTTTTATGAAGAAAGCGGCTCCGGCAGAGACCGTTAAGGCGCCAAGAGAAAGGATGCTCAACGAGGTACAACCTATAGCTGCAAAAACCACTCCAGCAACCGCAGCGATTGCAAGCATGGTGAAAAGCATCTTCTTTTCCAAGTACGGCACCCATACGGAGGGATGATGGTGGTCTACCAATAGGGTTTGCGAAATACCAATAGAGCTAACCCCGTTTTCAGAAATAGTCATTTTTAATACCTTTATTTATTATTAATATAGCATATATTGTAACAAATTAATTAATTTATTGCTAAAACAATATAAATTATAATTAATTATCTAAATTTATATTGAAAGACGGAATAAATAAATCACGTTGTTAATTAGAGGGCAAAATACTGATTTTTCTGTAAATTTAGACCAAACAGCTGTGTTAAAAAATTTTTTAAAGAGATTTTAAGGGAAAACTCGATCGGAAAAGGCTCTCAAGGGTTAGCAATAGCCTAAATATATACTGAAGTGAGTTGAAAAATTGGTTTTGGACGCCACCAAAGCCTCGGGGTTGGACGATCGCAACTAGCCCGTACTTCTCAATACGAGCGACGTTGCGATAAGATCCAACCGCCCACTTGGGTATATTTTGCCCTAAGTTTATGGCTCCGTTATCAAGAAAGTATATGAACTTTCTCCATTCTTATGGTCAGAAATGGTTACGGTTGCATCGAATACGGCCAATACCTCTGCAGCCCTTGTCCTGGTATCCTTCATCTTTGCAAGAGACAATTGCCACTTAAACGTTATTCGAGCCACCCCTTGAGTAGTTAAATCTAAACAAAGTCGTGCCCCCCAGGCCGTCTTTTTTGGAGGGTTGTATTCTAAAAACCCGATATTTAAGTCGTCATTTATGAATAGGTTGCAAAGTTTTTCAAGAAAATCACTGGCCAGCCCTCGATAAAGGGAGCCTATAATGTTTTTCTGTTGATTCTCATCCATGATCCCATTGGATTGGAGTAAACTCTGAATTTCACCCCAAAAAGAATCTTTGTTGCCAAGGTCAATCGCTTTCAGCTTCAACCCTTTAAATCTATGCGGCGCAGGGGCAAGAAGAAACTTTTCTTTCACAGTTTTTATAAGGAGGCACTCCCAGCACAAATTAATAAAGACCCTTTCTTTTTTGCTGCAAAAGCCTTCTTTACGGCTAAGGTCCTCGCACAAGTTACCAGGGAACGAACAAACAGAATAGGGAGTCCCTTTAACAAGCTTCTCCATAGCAGTTTTGTACTCTGCTTCCGTTTTTTGAAGAGAAGGAGGACTGTGATTTCCTATCGATACCTTTCTTATTACAAAAAAAACTCCGGCTGTGGCTGCTCCGGCGCCAAGAACAAAGAGGGTGGCAAAGAGATATCCTAAAGTCGCAAAAATCGCTGCAGCAACCAAAATGATATTAAAAAAAATCTTCCTTTGAGAGTGACACTTCTCTATGAAGAAGGAATAGCGGTTGTCTAAAAAGGGGTGTTGCGAAATACCAATAGAACTAACCCCATTTCCAGAAAAAGTCACGCTTCAACACCTTTATTTATTATCAAATAATATAGGTTACAACCACATTAAATATATAATAAAAATAGATTTCGGTTAGTTTGCTATCTGTTTTTTAGAACTAAGATTTTTATTAAAAGTTTTTTAAAATAAAATTTATAAAATACAAGGTCTAATATCACAATTCTTTTTTCAACTTAACAAAAATAGAAATGAGAATTTCTATCCTTTCAGAACAGAAATACCCGAGCTGAAAAATTGGGATAAAGAAGTTGTTTTACCCTAGGTTTATGGCTCCGTTATCAAAAAAGTATATGAACTTTCTCCACTTCTATGGTCAGAAATCGTTACTTTTGCATCGACTACTGCTAATACCTCTTTTGGAATCTTATTCGTCATCTTTGTGAGGCACATTTGCCACGTAAACGTTATTCGAGCCACCCCTTGAGTAGTTAAATCTAAACAAATTCGTGACACCCAAGCTTTCTTTTTTGGAGATTTGTATCCCAAAACGACGATATCTAAGTCACCATTATTGAATAGATTGTAAAGTTTCGGTGTAAAATCGTTTGTCAGTGATTGGTAAAGGGAGCCTATAGTGTTTTTCTGTTGATTTTCATCCATGATCCCATTGGATCGGAGTAGGTCCTCAATCTTACCCCAAAAAGAATCTTTGTTGCCAAGGTCAATCCTTTTCATCTTCAATCTTTTAAGTTTATAACGTGCTGGGGCAAGGAGAAACTTTTCCTCAACAGTTTTTACAAGGAGACATTCCCTGTCTAAATCACCAAAAACAACTTCTTTTATGCTGCGAAACTCCCCTTCTTGGCCACAGCTAAGGGCCTCGCAGAAGTTACCAGGGAACGGACGAAGAGAATAGAGAGTCCCTTTAACAAGCTTCCCCATAGCGGTTTGGTACCCTGCCTCCGTTTTTTGAAGAGAGGGGGGTATACGATTTTCTATCGATTTTCTTATCACAAAAAATACTCCGGCAGTGGCTACTCCAGCACCAAGAACAAAGAGGGAGGCAAAGAGATAACCTAAAGCTGCAAAAATCACTGCAACAACAAGAATGATGATAGAAAAAGTCTTCCTTCGTGAGAGACACTTTTCTATGAAGCGGCAATAGTGTTTGTCTAAAAAGGGGTGTTGCGAAATTGTAGTAGAACTAACTCCATTTCCAGAAAAAGTCATCCTTCAGAACCGTTATTTATTATCAATATAATACAGTTTATAACTAGATTAAATATATAATAAAATGGTTTATAGATACTGTTCTATTTTTTAAGTCTTAATAATTTTGTTAAAAATATTTTAAGTCGTTTTAATAAAAAATTTATGAAAAAAAATATCTAATATCACAATTTTTTTAACTCTTAACAAAAATAAAAATGAGAATTTTATGCTTTCAGAGCAAACATACTCGAGTGAGCTGAAAAATTGGCCGAGTCCAATAGGAAGGACTTTCGCGACGGTCCAAAACCAAATTTTCAGCTCATTTCGGTATAAATTTTTTAGCTCACTTCGGCATCGTTAGCGCCCTCTTCCTTCAACCGTTGAATACGTAGTTCAAGGGGAGGGTGGGTAGAAAAAAACCTCGAAACAACGCCCTGTTTTGAACTTGATATTTTTAACGCTTGAAAAGCGGGCTGTCCGGCCCTTGCATCCTGAATTTGAGAAAATCGTTGAAGTGCTTCCAAAGCAGAGACCATCTTATCTTGACCAGCCAAGCGAGCTCCACCCTTGTCAGCCTTAAATTCTCGGTACCGAGAGTAGGCCGCTATTACCATAAATCCAAAAACCATAAAAATGGATTGAAAAACAAAGATAAGCACGTTGTAAAAAAAGGGGGAACTTGAAGATGATTTATTCCGATTTTGCCCCATTCCCGAAAAAACAAACGCCAAAACTCTCGCAAGAAACATCACAAAGGCATTCACAATCCCCTGAATTAGGGTCATCGTAACCATATCCCCATTGGCGATATGAATAATCTCGTGTCCTAAAACACCCTCAAGTTCCTGATCCGTCATCCGTTTCAATAATCCACTAGAGACCGCAACAAGAGAACGTCGACGCGAAGGACCTGTCGCGAAGGCATTAACTTCGGAAGAGTCATAAATACCTACTTGTGGCATCTCAGGAAGGTTAGCCGCACGAGCCAACCGATAAACCGTGCTTAATAACCGGTAAAGGTCGGGGTCTTCTGTTTTAGGATCGATCAATCGAACACCAAGCATCCACTTAGCCATCAGACGCGAAAGGGCAAGGGAAATGAAGGCGCCACCGAAACCCCAAATCAAGCAAAAAATCATTAGATCTGTGTAATTAAGGCCATAAGATTGCAAATAAGGCTTAATATTTATAAAATGCAAAATGATCGAGATTACGGTAACGACAAGAAAGTTGACGACCAAAAATAAAAATATGCGCCTAAAAGCAGTCATAAAGACCCCCGTATTAAACCTTTAAAAATTGAAGACTTTTAGGTACATACTAGGGATAGTTGAACAACTTTTCAAGCCTTTTTTTATTCGGTATGAATGGAACCGTTCCCGTAATTATATACCGAAGTGAGCTGAAAATTTGATTTTCGACCGTCGCGAAAGTCCTCGCGGTTGGATCTTATCGGAACGTCGCTCGTATTGAGAAATACGGGCTAGTTGCGATCGTCCAACCCCGAGGTTTTGGCGAGGTCCAAAACCAAATTTTCAGCTCACTTCGGTATAACGTCCCTTAATAACGCTTCGGAGAGATCAATGGAAGAAGTCCCCTTTGGCAAATTTGGTTTTATTAAGAAACAAAGTCTAGATTGGTTAAAAACCCACTTAGTCTTGGTTGCTCCTGCTTTTTTACTGTTTTTTGTTGCTCTACTTTCTGCCGCACGATTTATGAAAGAGGACTCTCAGGTTGACTATCTTGCAGCTGAAATAGCGTACCATCATTGGAAAGGAGAAAAGGGAGAGTCATTCTCTAAACTCAAAAAAATCCTTATCGCACATCCCGAGCTTCATCCAAAATATGATGGAGTCATCGCACAAAAATTACTTAGCTCTAGCGAAAACGGGCTTGCAGCAAGTTATGCCAAAACAGCTTTCAAAAGAATTCAAGGGTTTTCTCCCTACTATACCGATTTTTCTCTATGTTCTTTGCTCATTTCCGATAAACACTATCTTAAAGCACTAGAAAGGGCAAAAAAATTAAAAGTCTCCTTGGAAAAGGATTCTGCTTTTTGGGAAAAAAACAGCACCCTTTTTCCACACGGCTACCTTCTATACGCTTTTAATCTTCTCCGGATTGCTATACTTGAAGGGACCGTTGGAACCCCTGAAGAGGAATTCGCCGCCTGGCAAAACATAAAGGAGATGAGCGGCTATTTAGAAAAAACTCCTTCTTCCAATCGATATGATTCGGAAGCCTCGTTATTAATTCAAAAAATTTTTCAAAGCCAAACCATTACCCTTCTTGATTATATTCGTCATCGAGAATCGTTATTAACTGATCAGCTTAAATAAGTTAGCTTTTTTGTTTATTTTTTAAAAAAAATGGATCATAATATACAAGATCAACTTAAAAAGTATAGGTTTTTATTTGATAAAAAGATTTTTGTCATTTCGCTATCTTGTTTTAGTGATCGTTATTTGCTGTGGTTTTTTATTTTTTGAAAAATTTGCCTCAAACATTACCTCTTATTGCGAAGAAAAGGTTGCCGCGCGAGGTTGGACTCAGTACACCTCTGATGATGGTCAATTTTCGATTGCATTCCCTAAAGAACCAAAAATAGCCTCTAAAAAGTTTGATTTCCCTAATGAAGAATCAATAGATCTCAACGAATATAAGGTAGAAAAAGAGGCCTCATTTGCGGTGAGTTATCTCAACCTTCCTAAAAAATGGAGACTTTTCAGCTCAAATACATTACTAAAGGGAGCCCTGAATGTCGTCTTGAAACAACTTACTGGAACCGAGTTATTAGAAAAAAAAATGATAAAATATAAAAATTATCCTGCAATGGAATTCGTTCTTAAAGAGGGAGAAAACATTATCAAGGGAAGACTTATCCTTGTAAAAGAGACTCTTTATCGATTAATGGTAACGGATTACCCTGACACCTCCCACAACAAACAACAACATGAAGCCTTTTTGGATTCTTTTGAACCCACACCCCCTCAAGTGAACTGAAAATTGCTTGTATATTCTTTTCGTGAATGAAAATCTTGATTCAAAAAATTTTCTCTCAACTGCATGATCATCTCATGAAATTTTTAACCGAAACGGAACGTTGTCAACTCAAACTTCAGCATAAACGAGAGCGTGATGGGCGCATACGTGATCGTATATACCGAAATAAGCTGAAAACTTGGCTTTGGACTTCGCCAAAGCCCCGGGGTTGGACAATCGCAACTAGCCCGTATTTCTCAATACGAGTGACGTTGCGATAAGATCCAACCGCGAGAACTTTCGCAACGGTCCAAATCCAAGTTTTCAGCTTATTTCGGTATAATAAACTTAGGACACAGCTTGGGGCAGACGAAACAATCTGTTTTATGGACGGTGTTCATCCGACACATAATGTACAGTCCGCCTACGAATGGATCAAAAAGGGGGTACGTAAAGAGATCCGGTCAAACACTGGATGTGGAAGACTTAACCTTTCTGGCGTCGTCGATGTTCTTAACCACAACATTCTGATCCAAGAAGATCAGACCTTAAACGGAGAAACCACGGTTCGTTTTTTCCAAAAAATCGAGAAGGCATATCCGAATAAACAAAAAATTCACGTATTTTGCGACAATGCGGGATACTATCGGAAAAAAATTGTAAAAAAATATTTAGAAACCGCAAAAATCTCTCTCCATTTTTTGCCACCCCACAGCCCTAACTTAAATCCAATAGAGCGGTTATGGAAGTGAATGAAAGAGAGGGTTCTTTACAACACGTATTATGGCCACTTTGAAGGCTTTAGAGAGGCAATTTTAAACTTTTTTTCAACGCTATCGACTGTAACCGTAGAGTCCCTTTTGGGTCAGTCGTTAAGGCGCCCTGTAAGGGACAAATTCACGCCTATTGGGATTTCTGAAACCAATTTTTCAACTCACTTCGGTATACCGAAGTGAGTTGACTGCTAGGGTGTTGTGATTAGCGTGACTACGAAAGGAAGGGAAAGAAGCTGCTGTTTTAGCTCCTCTTTCAGAGAGACACCCCACGCCGCATCAATAAAAAGTTCGGGTAGAGTAGGGTGATGCAAAGAGGAGAAGGTGATTATAAGAGCGGTATTCCCTGAAAAGGAACGAAATATTTTCTTTAAATGAAGAATATGACTTAAACGAAGAACATCGGCATTTAAACGAAGGGTGACTTTTATCCCTGGATGGTTCTTACGCTCTTCATGATTTTTTTTACCTGCTACCATTTTTTTTTTCGAACTAATCCGTTCATACAGCTGATCCAACATAACGGTTTTTTTTTCATCTATTGTCATTAAATCCTCTAACCAGCGGCATTGTAGTTTCGTTTCTCCGTCTCGCTTATCAATTTGTAAAATTGCATATAAAATTTGGTTTTCAATAAGCAATTCTCCCCGCTTTTCAAATATTTCAGGCCAAATTGGAAGCTCCAAACAGCCTCGCCCATTGCTAATTTTTAAAATAGCAAATTTTTTTTGACTCTTTGCAGAGATTTTAGTCCGAACCTCTTCAATAATAAATATCGTTCTGAAAAATGTTTCATGTTCAAGATGCGGAATTTCATCGAATGGTAGAGATGAAAGGAGCTCTCCCTTTTTTTGAAAGGCATCAAGAGGGTGTCCGGTAAGATAAAAACCCAAAAGCTCCTTTTCACGACGCAATGTCAACCCATTTGAAACCTCACCTACCTCTTCGGCATCGCCCTCCGATGCCTGCAGAGAAGTATCAAAAGAGGAAGCAAAAAGGTCAATAAATCCTTTTGAAAGATCTTTTTCTCTTTGGACAGCTGCTTGATATAGCCCTGTTAACGCAAGAACCATCGATTTTCGAGAACTGCTTGCGAAATCAAAACATCCCGCCTCTATTAAAGATTGAACGACTTTTTTCCCAACTTTTTTAGTATCAATCCGAGCACAAAAATCGGACAGGGAAGAGAACTTCCCTCTTCTTTTTCTTTCCCGAACCGTCGCCTCTACAACACCTTTTCCTACCCCTTTAATAGCTGTCATAGCAAATCGAATCCCTTTTGGTGTCGCTAAAAATTCATGACCCGATTCATTGATATCAGGAGGGAGAATCGAAATATCCATTCTTTGAGTGTCTTCTATAAATTTAGCTACTTTAGTCAAATCATCTCGGTCACAAGTCATGAGTGCTGCCATCCATTCTTTAGGGTAGTTTGCTTTTAAATACGCCGTTACATAAGCAAGATAACCATAAGCTGCTGCATGAGACTTGTTAAAACCGTATGAAGCGAATCTTTCAATTTTGTCAAAGATCTTCATTGAAACTTCGGGCTTGATTCCTTTTTTCAAAGCTCCCGATTGAAATTTTCCTCTTTGCTGCATCATCTCTTTTTTATCTTTTTTACCCATAGCGCGACGGAGCACGTCCCCTTCTCCTAAGGTGTAATTAGCTAGCAAACAACCCATTTGCATCACCTGTTCTTGATAAACCATGATACCATAGGTTTCGGCTAGCACCTCTTTCATAAGGGGATGATCAATCTCTATAGTCTCTTTCCCATGCTTCCTCTGAATAAAAGAAGGGATCATCTCCATCGGTCCCGGCCGATAAAGAGCTACGACAGCAATAATTTCTTCAAATTTATCGATCTGAAGTTGTTTGGCAAGCTCTTGCATTCCTGCTGACTCCATTTGAAAAATGCCGTTTAATCTTCCCTCGTTCATCAAAGTAAAAGTAGGAAGATCCTCCAAAGATAGATTAACCCAATCGATCTCTTTTTTGTGGTTAATGGCAATAGCCTCGGTCGTTTTTTGAATAGCTGTTAATGTTTTAAGCCCCAAAAAATCGACCTTGAGTAGCCCCATTGACTCGACTGGTTTCATAGAAAACTGCGTAGTCAAAATATCGCTCTCTTTAGACAGACAGACGGGGATATGATCCGTCAATGGATCTCCTGAAATCACCAGCCCTGCCGCGTGCACGCCCACATTACGAATAGACCCCTCCAAGCTTTTTGCAAGATCTATCAACATTTTAACTTCACTATCCGCATCATACATTCTTCTTAAATCAGGATCGGCATGAAGCGCCTTGTCAAGGGTCATCCCAGGGTCTTCAGGAATCAGCTTTGCAATCATATTCACTTTCGCTAAAGGAATGCTTAAAACACGGCCGACATCTTTAACCGCCATCTTAGCTTTCATCGTTCCAAATGTGATGATCTGTGCCACCCTCTCCTTCCCATATTTGTTCACCGTATAATCGATCACCTCACCTCTTCTCTCCATACAAATATCGACATCGATATCGGGATAGGAGGGACGTTCTGGGTTGATAAACCTTTCAAAAAAAAGATTGAACCGAAGAGGCTCTATATCCGTAATACCTATTGAAAACAGGACAAGGGAGCCAGCCCCAGAGCCACGACCTGGCCCCACAGGAATTCCCCGCCGTTTAGCCCAAGAGACAAAGTCGTGAACAATTAAAATATAATCACACATCCCCTTGGAAATGATAATATTGAGCTCATGGCTTAACCTCTCCCTCACAACCTTCAAAGGGTCTTGATCCGGATACTTTTCCTTCACCTTCATGAGTCGGTCCATCTTATATCGAGTTCGAACCCCCTCATCACAAAGTTTTTTCAAATAATCACCTCCACTAGCCTCTCCCTCTGAAGGGGTGAAGACAGGATAGAAACGGGCAGTAAAATCAAAATCTAGATCAATTTTATCAACGATATCTAGGGATGTCGAAACAGCTTCCGGAAAATCTGAAAAAAGTTGCTCCATCTGAGCCGGTGTCTTAAAATAAAATTCATGACTAAAATAAACCCGTCTCTTTGGATTTAAAAGGCGGGATTTCGCGTTTCCTTTCGAGTCAAAATCCCAAATTTCAACCGCCTCCCCCGATTGAATATTCATTAAAATTTCATGAGCCCTCCAGTCATTTCTCTCCAAATAATGGACTTCATTCGTTGCAACACACTGAATGCTAAACTGTTTTCCCAATTGTATTAACTTTTGAACGACACGCTCCTGCATTTCGACATAATTTTTATAATTTTGAAACAACCACGCCTCGTTTTCCATTAGGTCATATTTGATGCTCTCTTCCATCATCACATGCCGTTGAAGCTCAAAATAAAAATCAGAATTAAAACAACGGGAAAACCATTCTATTTCACAAAAAAGATCTTCTTCCTTTCCATTTAGAATAAGATGGGGAATTAAACCCTGTAAAGGTCCCGATAAACAAACTAATCCTTCTGAGTGCTCTGCAAGGAGCTCCTTGTCGATTCGTGGAGTGTAGTAAAACCCTTCAACATGAGCAAAAGAGCTCAGCTTACAAAGATTTCGATACCCTCGCCGATTTTTTGCAAGTAAAACTAAAGGAAATCCCGTCGGCTTCCCGGGGATTTTTTTTCGTTCCAACCTAGAACCTGGCGCCAGTTGAAGTTCACAACCAATGATTGGCTTAATATTGACCTTTTTACAGCTTTTATAAAATTCGATAACCCCATACATTCCCCCTTCATCAGTTAAGGCAATAGCCGGCAACTGACAGTTTGCAGCCTTGTTGACTAACCCCTCAGTAGAAGCCGTCGAATTTAGAATTGAATACTGAGAATGAACATGAAGCGGAACCCAACCCATGAACCGACCTTGAAAAAAATTAAACTTTTATTTTAACGTAGGGTTTATGAAACCTAAACATCTGCTGCTTCTCCTTGAAATGATCGCTGTTGTTTTGCCCCTTCCCTACGTCTCTGGAATGGCCTCTGGATGTGCCTCTGTGGTTCAACATTCCAAAGAGATGAAGTGGGAAATGAAAAAGAAGAAATCAAAGAAAAAAAAGTGCACCTGCTTGCTTGATCTGAAAAAATTAAATTCAAGCTTCTGAAACCGTCTTCTCAGCTTCTTGTTCATCTCCCTCAAATGAGGTGGCAGTGAGAAACTTTGGGTTCGACTTAACTGACCACAAAGGCAACAAAAGAGCAACACAAACAACCCCGCAGAACACAAGCGTCATAAAAAATCCGTTCCACCCCATCCACTCCATTATCTTACTAAGCGGGTATCCCGAAGCAGCCATTCCAATATAAGCAATCCACCCGATAAATCCGGTTGCACTTCCAGCTGCTTTCCTATGAGCTAACTCTGCCCCAGCAATTCCAATAAGCATTTGAGGGCCAAAGATAAGAAATCCTATTGCAAAAATTAACGAATAATCAAGAAAAATCGTCGTTGAAGAGACTCCCCATAAGACCATAATCACACCGATAACAGCCAAAGAAAATAGAACATTGATAGGCCCTCGACGACCATTAAAAATTTTATCAGAAGCCCAACCCGCTACAAAACTTCCCACCAATCCACCAATTTCAAACCAAAGAATCGCTGCATTGGCTGTGATGAGATCATACCCCCGCGTCTCAATCAAAAAAAGAGGGGTCCAATCATTAATAGCTCCTCGAATGACGTAAACAAAAAAATAGGCGACTCCCAGGACCCAGAGATAGCCGTTGTTAAGGATGTATTTTAAAAGAATTTCCTTTACAGAGATCTCATCATTCCAATTGTTTTTGGAAATAGAGTAGTCACTTTTGTACTTCTCTATCGTTGGAAGACCTAAAGATCTAGGGGTGTCTCGAAGACATAAAAAAATAAAAATTCCAACACCGATACACAAAATACCGGGAATGTACATTCCATAACGCCACCCCAACATCTGGGCGGTAAACCCCACTAACAACGGAATGAGAGCCCCTCCGACATTGTGAGAAGAATTCCACATCCCCCACCAAGTTCCTCGTTCTTTTTGTGAATACCAATGGGTTAAAAGCTTAGCACAAGGGGGCCACCCCCAACCCTGAAAAAGGCCATTCAATCCCCAACAAACAGCTAAAACAAACAAAGATGAAGACCATCCAAAAAAAATATTAAGAAAACCTGTCATGATGAGTCCAAGAGACATAAATACACGAGGATTAGAGCGATCCGAAATAATCCCACTTAAAAATTTACTCATCCCATAAGTGACAGCAAAAAAACTTGAAAGGAGTCCTAAATCACTTTTCGTGAACCCTAAATCGCGAATCAGCAAGGGCATGATACAGGTATAACTTTTACGAGAAAAATAATAAAAAATGTACCCAACATACATGCCAATAAAAACACGCCAGCGCCAATATTTATATTGAGTATCGATTGTCTTCAAATTTTCGATTTCTGAAATAATAGGAGCTGGTCTAAAAAATCGAAAAAGTTTCAAAAAATACCTTTAACTTTAAAAAAGAAGAAAACAGGAAAGAGCACGCCTCCCCCCTAAGGTAAGGAGCATTGTACTGCCTTTTCAAAGCCCAAGTCAATCTCGTTTTTACATAACTAGGATAAAATAATAGCTCATTTTCTCTTGATTTTTTTAAAAGGTTTAGGCAGCATTGGCTTAAAGATTTTTAATTGTTTTTATAAGGGATTTTATGAAAAAAACTTTATCGTTTCTTTTATTAACCATGAGCTCACTGTTTGCTGATGGCGCTGTTGCTCCAGCTCAAGGGAACAACCTCTCCCAAACGTTGATGTTGTTAGGATTTGGGGCTCTTTTCTTTTATTTTCTTCTTTGGCGCCCTGAAAGAAAAAGACGAAAAGCTTTAGAACAACAGAGAAACTCTATAAAGAAGGGGGACAGGGTGACAACGGCAGGTATTGTTGGGACCGTGGCTAAAATTCAAGAGAACACTTTAATTTTAAAAATGGTTGATGGCTCTAAAATCGAGGTTCTAAAGTCGGCTATTTCGGATGTTCAGCCTGGAAATGAATCAGCTGTGGAGGCTGTTGTAGAAACCATCGAAAGCTAGACAATTTAAAACTCGACAACACAGAGATAGGGGGCGAGGCCAAAGTGGTCGTTCCCGAGGCTTTGGTGGCGTGTCTATACCGAAGTGAGCTGAAAAATTGGATTTTGACCGTCGCGAAAGCTTTCGCGGTTGGATCTTATCGCAACGTCGCTCGTATTGAGAAGTATCGGCTAGTTGCGATCGTCCAACCCCCACACCTTTGTAGGGGCTTTGGCGGGGTCCAAAACCAATTTTTCAGCTCACTTAGGTATAAAGCCTCAATTTTTCAGTTCGCTTCGGTATACAACTTCTAATTCAGTCTTTCTAAGATATTCTTCGCATTTTATTTCCGATTTTTATACGCTTCTGCGGTACCATATGTATCCGCCTACGAAGATCAGAAATCTTGCCATTATCGCTCATATCGATCACGGCAAAACAACAATTTTAGACCAGCTTTTAAAACAGTCGAATGTTTTTAGGTTTAATGAGGTCATCCCCGAGCGAGTCATGGACAGCTATGACCAAGAAAAAGAGAGGGGCATCACCATCTTTGCTAAACATACGAGTGTTTTCTATGAAGATTTTAAGATTAATATCATTGATACCCCAGGTCATGCTGACTTCTCTGGAGAAGTTGAGAGAGTTTTGGGTCTCGTTAACTCTGGATTGCTTATTGTCGATGCCCAAGAGGGGCCAATGCCGCAGACCCGTTTTGTCCTCTCTCAGGCCTTAAAGATGGGGCTTCGCCCTATTGTCGTCTTAAATAAGATTGACCGTCCTCACGCCAACCCCGACCGGGCTCTCAATTTAACTTTTGACCTTTTTGTCGAACTCGGGGCGACGGATGAGCAGCTCGATTTCCCTGTCATTTATGCATCGGGTCTTCAAGGTTTTGCGATCAAAAATCTTGAAGACCCCCGAGTTGATTTAAAACCCTTGTTTCAGCTAATCATCGATTTTGTTCCTCCCCCCCCTGGAAGTTTGGACCTTCCTTTTTTAATGCAGGCAACGACGTTGACCTATGATGATTATGTAGGTCGCCAAGCCTGTGGTCGTATTTTAGAAGGAAAAATCAAAAAAAACGATCCGATTGTTCGGATCGATCGTGATGGAAATTGTTCTCATCATAAAGCGATTCGTCTTGAAGGGCATATCGGTTTGAAAAGAGTTGAAATGGAAGAGGCAGGGGTAGGAGATATCGTCATTATAGCAGGAATTCCCGACATCATGATTGGCGATACCTTGTGTAACCCATCTAATCAAACTCCCCTCCCGCCTATTAACTTAGCCGAGCCAACCTTGGCTATTGAAATTACGGTAAATAATGGCCCCTTCGTAGGAAAAGAGGGGAAGCATGTCACCATGAATAAAATTCGAGATCGTCTGTTACAAGAAAAAAAGGGAAACATTTCTCTCAGAATCGATCAAAAGAAAGAAGATTCCATGGAAGTTTGCGGTCGTGGAGAGCTTCACTTGGCCGTCCTTCTTGAGGCAATGCGTCGGGAGGGTTATGAATTTTTAGTCTCAAAACCAAAAGTTATTTTGAAAATGATTGATGGAGTTGAGTCAGAACCGATGGAAAGAGCCCACATCGAAGTTCCTCAAGAATTTTCAGGAACAGTGATCGAAGAGCTCTCTCGTCGTCGTGGAGAACTTCGATTTCTTGAGACAAATGAACATGGAATTACCCTCATGCAGTTTCAGATCCCGACACGAGGCCTTATGGGTTACCGGAACATCTTTCTAACAGCAACAAAAGGTCTAGGACTTTTAACGTCGATCTTTGACAGTTATGAGCCGTTTAAGGGACCTATACCAGGACGGAGCAGAGGAGTTATGATCTCTGGGAATCAGGGAAAAACAACAGGGTACGCGGCATTCAACTTACAAGATAGGGGTTCTCTTTTTGTTTCTCCGGGAGATGAAGTCTACGAAGGGATGATCGTTGGGGAGCATAATCGTGATAACGATTTGGTCGTTAACGTAACTCGAGAAAAGCAGCTCACCAACGTTCGGGCGGCTGGAAGTGATGAAAACATCATTTTGACACCTCCACAAAGATTTACTTTGGAGACAGGGATTGATTCTATTGCAGATGACGAAGTCCTAGAAGTCACCCCTAAATCTATTCGTTTACGAAAACGTTTCCAAAGAGAACAAGATCGAAAAAGAGCCCAGTAAAGTTGATCAAATTTTTAACTATTCGTCGCTTTAATGCTCTATTTTTTCTCATGTTTGGAATTGTCTCCCTTCTCAACGTCAATTATAACATTTTGCGTAGTGCTCGAAATGCCCTTGTTATTGCTGATCTAGGGAGCGGAGGGGCCGGATCAATTCCTCTTTTTGAACTGATAGGAACACTTCCGGCTGCTGTTATTATGGTTTACGTGCTCACCCGTCTTTTAAATCGGTTTTCGATTTATAAGGTTTTTTTGATTGTCCTCACCATTTTTTTAAGTTTTTTTCTTCTGTTTGCGCTTTTCATTTATCCTTTTCTTTTTAACTTGAAATCGGGCCTAATCACACCCACCTGGTTACCTTTTTCCCCTTCTAACAACTCTCCTGCCACAACTCTGTTCCATGCTGTTTTTTGTGATGGCAGAACTTTGGAAAATTGCTCTTTTAACACTCCTTTTTTGGGGACTTATCAATGAATATGTCCCTCTTGCTCAGGCTAAAAAATATTATGCTCCCCTAATGTTAGGTGGAAGTGTCGGAACAATCGTTGCAGGCCCTATTGTGTTACTGTGTACCTCTAACTGGGTTTCGAATCAATCATGGTCACAATCGTTGACATGGATGATGTTCATGACCGCCCTTGTTGGAATTGGAATCGGGTATTTATATTCCCGGCTTTGGCGAAAACTTTCCCAACAAAATAAACAAGAGGGCGTAGAAAAAGAGGAAAAAGAATCGTTATCTCTATGGGAAAGCATTCAGGCTTGCCTCCGATCTCGCTATCTTCTCCTTTTAGCCTGGTTAACCGTTGCCGATTATATTGCTTATACCTTGGGAGAGGTTGTCTTTTTAGATATTTTGAAACAAAAATTTCCAGATCCTCGAGACTACTGTGATTATATGGGAGTGCTCTCATTTTGGAATGGGGTTTTAACCGCCTTCAGCGCTCTAGTGATCACCCCTTATCTCCTTCTTCGTTCACGCTGGGTTATCGCCTCCCTAGTTACACCGGTTTGTCTACTTGTGACTGAAGGGGCTTTTTTTATTGCCCTATGGCACCCGATGACAACCCACAATATCGATCTGCTCGTGTTGTTGGGAACGCTATTTTTCTGCTTAGTTCGAGCTGCAAAATACACCCTCTTTGATACCTCTAAGGAGATCTCATTCATTTCTCTTTCTGCACTTGAGAAAATGCAGGGAAAGTTAGTGATTGATGGTATGTGTTCTCGTTTAGGCCGAGGGAGTGCTTCGATCACTAGCCTTTTGCTCATTCAGTGCTGTGGCGGTGTTTTAGCAAGTGCATCGATTGTCGGTTTGCTTAGCATAGCCATTGCAATCAGCTGTGTAATTTCGACATTTAAACTCGGAAAGCTTGTCGAAAAAAGTTCCTCATCAGAAATACTCAAACCATAAATTATACCGAAATGAGCTGAAAATTTGGTTTTGGACGCGGCCAAAGCCCCTGGAAAGATTTGAGGGTTGGACGATCGCAACTTACCCGAGTGAGCTGAAAAATTTAGATTTGGGCCGTCGCGAAAGTCCTCGCGGTTGGATCTTATCGCAACGTCGCTCGTATTTTCTCAATACGAGCTAGTTGCGATCGTCCAACCCCAAGGCTTTGGCGAGGTCCAAACCCAAATTTTTCAACTCACTCGGGTATTGCCCATATTTCTCAATACGAGCGACTTTACGATAAGATGATCCAACCGCGAGAGCTTTCGCGACGGCCCAAATCCAATTTTTCAGCTCATTTCGGTATATACCCAAGTATTCAGTTCACTTCGGTATAGGGCTCTTCTGCTAACCTTTTATTACAAAATCGGAGGTTTTCAGTCATTTTATTAAATTGATAAATGAGTTCCCCTATGTTTTTCTGAAATTGAGGAGCGTTAAGCCAATCATCATTTTGTTCTTTTTTAGCTCTATCGATCAACAGAGCAAGTCGATCAATTGCCCCATTAATTTGCTCCATTTCAGTCTCACAGTATTCTTTAAAGGAAGCTGAATCATCTAAAGCATTCAAAATTGTCATCGGTTTTAGGTACGTTCGTTGCCAATTTTTGTTGAGATGAAAAAGAAATCCATACTTCTTAATATAACTAAGGATATCATTGATCTTACTCATAAACGTGGTTAACCGAAAATGAACCTCATCTTCCTGAATTAGCTTCCCTAGGGTTCCCTGTCCACCCGTAATCTCCTGAAAGGTCTGATCAAAAGAGGCAATTCCACTTTTCAAGCTATCAGCAATACCACCTAAGACCTTAAAAAGATTGACAATACCGGTCATCCCCTCCTTCAACTGAGGAACAATCTCTTCTTGATCAACCGCTTGTGTTAACTTATCAAATTTTTTGATAACGGAAGCAAACGAGGTTGTCAATTCCGTAATATCGTTGCCGTTTTGTTCAACCCACTGCCTAATCCGATCAACCGTACCATCGAGTTTTTCACCGACATCAGAGAGTCGGGCAAAGGTATTCTCAATAGCATCAACAGAGTTCGCATAAAAGGGTGTTTTATCGGTTATCATGTCCGGGATTACCCCATCCGGTGAGGCTCTAGGAACAATCGCTATTGACTTCTCTCCTAAAAGCCCCGACGTTTGGATCGTTATGATATCGGTATTATAGACACGCACATTAGAATCAATTTTTAACGTTAGTTGGTAAAAAAAGAGACGACCTAGTTCATCGATTTGCGGTCTCTTACGAGCCTCATCAATCTCATCAATAGAAACGACTTCACCAACAGCTTTTCCAGCGAAAAGAACTCGAGTTCCAATATTGATCTTATTAATATTCGAAAACCGGAGATAAAGAACTTGCTTTTCATCACCAACCGATGGCTTTAAAAATAAAACAACTCCAAAAAGAGCCCCAATGGATCCTATTAAAAAAAGCCCAATAAAAAAATTTTTCATAGAATTAGACATTCATCCCCTAACTTTTAGAGTGTTTCTTAAAAAATCAATGATCGGGTTGTCGATTTTCATAAAAGCCTCAGGTTTTTCTATACAGGTTATTTTCCCATTTTCAATCAAAGCCAACCGATCTCCAATATGAAGAGCTGATAAAATATCATGAGTCACAACAATGCTCGTCGTCTTTAGCTTTTTTTGTGTTTCGACGATCAGCTCATTAATTTGCATCGATGTAATCGGATCAAGCCCTGTTGTCGGCTCGTCATATAAAATAATAGAGGGGCGATAAACAATAAGACGAGCAAGTGCTGCCCGTTTACGCATCCCTCCGGAAAGTTCGGAGGGCATCTTTTTTTCCGTTCCATTAAGCCCGACCATTTCAAGCGCTTGAGCCGTCCGAAATTTAATTTCAGCCGAAGAAAATTTTTTATTTTTAGCAACGTCACCATGTTCTTTCAAAAAAAAAGCGGTATTATCTTCTATGTTCATAGAATCAAATAAAGCCCCACTCTGAAAAAGCATTCCCATATGAAAAATAGTTTTATAAAGAGCTGCCCCAGAAAGCTCTGAAATGCGAACTCCATTAATTTCGATCCAACCTTCATCAGGCTTATCAATACCGATGATATGCTTAAGCAAAACACTTTTTCCGGTTCCCGAACGACCAAGAATAACCAACGTTTCTCCATCATGGACATCCAAATCAAGCCCATTCAAAACAGAAAACCCATTAAATTTTTTTCTTAATTTGTGAACGTTAATCATAATAATTTTTGAAGCTGTGATCGAAAAATATTTAAGAATAATGTTAAAAAAAAGTTCGTAAAAAGAATGCAAACGTAAGAAATTACAACACTACTTGTCGTCGAACGCCCTACCCCTGCCGCTCCTCCACTCGTCTTCATTCCCCGAAAACATGAAATCGTCATAATGAGAATTCCAAAGGCAAAAGCTTTAATCAGCCCTGTTGAAAAATCAAATAGAGTAATATGAAGTGGTATTGGATCAAAATAAGCCGCCGAAGACATTCCAAAGAAATAAACCGCAATTAAATACCCCCCAAAAACTCCCAAAACCATGCTCGAAAGCGTCAGAAGAGGCATCACAAAACTTCCCGCTAAAAACCGAGGTGCAACAAGATAACGGTTCGGGTTAACCGCCATTGTTTCCAAAGCATCCGTTTGTTCGGTAACACGTAACGTCCCTAACTCGGCACACATAGCCGCGCCAACCCGTCCCGTAACCATGAAGGCCGTAAGAACGGGTCCCAACTCCGTGATCATCGCCTTAGCAACAAGCAACCCCGTTAAGGATGTTAATCCCTTGTCTGCTAGCTGATAAAACGACTGCGCTGACAAAACAAGACCTGTAAAGAACCCGGTTATTGCGACCACCGGCAACGAAGTAACCCCTATATCATAGAGCTGCTGTAAGATAAGACGAAAAGAGGGAGGCTTTTTTAAGAGAGTGAGAAGGTTGATAAAAAAACAAAAAAACTCACCCAAGACCTGGACGGACTTAAACCGATTTTTAATCCAGACATCCCTCTCAACCAAGGGTGACCTTTTTCCGAAACGCATTACCCCTCCAACCGACCTCTCCTGTTCTTCATCATATACTTTACTTATGTTAAAGAAAAGAATTACCAACAAGAATGGGGATCGACTAAAGAGGTCTATACCGAAATAAGCTGAAAAATTCAGCTCTCTTCGGTATGGACAAACCTTCTTATTTCTACGCTCTGTTTTGAGCCTGTTGAACTCGCTGTATCAGACTCTCCAGAGTCGTTCTGATGCTTTGGTTGAGATTAAAACCACGATCACATTCAAGGGTTTCACGATTGGCAACGTCATCTTGATATTGACTACGGTATCCTCTAGGGTCTGTAACGAGATACTCGACCCCTTTTGAAGCAACTGGAACCCAAGCCGCTACACCCGGAAAAGCTCCGATAGCAGAAAAAATCGAATTCATAAACTTCCATTTTGAGTTCGTAGCTCTATCAGAAAGGATCTCCCTCTTTTTCAGATCGACATATTCACATTGGTCTTGATACTTTCTATCCATGACGCGAATAGACTCCATAAGACTTATACATTGTCTCTCTACTGATCTTGCTATCATTGTCATCTTTTACTCCATGGTAGCTGCGGCTACCGTTTTGTTAACTGTTCTTTGAACTCTTGACTTAAGCATACGACCCGTTTCCATACTGGCAGCAATCGATCGGGAAGTGGCATCAAGCTGGCCTTTGTGAACAAGGAACTCTTTTTCAGTAATAATTTGCTTGAGATCTGCCTCGTGTCCCCTATAACTGAGATAGACTGTGGCTGCCTTTCCAGCCGCATTTACGGCAATCCCAACCGCAGTTAAAGGAGTCGAAGTCACCCCAGAGAGAAGGCTAATCGCAACCGCCGAGCTGGCAACAACTCCCCAAAATACGAACCCTTTCCCTCCGTCTTCGGATCCATAAAAATTCCCAAATCCAGTTGATCCTGCTACGGCCATTCCACTAAGAATAATCGGCAAAGAAGAAACAGGAGCACCACTCCACCAATCAACCGCCGTCGCAAGCGCGGAGGAAAAACCGGCGACAAGAGAAGTCGCTGCTGCTGCCAAACAGTACGCGTCATCGGCCCTTTTAGCCTGTAAAACCGCTTCGCTTTTCTCTTCATAAAGGGAGGTGACACGTTGACTTAACGAACCGATCTCCCTTGACATTGACTTCATGAAGCCAGTCCGGCAATTTTCATATTCAATAAACGCCTGAATATAATTGGTTGTTGCGTGTACAGGTGTTATCATCATTATGGCCTCTGGTTACGAATGATACGAATACGGCCCTCAGAATCAGTCCTTACGATTTCCTTGGAAATGGTAATATTTTGATGAAGATCCTCTATCAAAAAACCCATCTCTCTTAAATTACCCTCAATTTCTCTACTGACATCTTCATGAGCCCTTTTTACCCTACTGAGAAGACCCCCTGCCTCATCTGGTGAACACTTAGAAAATTTTTGAAAAGAAAGGCCTATTTCCAAAGCCTCATCCTGCAACTTAGAACTTGGGTCATCAGAAAAATCACATTGCTTAGCTTTATTCGCTATCCTTTCAGTTAATTTTTTCTGAATGTGATCGGCAAGCTTACGAAAGATATTGTTTTCGTGTTCTAACTTCTTATTTGCTGCGGTAAATCCTGCTATTTTTGCTTGTACAGCACGCTCTACTTTAGCCTGAAGATTAACCATTAATAACCCTAAATTTTCCTCTTTTTTCTCTAAAGCAGGGAGAACAGACCCAAAATATTTGGCGTGCTCTGCTGTGGGAATAAGTAATGCCATTGTTTGCTCCTCAGAAGATTTTTCAATTCGACTATCAGGGGCCGATTATGCTCAATTTTCTCCATTTTTTTAAACATGAAATGTAAAAAGCCCTCTTTTTTCTGAAGATTGAATTTAAATCAATAAGTCGACTATCATTGAATGTCTTTTGAAGCTGTTGGGGTGTAGCCAAGTGGTAAGGCAGCGGTTTTTGGTACCGCCACTCGAGGGTTCGAATCCTTCCGCCCCAACCATTTTAATCATGTTTTTAGACTGGAGCCAGTAATGATGATGTTAGCCGCAACAATGCGCAACTCGACTAAAAAAAGTGAAACGAAGAGAATTCGACGCGAGGGTAAAATTCCTTCTATCCTTTACCGTAAAAAAGAGTTTAGTCAACAATTAACGATAGATGCAGCCGAATTTGGTGCTGCTTTAAGGGAAATGAAGCCAGGCCACCTTGGAACCACCCTATTTCGTCTAAAAATCGAAGACGAAAAGGAAAAAAAGGTTGTCATTAAAGATATCCAATATGAACTGACAACCTACCACGTCTCGCATATCGATTTTGAGGAGCTATTTGATGATCTTCCAGTAAAGGTGAAGGTCCCTATTCAATGTAGTGGTGTCGCCGAATGCTCTGGTGTCAAATTAGGAGGATTTCTTAGACAAATCATTCGTCATATGAAAGTTGAGTGTTTACCTAAGCAAATCCCTGAGAAATTTACAATTGATGTGAGTGATTTAGGGATCAAACAATCAAAAAAATTATCCGATATTACAATTCCCAAAGGAGTAACACCTCTTGCTAAAATGGATGAAGTCGTTGTTATCGTTTCAAAACGGAGTACATGAACCTTATCTCATTGTTGGACTGGGAAACCCTGGATCATTTTATGAAAAAACACGACATAATATCGGCCTTCGGGCCGTCTCTTACTTTGCTAGAAAACACTCCATTTTGTTGGATAAAAAATTATTTAAAGGGAGTGTCAGATGGGGACAGGGAATCGTTTGTCATCACTCGGTTAACCTTATTTTACCCCTTGCATGCTTTATGAATGAGAGTGGTCAAATGGTAAAAAAAAGTTTGTTCCGTTTTAAAATACCCCTGAAACGGAGTATTATTGTCGTTGACGACATTGCCCTTCCCTTTGGAAAGCTTCGTTTGAAAGAAAAGGGAAGTCACGGGGGGCATAACGGATTGAGGGATATTGGAAATTCCTTGAACTCTTTCAATTATCCTCGGTTACGCCTGGGTGTAGGAAAGCCTGAGCAAGGGGCCCCCTTAGACAGTTATGTTCTCGGTATTTTTAACGGGGCTGAAGAGGAGTTACTGCCTCTCATTTTTGACAAGGTTGTCACCGTTCTAACTTGTTGGATTGAGAAAGGGGTCTCTCAGGCGGCAACGATAGCGAATGCCGCATCGACTTAAAAAAAAGGAGTTATTTTTAACAATGCCTAAAGAACAACAGTTGTATGAAGGGATGTATATTTTCAATGCTACCCTATCGGAAGAGGGAAGGCAGAAACTTTTAGACAAAGTTTTGGCCGGTATCGTCAGTAAAGGTGGAGAAGTCCATAAAATTTTTGATCAAGGGAGGAAGAGGCTTGCCTACGATATCAAAAAGAAGAAAGACGGGTACTATTTTTTACTTTTTTTCTCTGCCCCCCCTCAAATGGTCCGCACCCTTTGGGGAGAATATCGGTTGAACGAGGATATCCTTCGATTTATGACCCTTCAGGCTACAGAAGTCCCTGAAAAAATTGAATTTAAACCCTTATCTGAGTAGGAAACTATGGATTCACCATTTAATCAAAGAAAGAGAAGAAGCTGTCCTTTTAAAGCTTCTGGCGTTACTCATATCGACTATAAGGACCTCGATACCTTGGTTCGGTTTATCACGGAGCGCGGAAAGATTCTGCCCCGTCGTATTACCGGGGTCTCCGCCTTCTATCAAAGAAAGCTTGTTAGCGCTATTAAACAAGCCCGTTATGTAGCATTATTGCCATTTGTATCTGGAATGTGAGGGGAAAACGATGAAGCAACGGTATTTATTAACACAAGATGTCGAAGATATAGGGCGGAGTGGTGAGCTTATTTCTGTAAAGCCAGGTTTTGCACGAAATTATCTTTTGCCGCGGCAGAAGGCAGTCCTTGCGACAAAACATACGCTTCGTATGCAAGTAAAACTTCAAGAAGAGCGGAAGAAAAAAGCAAGTATCGATCGCCAAGAGGCGGAAGAATTTGCTAAAAAGTTCGATGGCATCACCCTTACGACTACAGTTAAAGTTGACCCTGAGGGAAATATGTACGGCGCGGTCGGTTCAAGCGATTTAATAAAACTTTTTAAAGAAGAAGGGATTGTTGTCGATCGCCGTCAAATTGGCCTTAATAAATCGATCAAACAGCTTGGAATACACCACATGACACTCAAACTTAAGGAAGGGGTTGTTTGTGATTACACTCTTCATATTGTCGGAGAGTCGTTGCAAGAAAGCAGAGGATAAGCTAAAAATAGACGAGCGATACCGAAGTCAACTGAAAAATTGAGAATTTTCGCCATCCCAAAAGCCCTTGCGATCTTATCATAAAATCGCTTTGGCGGCGTCCAAACCCAATTTTTCAACTCACTTCGGTATAAAAGCCTCCGCAGAGGAGTAGCCTGGAAGGCCATCAAAGGTATAGAGGTTCTCTGTTTTGGTCACATCAAAACCCCTTTCAATAAAACGATTGATAAGTTTTACGATATCTTGTTGCTCGATTGACCCACCCTGGTTGTACCCATTGATAAATCGACAACGCATTTGTTCAATGCAAAAAACCCCAGGGTGGTTATCGGGCCAGACCTGGGCTCCTCGGTTGGTGATCATCTGTAATTTAAAAGGATAAAGATCAATTTTTCCGATTTTTTCTTGAAAAATTTTAATTTTTTCTTTCGAATAAATAAAGAAATCGACGCCGATGAGCTTTCTTTCTGGATCCTTCCGAAAGGAAGCTTTCAACGGCATAATCCGACTGGATGTTTTATACGAAGGAGAGTGAAGTTGCCGTGGCTGGTTTCCCAAATTTTTTACTACAGCCTCCCCAAACTCTTTTGTCCCAACCTGAACCTGACTGTTCTTTTTATCAAAAATATCGTAGGTATGTATCCCTTCCTCGATCGTAGCTAGCCAAGCATCGTGGATCCGCTTGGCTACCTCGACCTCTCCCAAATAAGCCATCATCATCACGCTCGATAACAACAGGGCTGAAGGATTGGCCTTATTTTTCCCTGCCATTCGGGGAGCTGAACCATGAATTGCTTCAAACATCGCAGCCTGCTCTCCTATGTTTGCTGAAGGGGCCACTCCTACCGATCCAGAAATTTGAGCAGCAACATCTGACAAAATATCTCCATACAGATTGGGCAAAACAACGACATCAAAATTTTCTGGAGCATCTGCGAATTTAGCGGTCCCAATATCGATAATCCAGTGTTCATTGAGAATATCAGGATATTCTTTCGATATCTCATCATAAACATGATGAAACAGCCCATCAGAAAGTTTCAGAATGTTGTCTTTTGTAAAACAGGTCACCTTTTTACGACCGTGATGACGAGCATATTCAAAAGCATAACGGTGAATCCGCTCAGAGCCCTGACGAGACGTAAGTTTTTGTGCCATCACAACGTCTGGCGTTTGCCGATATTCTATACCCACATAAAGATCTTCTTCATTTTCCCGAATAATCACGACGTCCATTCCAGGATGCAATGTTTTGATAAAAGGGGCGTAGGCAACAGTGGGACGAACATTAGCGTAAAGCCCAAGCGTATTTCGAACCGTTACATTAAGACTCTTGAATCCCCCTCCCTGCGGAGTCGTCGTCGGGGCTTTAAGAAAAGCTGATGTCCCTCTAATCGTTTCCCATGTATGGGGCTCAATCCCTGTTTCAATCCCGCGAAGATAAACTTTTTCTCCCATTTCGACATAGTGAATATCGAGCTCTCCTCCCGCCTCTTTGAGGACATGAAGCGTCGCTTCCATAATCTCTGGACCAATCCCATCTCCCAATAGCACAGCAATAGAATGCATCTAGCCGACTCTCCTCAACATTGAACACATAAGATCCAACCGCAAGAGATTTCGCGATGGCCCCCAAACTTTTCAGTTCACTTGGGTATATATCTACTTCAAGCAAAAAAGCCAATACCTTATGATCATAGCCCAAGATGTTAAAGAGCTTGTTCGAAAATCAACGTCATCACCTAGAATACTTCTTCGACCACCTTGATCTTGCTGAAGCAGAGTCGGTCTTAGACCTTTGTCTTCGAACAAAAGGGCTTCTTATTCTTACTGGCGTCGGAAAAAGTGGAATCGTAGCTGAAAAGATTGCCATGACACTGGTATCGACGGGAACAAAGTCGATTTTTCTTTCCCCCATCAATTTTTTGCATGGCGATTTCGGAATTGTATCTGACGAAGATTGTGTCATTTTACTGAGTAAGAGCGGAGAGACCCAAGAGATTCTCGATCTCATTCCTTTTATCAAGAAAAAAAAAACACCCCTTATCGCTCTCGTTTCTAACAGAAGGAGTCGGTTAGCCAGGGAGGCTGACACGGTGATGATCTTGCCTGTTGTTAAAGAACTTTGCCCCTTTGACCTTGCCCCAACGATCTCAACAGAAGTCCAGCTTCTTGTTGGTGATGTCCTTGCTATGGCTTTGATGCAAAAAAAAGAGATCCCTTTGTCTGTGTATGGAGAAAACCATCCATCCGGAACGATAGGCAAAATGGCAACGATACGAGTCGAGGACATCATGATTCATGTGAATAAGCTACCCCTCTGTTTTCTTTCAAATAAACTAGAAGAAGCCCTCTCTGTCTTTTCTGAAAAAAATCTAGGGTGTCTTTTGGTTATCGATGAAGATAAACGATTTCAAGGGATTTTTACTGAAGGAGACTTGAGGCGCTCTTTGCAGTCTTTAGGAGCTTTAGTTATGCAAAAAGATCTCAAAACCCTCATGACACAGACCCCCCTTACCATCGAGAAAACAACACTTGCTTGGGAGGCGCTTAAGCTCATGCAAAAAAATCCAAAAAAATGGATTACAATGCTTCCTGTTTTAGAACAAAAAAAATTGGTTGGGCTCATCCGCATGCATGACATCATTCACGCAGGAATTACATGAAATCCCTCATTCTCACAATTTTTTCTTTTGGTTATCTCGCTGTAATTCTTGAGCACAAGCTAAAGATCAATAAAGCCGCCATGGCTCTTTTTATGGCAGTCACCTGCTGGGGCGTTGTTCTTCTTTCCGAAGCGGTACCCCTTGTTAGGAGCGGCCTAACCAACCTAAACGATCACGTCATGAGCATCTCTCAAATTTTGTTCTTTTTATTAGGTGCAATGACGATTGTTGAGCTTATCGATTCTCATCGTGGATTTAAAATCATCACTAACCTTATTCAGACCCAATCAAAGCGAAAGATCCTCTGGATAATCTCCTTTCTCTCCTTTTTTCTATCGGCCATTCTAGACAATTTAACAACAACCATCTTGATGACCTCGGTATTACGAAAACTTGTACAAAATCGTAAAGATCGAATGCTTCTCTCTTGTTTTGTTGTTGTGGCATCGAACGCGGGGGGGGCCTGGTCGCCCATCGGAGATGTAACAACCACCATGCTCTGGATTGAAGGGCAACTTTCGACGCCTTCCATCATCAAAGGTCTCTTTCTTCCCAGTCTAGTCTCACTACTGATCCCCCTTCTTTACTTTACTTATCGGATAAAAGGAACCTTTCTCCCTCATTCTCCAATTTCAGAAACAGAAGAACCTGGAGCTCGTCTTGTCTTAGGTACAGGAATTGGAGGGCTTATCTTTGTCCCCATTCTTAAAACATTAACAGGCCTCCCCCCTTTTATGGGGACCTTAATTAGCCTCTCCATCGTTTGGCTTTTGACCGATGGGCTTCATCAACAACATGAACAACGAAATCATTTGCGAGTCTCTCACATCTTTACAAAGATCGATATATCAGGGATCTTTTTTTTCCTGGGAATACTCCTCACCGTAGGGGCTCTTGAGTCAGCTAACATTTTGAGTGATTTTGCCCTTTGGCTAAATCTTCACTTAAAAAGCCTTCCCCTGATGGCCACTTTCATAGGCCTTCTCTCCGCGCTTATTGACAACATTCCCCTTGTTGCGGCTACCATGGGAATGTACCCTTTAACAGAATTTCCAATGGACCACCCTCTTTGGCTTATGACCGCTTACGCGGCAGGAACAGGTGGTAGCCTTCTCATCATAGGGTCTTCCTCAGGAATAGCTTTAATGGGGATGGAAAAAATTGATTTTATCTCGTATACAAAAGCCGTTTCATTTCCGGCATTGATTGGATATCTCGCTGGGATGGGAGTCTATCTCATTACATATTGAGAGGTTTTTCATCCGAAAGAAGATCCTTATCATCCTTTTTTTCAGAAGGAAGTGGCGTGAAGATTCGTTGACGAAAAAGGGAAGTCATTTTATTCATACCTGATAAAACCTGAACTTCTCCAATAGTTTTCTTAGAGGCTTTGACCTCACAACATTTTTTGAATTTTTTTCCTGAGCCACAGGGGCAAAGGTCATTTCTTCCAACCTTTTTCATATCCACTTCAATAACCTAAAAAATCGATTTTATACCGAAAGGAGTTGAAAAATTGGGATTTGGACTGCGCCAAAGGCCCCCTGCCAAAATCTCAGGGTTGGACAGCCGCCCGATAAGACCAAACCGCGAGTCTTTGGCGAGTTCTAAAACCAAATTTTCAGCTCATTTCGGTATAAACGCCAATTTTCCACCTCACTCAGGTATATATGCAAGCCAAAAGTTTACCCTCCATACCGAAGTGAGCTGAAAAATTTGGACTTGGGCCATCGCGAAAGCTTTCTCGACGGTCCAAAACCAATTTTTCAGCTCACTCCGGTATACACAAATCAAAAGGAAGGGCAGCTTGAAATGCCTCTTTCCAATAATAATTTTCAAGAATCCCTCTTGTTTCTCTTCCAAGCAAAAGGTAGGCAACATACAAAGCCTCAACAGAAGCAAGTCCACGACTTGGGTCAGGACAATCTGGTTGTCGTCGGGGATACGCCGTTTTGATACTGCTTGGCAAGCTTCGAAAGTCGAGTGGAGGTAACTTTTTCATCATTTTTTTCGTATTGCGCCACGTTCCATCCACCAAAAAAATTCCATGATGAGCATCGATAGAAGATAATGGCTTCAAGGGCATCGTTGTTGATGCCTCTAATGACAAAAGAAGATAGTTGCCAAGAGAAGGTAATTGTGAAGTTGGGTAAACAAAGAATAAAAGATCTTCTCGATTCTCCAAACCCGCTAAAGAACATTTTTTTAAGTTTTCTCTTCTATGACGTAAAATAATCGTTGGTGGGAAGGAAAGCATTCTATACCTAAAAAGGATACAATCAACTCGATTTAATTCCAAAAATATACCGAAGTGAGCTGAAAAATTCCGATAAGATCCCTACCCCCCCTCAAAGCTTTGGCAGGTCCAAATCCAAATTTTTCAGTTCACTTGGGTATAATTTATTTTTTCCGTATACTGAACTCGCTTGAAAGGGCGACATTTGGCCAAGTATACCGAAGTGAACTGAAAAATTGGAGTTTTGACCTCGCCAAAGACTCGGGGTTGGGCGATCGCAATTAGCTCGTATTGAGAAAATACGAGCGACGTTGCGATAAGATCCAACCGCGAGAGCTTTCGCGACGGTCCAAATTCCAATTTTTCAGCTCACTTCGGTAAACTTACATAACAGGTTCTATGAGACGGTATCTTTGCTTGCTTCTTATGTTCTTTTTTTTTGGTTGTCAAAAAAAACCTTCTAATTTGGGAGCATGGCTAAGTTCGAATGAAAAAATAAAAATTCTTTCGACAACGGCCATCATTGATGACATGGTCGGGCAAATTGGTGGAACAAGAGTCGATCACCTCACTTTGATCAGAGGGGCGATAGACCCCCACAGTTACGAACTTGTAAAGGGGGATGACGAAAAACTTTCTTTTGCTCAAATTATTTTTCATAATGGACTCGGGTTGGAACATGGAGCCAGCCTTCGATATCATCTTGAAAAACACCCTAAAGGGTATGCGTTGGGAGATATTATTCGTCAAAAAAATCCTAATGCTATTTTACATGACCGGGGCGCCATTGACCCCCACATTTGGCTTGACGTCTCTTTATGGGCTGACGCGATTGATCCAATTGTAAAAGCTTTATCTGCAGCCGATCCTTTGGGAACCGCTTATTACGAAAAAAATGGATCCAACCTCAAAGAAAATTTGGTCCGTTTAGACCGGCTTTTGGCTAAAAAGCTCAAAAAAATAGCCCTGGATAGACAATACCTGGTTACTAGCCATGATGCCTTTAACTACTTTGCTCGACGGTATCTGGGAGATGGCCGGGGAGACTGGAAGGAAAGATTTTGCGCACCGGAAGGACTCGCTCCCGATGGGCAGCTTAGTTGTCACGACATTCAAAATGTCGTGAACTACATGCTTAAGCACCATATCGTTGTGATCTTTCCCGAATTCAACGTCGGAAGAGATGCTTTAAAAAAAATTGTTTCCGTCTGTGCTGAAAAGGGAGTGAAAGTTAAAATTGCTGAAGACCCTCTTTACTCTGATACATTAGGAACACCGGGATCTTCTTCCGGTACCTATCAAAAGATGATGGAGCATAACGTTGAAGCTCTTTGCAGAGCCTGGGAATAACGAAGTGGTTGATCGGGCCATTGATGTTGGACAGTTGATTGTGAACTATGAAGAGTCGTCTGTCCTTTGGGATATCAATTTCTTTATTCCTGAAAAAAAGTTAGTGGCCATCTTAGGCCCTAATGGGGCAGGTAAAAGTACCCTTCTCAAAGCCCTACTTGGGATTATAAAGCCCCTTAGTGGCAATATTTTTTTTTGGGGAAAGCCTCTTGAAAAAGTTAGAAAAAGGGTTGGCTATGTTCCTCAACGGTCTTCGGTCGATTGGGACTTTCCAATTACAGCCTTTGATCTTGTCATGATGGGTTGTTATGGAAAAATGAAACTTTTGAAGTGGGTTTCAAAAGAAGACCATAAAACAACCTATGAAGCCTTAGAGTTGGTTGAGATGCTCCCATTTGCCAAGCGACAAATAGGACAGCTCTCCGGAGGGCAACAACAACGCCTTTTTATCGCTAGAGCGCTTGCTCAAAAAGCCGATATCTACCTCCTTGACGAGCCGTTTTCAGGAATTGACATCTCAACAGAAAAAACTCTTGTTAAACTTTTCAAAGAATTGCGTCAACAGGGGAAGACCATCATCTGCGTTCATCACGATCTTTCTTCTGTCGATGATTATTTTGACTGGGTTGTCTTACTCAACACCTGCTTGATAGGAGCCGGATCGATCTCCGATGTATTCAACCTAGAAAACATTAAAAGAACCTACGGCCGAAACAGTACACTTCTGGATGAGGCCATTTTCAAAACAAAGAAAAAAACAGATGGTCTTCTTTAATGTGGAGCTCTATTTTAACCCTTTTAACAGACCCCGTCCTACGCCCTTCGGCTCTTGGAAGCATGTTGATGTGTTTCTCATCTTCCCTCATCGGTGTTATTGTCCTATTACGTAAGCGATCTCTCATTGGTGAAACACTCTCCCATGCCTCTTTTCCAGGTTTGGTTTTCGGGATTGCGATAGCAAACTTTTTTTTTCTGATGAAGAAGGAATTATCGGCACCTTATTGGGTGCCGCTGTTTTTGCTTTTTTAGGACTTAAATCTGTCGAATTTTTAGAAAAACGACTTCGAGTAAAACCCGATAGTGCTCTTTGTTTCGTCTTAGCCTCTTTTTTTGGCCTTGGCGTTCTAATGGCGAGTCACTTTCAACAAATCGCCCCTCTTTCCTACAAACAAACCCTTCTTTTTCTATACGGTCAAGCGGCAACCATGACCTCTATTCATGTCACTATCTATGCTTGTTGCACGGCACTAATCATTGGGTTCATTCTCTATTTTTATCGATATTTGGAAATGGTTATCTTTGACCCAACTTTTGCGAAGAGTTTGGGTATTCATCCAAAAAAAATTGACCAACTCCTCTGCTTTTTAACCGTTTTAGCTGTTGTGGTTGGTATTCGATGTGTTGGCGTCGTTTTGATGACAGGGATGTTGATCGCTCCGGCTATTGCCGCAAGGCCCTTAACGAACAAGCTATCCTGGTACTTTACCTTTGCAGCTATCTTTGGGGTTTTAAGCGGATTTTTTGGTAATTATTTATCGATTGCTGTGCCAGGTGGGAAATATTCCCTTCCAACAGGGCCCATGATTTTACTTACGGCCTCCATGCTCTGTCTCCTCAGCCTCTCTTTATCCCCTGGTAATGGATTTTTGATTCGATATTCTCGAATACGCCGATTTCGACTACAGTGTCTCATTGAAAACACCCTTAAACAGGTATGGAGAGAAGAAAATAGGGAAGTTTTTATTCCAAAGAAAATTTTAAAAAAAATGGAACGCCGGGGATGGATCGATACTGCAGGATCTCTAACTTCAAAAGGAAAAGCAGCAGCAGAAAAAATCATTCGGCTACATCGGTTATGGGAAGTTTACCTCGTCGACTATTTAGGGCAAAAGGCAGAAAAAGTTCACCGAACTGCTGAGGAACTCGAACACCTAATTTCTCCTGATTTGGAGAAAAATCTTACAGAACTTCTCAAAAACCCACGTCATGACCCTCATCATCAAATTATTCCACCCCTGAAAAGCCATTCTGAAAACCCTTCGGAGGAGTCTATATGAATCCTTACTGGGGTCAAAATTTTTTTGGTTTTTTCGTTGTCTTACTCCGTCGCCTCTTTGGTAAACTCCCACAAGACGGGTTTCCAACAGACGAAGTACAACTTTTGGTTTTGATTGCCGTTGCTATCTCAACAATTTCCTTGGGCAATTTTTTGACGCTAAAGAAGATAACGATGCTGGCCAACTCCCTTTCACATACGGCTCTTCTTGGAGTTGTTTTATCCTATATAATTTTTTTTATTTTTAACAAAAATTTAGAAATGGGGTTAAATTTAAGCACCTCAACCGTTCTGACCTCCGCCCTCATCTCTGCTTTTTTAACAACTTTTCTCACCGAATTCATGCGAGATCGGTTTAAGCTTCAAGAAGATGCCGCTATAGGGGTTGTCTTCACAACCTTATTTGCTTTAGGCGTCACCTTCGTTACGGCTTTTACCCGAAATAGCCATATTGGCATTGAAGTGATTACAGGAAATAGCGATGCCCTTCACTCTGAAGATATTCGTATGGCATGGCTGGTTGCGATTCTTGTTCTTCTTTTTATAGGACTCTTTTTTCGACACTGGGTCATCACCGCTTTTGATGAAAACCTTTCTTCATTTTTAGGGCTTCCCACAAAAAGACTTCACTATCTAATGATGTTTTTAACGGCTCTTACCGTTATCTCTGCTTTTCGAGCTGTAGGAGTCCTATTGGTCCTCTCTTTTATTGTTGGTCCCCCTCTTATTGCCAGGCGGCTAAGCTGCCGCCTTATCCCTATATTTTTTTTAAGTTTAGGCCTCGGGCTAATTTTTTCTATTGTTGGGGTTGCCCTATCAAGACACCTTTTATCGGTCTACGACCTTCCCCTATCAACGGGGGGATCGTTGTAACATTAACCAGCATTGGGTATATTATCTCTGTGTTGTTGACTTTTAGGTCTTCAAACGGTTTAATTTAGGGAGCTTGGATTGAAAAGCAGAGGCACCTTACGATGATCGTTAGTATTGTTTACCTTATTTTGGCCGTTTTTGGCCTCGGGTTTCTTATCTTTATCCATGAGCTAGGGCATCTTCTCATGGCCCACCACTGCGGAATGACAGTAGAGGTCTTCTCGATTGGGTTTGGCCCTATTATCCGTAGAGGAGAAATAAAGGGGGTAAAATGGCAGCTGTGTCTTCTCCCCTTTGGCGGCTACGTGCGTATTGCTGGAATGGAGAAGAAAGAGGGAATAGAACCTCATCGAATTGCCGATGGTTTTTATGGAAAAAAGCCGATCGAAAGAGTGAAGGTCGCCCTCGCAGGTCCTATTGTTAACATTGCCTTTGCCTTTTTTGCCTTCTGCCTAATTTGGATTTTTGGTGGGCAAGAAAAGCCGTTTCAACAATACACCCAAGTGATCGGGTACGTAGACCCCCAATCAAAGCTGTATAGAAGTGGTGTTCGCCCTGGAGATGAGCTCCTTTATGTCGATGGGAAAAAAATCAGCGGTTACCAAGACCTTCTTATTTCCCTTCTATTAGCCGATAAAGGCGTTGTTTTTCAGGGAAACGAGGTCGATTATTTTTCAGGAAAAAAAGAACCCTTTTCTCTTTCTTTACCTTCCACCTCTTCTAATCATGCAAATATTGAACAGCTCGGTATTCTACCTGCTCAATACCTAATTTTTAACAACTTCTCCTCTGCTAACTCCCCTTTAAAAAATAGCGGCATTCAAAAAGGAGATCGCATTATTTGGGTTGATGGAGAATTGATCTTTTCGAATCAACAACTTTTAGCGACCCTTAATGATTCAAAGGTGCTTCTCACGATTAAAAGGGATGGGAAACATTTCCTTGCTCAAGCCCCTAGGCTGAAAATATCGGATCTTCGTATAAGGATGGATCAAAAAAATGAATTAGAGGACTGGCAACATGAGGCAGGGCTTAAATCTAAGGTTGAACAGCTCTACTTTATTCCCTACTTACTGTCTCATGAAAATGTTATCTCAGAACCTCTCGCCTTTATGAATATGAATGCTGAGGAAGAGAGGCCTTCTGAGTCGTTTCGAAATCCGATTGGTGAAGTGCTACGGCAGGGGGATCAAATCATAGCCATCGATGGAATTGCCGTAACCCACAGTGCCGATTTATTAAAAAATTTACAGAATCGAAATGCCCTTATGGTCGTGCAAAGAGGGGCCGAGAAATCGGTTTCCTCTTGGGAAAACGCTGACACTCTTTTTGAATCTTCTTTCAAGCCATCCGCCCTTAAGCAGCTCATCTCTAAAATTGGTTCATCAAAGGGGCTCTCTAAAGAGGATAATTTAATTCTGCTCCCCCCTATCACATTAAAATCACTCCCAGAACTCAAACTTGATCGAACAAAAGCAAAGCAAATAGAAGCCGATTATCAAGAAAAAAAACGGTTAATTGAAAAAATAGAAAATACCGAGCAGCGAGAACATCAGTTAACTCTCTTAGAGCAATCTCAAAAGAGACTCATGCTAGGAGCTCTACTCTCCGATCAGATGGTTGCCTATAACCCAGCTCCAACAGAAATTTTCATCAACGTATTCAATCAAACGTGGAAAACCTTGACCAATCTTCTTTCTGGCTCCCTCAGTCCAAAGTCGTTAACAGGCCCTGTGGGTATTGTTCAAGCTCTTCAATATAGCTGGGCAAGTGGTGTCAAAGAGGCGCTCTTCTGGCTTGGATTTGTGAGTTTGAATTTGGCAATTTTGAATCTTTTACCCATTCCAGTTCTAGATGGGGGTCATGTTCTTTTTGCTACTATTGAAGCGATTACCAAAAAGCCGATTAAGGCTAAGACGATGGAAAAATTCATCTTTCCCTTCCTTCTTTTGTTGATCATCTTGTTTATCTATCTGACCTATCAAGACATTGCTAAACTGATTACCCGCTTTTTTTGAATATGAAGGAGTTGTGCATTGACGTGCGCATGGGAGACCATTCCGGAATTGGAAGGTATATCCGTTCTATTATTTCTTATTTAAAAGAAAATACCCCCTTCAAGCTACACCTGATTACAACCAAAGATCTGATAACAAGTTGGCCTGCCTTAAGTGAGTTTTCCCTCATCTTCACTTCTGCTCCTATTTACTCAATCAAAGAACAGCTTAGGCTTCCCCAACTTATTCCCCCCTGTGATCTTTTTTGGTCTCCTCATTACAATGTTCCCTTAGCTTCTATTAAGGCAAAAAAAAGATTAGTTACATTTCATGATGTTTGTCACCTTGCTTACCCGCAAAAATTTAGAATTGATAAAAAAATTTATGCTAAAATTGTCATTCGCAAAGCGGCTATTTTATCAAACCGAATCATAACAAACTCCCACTTCTCTCAGAAAGAAATCATCAAGTATACAGGCATTAAAAAGGAAAAAATCGATATGGTCCATTTAGGGGTTGACCCTTTTCTTTTTACCCATAAAAAAGAGCCATCCCTCCTGGCTTCAATCAAAAAAAAATATCGCTTACCCGATCATTTTTTTTTATGCGTTGGGAGAGCTGCCCCTCACAAAAATATCGACCGCCTCATCGCTGCCTGGAGCCGTATTAGTTTTTTTTTTCCGTCATGGAAGGTTGTCTTTGTCGGTGTAAAAATAAACAAAAAAACGAGGTGTAACCAACTTCTCTTTTTAGAAAAGGTTCCTGATGCCGACCTCCCATTTTTCTATCAGCTCGCCTATTCGACTATCCATCCCTCTTTTTATGAAGGGTTTGGATTACCCCCTTTGGAAGCCATGAGCAGCGGCTGCCCTGTTATTGTTTCCAACGCGGCTAGCCTTCCAGAGGTGTGCGGCGATGCGGCCCTATACATCGACCCCTATAGCGAAATCGAGATTGGCGCGGCGATGCGTCGTTTGATTGAAGATCAACCCCTACATGATAGACTCTCCAAAAAAGGAATCGAAAGAAGTCAACTTTTTAGCTGGAAAAAAACAGGAGAGCAACACAGGAAACTTTTAGAGAAATTGTGCTACAGCCTGTAAAAAAAATGGCGGTTGTCCATGACTGGTTAATTGAGGTGGGCGGTGCAGAAAAGGTCCTTTCTGCTATCTTGGCCCTTTACCCCAACGCTCACCTTTTTACATTAGTTAAGTCTGAAAAAATTTTGAAAATGGTTTCGATTTTTCCTCCTTCAATAACGACCTCCTTCATTCAATGGTTTCCGTTTGTAAAAAAAAATTACCGAAACTACTTACCTTTTTTCCCTATGGCCATTGAAAGTTTTGACCTCAGCTCTTATGACCTGATTATCTCTAGTTCTCATGCTGTTGCAAAAGGAATTCGAACTCATCGTAAACAACTCCATATTTGTTATTGTCATACTCCAGCAAGGTACCTCTGGTCCGACCAGTACAAAAGGCAAATGAGTCGAATTAAATCCCTTCTTGCGAAGCCGATACTCGATTATATAAAAAAATGGGACCTTAAAACCTTGGACCGAGTTGATTATTTCATTGCAAACTCAAACTATATCGGTAATAGGATCAAGGAAAGTTATGGCCTCTCAACCGAAACGATTTATCCCCCTGTTTCAACCCATCGTTTTCAGGTTGGTTATCATCGAGATGATTTTTATCTGACCGTTTCCCGTCTTGTCTGCTATAAAAGAATCGATCTTATTATCGAAGCCTTTAACCAGATGCCATTGAAGCGATTATATGTGATTGGACGTGGCCCTGAACTAAAAAATTTAAAAAAAAAAGCGCGATCAAACATCCACTTCTTAGGATTTCAACCTGATGAGCAACTTCATGGTTACCTTGAAAAAGCGAAAGCTCTTATTTTTGCTGCTGAAGAAGATTTTGGTATTGTCCCCGTGGAAGCTCAGGCAGCAGGAACTCCTGTAATTGCCTATGGAAAAGGGGGTGTTTTGGAGACCGTTATCCCTTATAAAACGGGCCTTTTCTTTGCGGAACAGGAAGTAGAGAGTATGATAAAAACTATCAACGATTTTGAAACCCATTCGTTTGATCCCAATCTCATTCGCTCAAATGCCGAAAGATTTGGTGAAGCCCGCTTTAAAAAGGAGTTCGACTCCTTTATAAAAAAAAAGTGGGAAGAGTTTAGTGAAAACCGCCGTAACCGAAAAACCTTTTAATAAGTTCCTTGTTAACCTTTTTGTTATTTTAGGACCCTTAGGAAATCTCTTAACACCCCATCTCATCTCCCATGCTTTTAGAAGCTACTATCTTATTCTTCTAACCTTCCCCTTTTTTTATCGGGCTATTTGTCAATGGCAAGCCAAAATTGTCGTTTTTTTTACTCCTTTTTTTCTTTACGCTTTCATTTCAACCCTATTAGTTGATCATCCTGAATTCAAAAAAGAAGAAGTCTTATTCCGTTTTTTTTTGCTACTCACTCAGTTCTTATTCGTCCTTGGAGCTTCCTCTCATTTTTTTTCCTTTAAAGAAGTGCGAGCCTTGATCATGAACTACACCAAAGCCGTTTTTTTATCCGTCATTATTGGCTATCTTCTCTACCTTGCCCTCAACCTAGAATGGTTGTCGCTTAAAATTTTTGAAAGGTTCTCCGTCCTGACCCAAACGGGATATGGATTAGTCCGTTTTTCCCCAGGATCTTATCCTAATGAGTACGGAATAACAGCAAGCTTTACACTGGCCATCCTAACTTTAATTTTCCAAGAAAACGGTTCTCTTTCAAGAAAAAATCCTTTAAAAAAAAATTTTTTAGGTCGTTTAACCTTTCATATTTCTTACTTTCTTACCTTGGGCGCTCTTTTACTAACCACCACAAGGGCAGCCTATCTTGCTTATCTATGGAGCCTTCTCTACCTTTTATGGAAAAAAAAGAAATCGGCAATGATTCTAATTCATTCTTCCCTTGCTATCCTTTCCATTGTCGTTATCTTTAATTTTTTCAGCATTGATATTTTAGGGGTTATCAATTCTGGATTTAAGTTCTCCGCTTTGGAAACAGACAGCTTAGGAGAACGTTTATCCCTTTGGAAAATAGCATCAACTGAATTTACAGAAAAATTATGGTTGGGAAGCGGCTTTTCTTATTACTCCAACCTTCACAATCTTTATCTTCAACTTCTCTTCGAAATGGGAATTTTTGGTTTTTTTACTCTGATCGCTGCCCTCTTTTTTACCCTTGTTGAAAGACGATTTTGGCATTTCAAAAGTAAGGTAAGCAGCAATGAAGAATTTGTCAAAAAAGTTATCTCAATCGGCCTCATTCATGTTTTATGGTTTGGAATAAGCAATCACAACCTCAACCACCATTTAACCTGGTTTATCATCCTCCTCTCCCTTTCATGTCGCTCGTTATACCGAAGTGAACTCAAAAATTGAAATTCGGGCCATCGTGAAAGCTCTTCTGATTGGATCTTACCGGAACGTCGCACTTATTGAGAAAATACGGGCAATACCCGAAAAAGCTTAAAAATTGGGTAAGCTTGTGAGTTACAACCCTTTATTTACAAAGAAAATAATCAGCTCAAAAAGGTATAATCATTTTCTGAGGTAGTGGCTATGTCTGAGACAGAAATTGTAATGTCCTTTATAGGATTTGCTAATCCGGATCAATTTTCATCCTTTTGCCAAAATGATTTATTTTGCCCATTTTATGATAAATTAAACGAATTTGCACAAGAAAATAGTTCTATAGTCCGATGGATGTCACCTGTCGTTGGAATAGCAGATGGAGTCGGTAAATTGATTGTCATAATCGGTTCTGTCTTTGAAGCTGCAATTAAAGGGACGTGCAATTTGGCTGTGGGAGTAATAACCTTTAACGATCGTATTTTAACAGCCGGGAGCCTACAGTTGTTTTTATTAATTCCTGCGAGGATCCTTTCAATTTTAATACACCTCCCTCTTACTTTATTATTAACGAAAAGAGTGATGTTCGATCCGGAAAAGGCTACGAAAGAAAAAGCCGAAAGGTACCGGGGAGGACCAGCTTTTGTATAACTTCGATCTTTTTCTTCTTCCCCCCTAACGTTTATTCACTTTGGTATCGTTGCGATCGCCCAATCCCCACAAGAGCTTTCGCGGCAGGCTTTGGCGGGCCCCCCTTTTTCAGTTCACCTGCGCAAGCTTGTGATTCAAAATTTTCATGTACGAAAAAAACAATGATCTCCAAATGGTAAAATAGGTAGGATAAGTTAACTAATTTTTGGAGGCGCTATGTCTAGTACAGCGGACACAATGGGTTCTATGGGATTTTTTAATCCGTTTCGACTTTCCTCCTTTTTCGAAGATCGTTTATTTTGCCCATTTTATGATAAATTAAACGAAGTTGCACAAGAAAATAGTTCTATAGTCCGATGGGTATCACCTGTCGTTGGAATAGCAGATGGAATCGGTAAATTGATTGTCGTAATCGGTTCTATCTTTGAAGCTGCAATTAAAGGGATAGGCAATTTGGCTGTGGGAGTAATAACCTTTAACGCCTATCTTTTAAAAACTGGAAGCAAGCAGTTGGTTTTCTTTATTCCTGTGAGGTTTATTTCAATTCTATTTCACCTTTTTAAGACTTTGTTGTTAACGAAAAATCTGATTTTCGATCCGGAAAAGGCTACGAGAGAAGAAGCCGAAAGGTACCTCACAGAAGACGTTTTTTTTTAGATTCGATCTTTTTACCCCTGACGTTTATTCACTTTCTCAATCATTGTTTAGCTATGGCCCGATATCTACCCCAAGCAAACTGAAAAATTGGGATTCGGGTCACCGCGAAAACTCTCGCGGGGGTGGGCGCGTGGGCCCCTGACGCCCCAACCCCTTTTTCAGTTCAGGGAAGCTTGCCGGTCAAAATTTTTATTTATGAAGAGAACAATTATCTCAAAACGGTAGACTAGACAGGATAAATTGGCTAATTTTTTTGAGGTAGTACGATATGTCTAGTGTAGCAGATTCAATGGAATCTATGGGATTTTGTAATCCGTGTCAGTTTTCGTCCTTTTTCGAAGAACATTTGCTTTACCCATTTTATGATAAATTAAACGAAGTTGCACGAAACAGCGCTCCTATAGTCCGAGCAATATCACCTATTATTGGAATATTAGATGGAATCGGTAAATTGATTGTCATAATCGGCTCTATCTTTGAAGCTGCAATTAAAGGGATATGCAATTTGGCTGTGGGAGTAATAACCTTTAACGCCGATCTTTTAAAATTTGGAAGCGCGGAGTTGTTTTTAATAATCCCTGGGAGGGTTATTTCAATTCTATCCCATCTCTTTATGACTTTGTCCTTAACGAAAGAGCTGATGTTCAATCCAGAAGAGGCTACCGGAGAAGAAGCCGAAAAGTACAGAAAAGGGAGTGAAATTTTTTTATAAATTCGATCTTTTTCCCCTTTTCTTCCTGATCTTTATTCACTTTATGAATCGTTGTTTAACAATCGGTCGATATCTATCCCAAGCAAACTGAAAGATATGGGGTTGGGTCATCGTAAAAGTTTTCGCGGTTGGATCTTATTGTCACATCGCTACTATTGAAGAAATGCCGGCTAGCTGCGATCGTCCAACCTCAAGGGCTTTCGCGGAAAACCCCGATTTTTCGGTTCCGGTAAGCTTGTAAGTCAAAACTTTCATTTACGAGGAAAACAATCGCCTCAAAACGGTAGAATGGGTGGGATAAATTAACTAGTTTTTCGGGGTAGCGTGATATGTCTAGTCCAGCAGATGCGATGTATTCTATGGGATTTTCTAAGTCCTATCAAGTTTCAACCTTTTCCCAAAATTATTTATGTTACCCGTTTTATGATAAATTAAACGAAGTTTCAAAAAAAAGCTCTATAGTCCGATGGGTCTCTCCTATTATTGGAATAACAGATGGAATCGGTAAATTGATTGTCATAACCGGTTCTATTTTTGAAGCTGCAATTAAAGGGATAGCTAATTTGGCTGTGGGAGCACTATTTCTTGATGCTCGTCTTTTAAAAAGGGGAAGCCTGCAACTGTTTTTTATAATTCCAGCGAGGGCTCTTTCAATTCTAATCCACATCCCTACTACTTTGTTATTAACGAAAGGGCTGATGTTCGATCCGGAAAAAAGTACCAACGAAGCAGCTGAATGGTACAGGAGTGGAGTAGCTTTTATATAAATTCGATTTTCTCCCCCTGATATTTATTCACTTGGGTATATTTTTATGGCTTCCGTTCATAAGAACCGCCTGTTCCGGATTCGGCCCTTCTACCCATTTAATCGATCTATAACAAAGCGCGCTGAAAAATTGGAATTTGGATGCCGCCAAATCCTCGGGGCTGCATCTTATCACAACATCACTCGTATTGAGAAAATACGAGCGATGTTGTGATCTCATCCTTTTTATTTCACAAGTTTTCTCTTAAAACGGCTTTAAAAGAACCCTTCTGTCCGCAGTATAGGTGTTACTCTACTGAATGAAAATTTTGCGAATCAAAAATTTTATTTACAAAGAGAAGAATCATCTCAAAATGGTAGAATAAGCACAATAAAAAGGGTATAATATGTCCAATACAGCAATTAAAATGTCTTCTATGAGATTTAATCGTACTGATCCATTTTACAATAAATTAAAGCAACCTGCAGAAAAAAGTTCAGCCCCAAGGATATCACCCACTATCATTGTAGAATTGGGGTAGTGTGATATGTCTAGTACGGCAAATGCAATATCTTCTATAGGATTTTCTAATCCGTATCAAGTTTCGTCTTTTTTCAGTTATCGTTTATTTTACCCATTTTATGATAAATTAAACGAAGTTGCAAAAAAAAGTTCTATAGTCCGATGGGTATCTCCTGTTATTGGAATAACAGATGGAATCGGTAGATTGATTGTCGTAATCGGTTCCATCTTTGAAGCTGCAATTAAAGGGATAGGCAATTTGGCTGTGGGAGTAATAACCTTTAATGCCTCTCTTTTAAAAATTGGAAGCCGGCAGTTAGTTTTTTTAATTCCAGTAAGGGCTATTTCAATTTTATCACACCTTCTTACTACTTTGATACTAACAAAAAGGCTGATGTCCGATCCGAAAAAAGCTACTAGAGAGGCTGCTGAATGGTATCGAACAACAATGGCTTTTGAATAAATTCGATCTTTTTCCTCTGACGTTTATTCACTAAAAGAATTTTTAAAAAAAGCCTCCAGGCTCCAGAATAGGCGTTACACTATCAAATGAAAATTTTATGGATCAAAAGTTTTATTTGCGAAGAGAATAATCATCTCAAAATGATAGAATAAGCAAAATAAACCAGATGGTTTTTTAACAATGGTGTAATATGTCTAATATAGCAGTTAAAATGGATTCTATGGGATTTAATCGTAATGATCAAGTTTTATGCTCTTGCAGTCATTACTTCTTTTATCCACTTTACAATCAATTAAATGAGCTTGCAGAAAAAACTTCTATCGTCCCATGGATATCACCAGCTGTTGGAGTAACGGTTGCAATGGCTAAACTTATTCAGGCAATCGGTTTCGTTGTAGAAGTTGCAATTAAAGGGATGGGCAATTTGGCTGTTGGAGTACCAACCCTTAATGCCGATCTTTTAAAAAAGGGAAGCCTGCAGTTGGTTATGATTCCATTTTTTGGGATTGCGGCAGTTCCATTAATACTCTTTAGTACTTTGGTATTAACGAAAGAACTGATGTCCGATCCGGAAAAAACTACCAAAAGAGAAGCCGAAATTCATCAAAATTTATCTAAGAAATTTTGTGGTGAAACGGTCAAAAAGGGTTTGAAAGTGGAAGAAGATGAGGCTGAAGAAGTGAATCAAGAACAGCTTAAGGGTATACCGAAATGAGCTGAAAAATTGGATTTGCACCGCCGCGAAATTCCTAGCGGTTGGATTCTTATCACAACGTCGCCCTTGAGAACTCCGAACTCGTTGGAATCTTCTCCCAACCTCGAGAACTTTTCGGGAGCTTTGGCGGGGTCCAAAACCAATTTTTCAGCTCACTTCGGTAATAGTGTAATACCTATTTTGCAGACCGATCCTAGAGGCTATAGATTGAACAAAATTTTTTTAAATTGTGATCGAAGTCGACTCTACTCCATTAGCTTCAAAAATTGGTTGCATGAACCCCAATAAATTCCCCTCTCCTTCACTCACTGTCAGCTCCTCTTCATGCTTTTTATTAGAAAATTTTTCTAGGGATTCCTGATAGGTTTCGGCTTCCTTTTTGCTAGTTTTTTTCGGATCGAGGATCATGTTTTTCGTTGTTACGAAAGTAATAAAAAGCACTATTGGAATTGACGCAACCATAAAAGGAGTTGAAAGTAATTGCTGGCTTCCCATTTTTAAAAGATCGATGTTAAAGGTTGTTACTCCAACAGCTAAATTGCTTATCCCTTTAATTGCAGCTTCTACGACAGAACCGATTATGAAAATAAGTTTAGCCATTCCAACTGTTATTCCAATAGCTGGTGATATCCATGGGACGATAGAACTTTCTTCTGCAACTTGATTTAATTTATTATAAAATGGGTAGAAAAAATGACGATTGCAAAAATATGAAAATTGCTCAGTATGATTAAACCCCATATAAGACATTTTAACTGCTATATTAGACATATTGCATCCTTTAATAAATAGATTATCTGATTTATGGTGCTTATTTTATCATTTTGATATAATTATTCTCTTCATAAATAAATCTTTCGAATCGCAAATTTTTTATTTGTAAAAAGAATATTGATCTCAAATAAGTAAAATAGGCAGGATAAATCGGGATAGCCCTCTAAAGGCTGTGTAATCTATGTCTATACTGAAATGAGCTGAAAAATTGGATTTGGGACCGTCGCGAAAGCTCTCGCGGTTGGATCTTTTATCGCAACGTCGCTGGTATTGAAAAATACGGGCTCGTTACGATCATCCAACCTCAAGGCTTTGGCGGAAAACTCAAATTTTTCAGCTCACTCGGATATATCCTCATGGTTTCGTTCATAAAAGCTTCCACTAAACTCTAACGAACGAATGAAAAGTTTATAAGTCAAAACTTTAATTTACGAAGAGAATAATCATCTCAAAATAATAAAATAATCAGAAAAAATCTGCTGATTTTTTTAATAAGGTGTGTAAGATGTCTAATATAGCGATTAAAATGTCTTCTATGGGATTTAGTCACACTTATCACTTCTCATACCTTTGCCATCGTCATTTTTTTTACCCCTTTTATAAAAAATTAAATCAAGTTGCAGAAAAAAATTCTATCGTTCCATGGATATCACCAGCTATTGGAACAACAGTTGGAATGGTTAACCTTATTCAGATAATCGGTAAGTTCATAGAAGCTATACTTAAAGGAATAGGCAACTTGGCTGTGGGAGTAATAACTTCTAACACAAATCTTTTAAAATATGCAGGCCTCCAGTTGGTTGTGATCCCATTGGTGATTACGATGTTAGTTCCAATTTTAGTTCCATTCTGTCTCTTTTGCAACTTAATATTAATGACAAACCTGAGGCTCTATCCGAAAGAAACTATCAAGGAAAAAATCGAAGACACCCGATATTTATACCGAAATGAGTTGAAAACTTGAATTTGGACCCCGCCAAAGCCTCGGGGTTGGACGATCGCAACTAGCCCGTATTTCTCAATACGAGCCACGTTGCGATAAGATCCAACCCCGAGGACTTTCACGACGGTCCAAATCCAAGTTTTCAGCTTATTTCGGTATATTAGAAAATTATAGATGGGGTGAGAGCATATTAAGAAACAGCCTTAAAAATCATTAAACAAAAAGCTTTGGAATTGAATGGAAAAAATAAGAGGTGGGAAAGGACCAAGTTGTGGGTTCATAACTTTTATACCGAAGTGAGCTGAAAATTTGGTTTTGGACCTCGCCAAAGACTCGGGGTTGGACAATCGCAACTAGCCCGTATTTCTCAATACGAGCCACGTTGCGATAAGATCCAACCCCGAGGACTTTCGCGACAGTCCAAAACCAAATTTTCAGCTCACTTCGGTATAGTTGTGATCGTCCAATTCCCAGAGCTTTTGTGACAGAAGCTTTAGCGGGAAAACCCAATTTTTCAGTTTGCTTGAGTAAGCTTGTGAGTAAAAACTTTAATTTAATAAGAAAACAATCATCTGAAAACGGTAGAATGGGCAGCGTGATATGTCTAGTACAGCAACTGCAACGCAGCCTATCGGGTTTTCTAATTCATATCAAGTTTCATCCTTTTTCCGGCATTATTTCTTTTGCTCATTTTACGATAAATTAAACCAAGTTGCACAACAAAATTCTATAGTTCAATGGCTATCACCTGTTATTGGAATAACAGATGGAATCGTCAAATTGATTACCATAATCGGTTCTATCTTTGAAGCTACAATCAAAGGGATCGGCAACGTGGCTCTGGGAACGATAACCCTTAACGCCGGTCTTTTAATAAATGGAAGCCTGCAGTTGGTTTTTTTAATTCCAGTGAGGGTTATTTCAATTCTACCCCATCTCCTTATAACTTTGTTATTAACGAATAATTTGATGTTCGATCCGGAAGAAACTACGAAAATAGCGGCCGAATGGTACCGCAAAGAAACAACTTTTTTCTAGATTCGATCTTCCCCCACGACGACTTCGGTATATGCCGATCACTTCGAGGTAAAGTTGTGAGTCACAACTTTAATTTATGAAGAAAAAAATCATTTCAAAACGGTAGAATAGGTGCCGGTGAGCTTGCTAATTTTTAGGATAGTATGTCTGTCATAGCGGAAGCTACGTGCTCTATCAAATTTTCTAGTCCCTATCAAGTTTCATCCTTTTTCCAGCATCATTTCTTTTCCCCATTTTATCTTACGTTAAACCACGTTGCACAAAAAAGTCCTATAGTCCAATGGGTATCCCCTTTTATTGGAATAACGGATGGAATCGCCAAATTGATTACCATAATCGGTTCTATCTTTGAAGCTGCAATTAAAGGGATCGGCAATTTGGCTATCGGAGTGATAACCTTTAACACCAGTCTTTTAAGAGATGGAAGCCTAATGTTCGTTTCTTTAATTCCAGTGAGGGTTATTTCAATTCTACCACAACTCCTTTTTACTTTGTTATTAACGATATATCTGACCCTCGATCCGGAAGAAGCTACCAGAAAAGAAGCCGAATGGCACCACAAAAAGCAAGTTTTTTTCTAAATTCGATCTTTTCCCTCTTTTTATCCTGACGTTTATTCCCTTTCTGAACCCAATTTTTCAGTTCACTTGGGCAAGCTTCCGAGTCAAAATTTTAATTTATGAAGAAAAAATTATCTAAAAATAGTACAATGGACCGACCAGTTTTTTGGGAGAGTTGATATGTTTAGTATAGCAAATGTAAGCCGTTCTATTGAATTTTCTAATCCGTTTCAAGTTTCATTCTTTTTTCAGCATCGTTTCTTTTATCCATTTTATGATAAATTAAGCCAAGTTGCACAACAAAGTTGTATAGTCCGATTGATATCACCTGTTATTGGAATAACGGATTGGATCGCTAAATTGATTGTCGTAATCGTTTCTATCTTTGAAGCTGCAGTTAAAGGGATCGGCAACGTGGCTCTGGGAGCGATAACCTTTAACGGCAGTCTTTTAAAACTTGGAGGCCTGCATTTGACTTTGTTTATTCCAGTGAGGGTTATTTCAATTCTACCACAACTCCTTTTTACTTTGTTATTAACGATACATCTGATCCTCGATCCGGAAGAAGCTACCAGAAAAGAAGCCGAATGGCACCACAAAAAGCAAGTTTTTTTCTAAATTCGATCTTTTCCCTCTTTTCTCCCTAGCGTTTATTCATTTCGGTATAACTTTTTTCTGTTTTTTTTCTTTCTTAGGGGCTGATTCTTTTTTTTTCTTAGCCGTTGTTTTTTTAATATAGGGAGTCTTTGGATGATTCACGTATTTGATTGGAAGATCGTCAAGAGTATTGACAATAACATCACAGTCGGGATAGTTCGAGCATGAAAAAAAAATTTTACTGAAACGAGAGCGGCGTTGTGTTAACTTCCCATCGCAACCCACTGCAGGGCACGGAGGCATCTCCAACGGTAACGCCTCCCCTTTTCTTGGAACATTAACAATCCCCTTGCACTTGGGATAATTTTCACAACCAAGAAACGCGCCAAATCGACCAAAGCGGACTTTCATAGAAGCAGAACATTTGGGACACGGTTGATCCCAGTCGACATCTTCAGCATAATCTTCTTTGTTGAAATTAAAGGCTTCTAAGGCCTGTGTATAGTCACACTCTGGATAGTTAGAACAGCCATAAAAATATTTGTTACGAGACCAAATTTTTTGCAGTTTATGTTGACATTTTGGGCAAGCAAAGTCAGTGAGAACCTTGGGGACAAAAGCCTCCTTTTCGGCAGCTTCTACCATAGGAATAAATTCTTCCCAAAATTCAGAAACTACCCTTTTCCATGGAATTTTATTTTCTGCGATTTGCTCTAAAGCATCCTCCATGGTTGCAGTAAAAGTAACATCCATGATCAACTTAAAGTTGTCCTCAAGCATTTTACTAATCACTTTCCCCAATTCTGTTGGCTTTAGAGTCCCCCTCTCCTTGGTGGTGTAGTCCCGGCTTTGGATTTTTTGCATAATAGCCGCGTAGGTTGAGGGACGACCAATCCCTTGTTTTTCAAGATCTTTAACAAGAGAGGCTTCCGTGTATCGCGGCGGCGGCTTTGTGAACGATTGCTCAGGCCTAATCTCTAGCGGTTTTAGCTGTTCTCCCTCTTTTAGGGAGGGAAGTAACCGACTTTCCTTTTTTTTTTCACTCTCTTGATCTTCCCTCTCTTCGTAAACGGCTAAAAAACCAGGAAATTTGATGGCTGATCCAGTAACTCTTAAAAGGAGTCCATCTTCTGTCTCTATCGAACAGGCCATCGTGTCATAAATGGCTGGGCTCATTTGGGAAGCAATAAATCGGCGCCAAATCAAAGTATAGAGCTTAAGCTGATCTGGAGTGAGATGTTTTTGAATACTCTCAGGAACATGATGTAGATGAGTAGGACGGATCGCCTCATGCGCATCTTGAGTACTTTTTTTCGTCGCATAATGACAACCTTTCTCAGGAAGATATTCGTTACCGTATTGTTCCAAGATAAACTGCCTCAAAAGAACAATAATTTCAGGCTCAACACGAACCGAATCGGTTCGCATATAAGTGATAAGCCCTTCTGATCCCTTGCTCCCCAGTTCAACCCCCTCATAAAGAGTTTGGGCTGTGTTCATCGTTCGTGTGGCGGAGAACCCAAAATGACGACTCGCCTCCTGTTGAAGCGTCGATGTAATGAAGGGAGGCACAGGATTCCGCCGAGTTTGTTTCCTATCGATTGCCGTGATGCTAAACGTCGCTGCACCAAGTTTTTTAGCTAACACCTCGGCTGTTATTTTATCTGGAATTAAAAAGAAATCCCGCCCCTCTGCGGCTTCTTTTTCAACTCTCTTTCCCTCAACCGAATGAAGCGTAGCGGTAAAAGGGAGTGATCCTTGGGTCGTTTGAAAATCGACAAAAATATTCCAATACTCAACCGGTTTAAATTCATCGATCTTTTTTTCTCGATCGACCACGAGCTTAAGGGCTACCGATTGTACACGACCTGCAGAGAGTCCTCTGTTTTCAGCACCTCGAACACGTCGGGTTAAAATAGGAGAAATCTTATATCCGACAATCCGATCAAGAAGACGCCGCGCCTGCTGCGCATCAATCAAAGCCATATCAAGATCCCGTGGCATTTTTAGCGCCTCTAAAACCGCCTCTTTGGTGATCGAATTAAAGGTTACCCGCTTTACATGACTCTTCTGTGGTAAAATAGAGAAAATGTGCCAAGCAATCGCCTCCCCTTCTCGATCTGGATCAGGAGAAAGGTAGATGAGATCAACTTTTTTGGCCGCCTCTTTAAGTCGTTTTATAACCTCTTTTTTTTCATCTAAAATGACATATTCCGGTTCAAAATCATGTTTAACATCAATTCCAAATCCTTTTTTTGGAAGATCTCGAATGTGGCCGAGGGAAGATTCAAAAAAATAGTTTTTCCCTAAAAACTTTTTCAATGTTTTTATTTTTGCAGGAGATTCAACAATGATTAATATCTTCTTCATCTTTACGCTTAAACCAATTGGAAAATCGACGATTGTAACCTTGTCGGCGAAGATGATACTCTAATATTGGTATGAAAAAAATCAAGCTTTTATCGGAAGAGCTCATTAACAAAATTGCAGCAGGAGAGGTTATAGAAAGCCCCGCCTCCGTTGTAAAAGAACTGGTCGATAACAGCATTGATGCAGGAGGAACCGATATCATCGTTGAAGTACGAGGAGGAGGGTTTCAACTCATTAAGGTAATCGATAACGGAGTAGGGATGGATTCTGACGATGCTATCCTCTGTTTTGAAAAACACGCCACCTCTAAAATTTCACACATCGATGACCTAGAACACCTTTCCTCACTAGGCTTTCGGGGCGAGGCGTTGGCTTCTATTGCCGCCATTGCAAAGGTCGATTTGGTAACCGCTGTAGAGGGGTCCCCCGCAACTCAGGTGACCGCAGAGGCGGGTAAAATCGTCTCTTTATCCCCTACAGCACGTCAAGAAGGGACCTCAATAGAGGTTAAGTTTCTTTTTTATAATATCCCTGCAAGAAAAAAATTTCAAAAACAACCTTCGGCAGCCTCCGCAGAAATTTACAAACTTCTCTTTTCAATGGGCCTCGCTTATCCAGAAATTGGGTTTACTTTGATATCCAACCACGAGGTCACTTTAAAAATAGAGCCAGCAGAAGGAGCCGATTTTTTTGAGAGGCTAAAGAAACGGACAGAGGAGTTATTCCAAAACAGCCCCTCTCTTCCCAACCTCCCGATTCAAGCTCAAGAGAGAGGTTACCACCTGCAGGGGTTCGTCGGAAGCCCAAGTGCTCACCGTATCAATCGAACAGGGCAATATATTTTTGTGAATAGACGAGGTGTCCGTTCTAACCAAATTAGCCTAGCCATGAAGGAGGGGTTTGGTCACCGCCTAGATAAAGATCGGTATCCCCTATTCGTTGTTCACCTCCAAGTTCCCTCCACTCTCATTGATGTCAATGTTCATCCACAAAAAAAAGAGGTTCGTTTTCAAGAAAATGACTTTATTAGAACCTTTTTGAAAACTCAAGTTCGCTCCATCTTTACAGCCACGACCTCAACGATGCCTGTGTTTTCTACACTCCCCTCTTACGACTATGATATAAAATTTAGAGAATTTCCAAATAAGGAGCCGTTGGAAAAAGAATTCCCCCTTCAACTGGCTAAAACGGAACTCGTCATCGGTCTTTTTCAACATTATCTTCTCCTCGATGGAACTTCGCTTGAACCGAGTAAGCCCGGAATTGTCGTTATTGATTTACAAAAAATTCAGGAACAACTCCTTTGGAATGATTTAAACACGCCTTCCTTCTCCCCTCTTTCTCAGGGCCTCCTTCTTCCTTTAAATTTAGAACTCTCTTCTACTGAAGCTGAATCGATAATCGAGAAACAAGTTGTGATGACAAAAATGGGGTTTTCTTTACAGAGGATAGGAAAGAAAACTTTTCTCATTGAAGCGATCCCTCCGTTTCTTCATGAAAATGATGTCATGGATGCCGTTCGGTTAATTTTACAATCAAAAGAGTCTTTTGCTAAAGTGTCAAAGAAAGTCACCCATCTTGCTTCAACAAAAAAAAAGGTTTTTTCAATAGATGAAGCCTTGATATTGTTTAAAAATTTCAAAAAAATCAATTCTCCGGAGGGATTAATTACCATTGGGCTCGATGAAATTAAGAATTTATTTAAATAGAATAGAACGAATTCGTTCCTTTTTTAAAATATGGAAGGTTGAGGCCGTCTTGATTGAAAACGAAGTTGATCTTTTTTATTTTACCGGTTTTCAACTTTCTGCAGGAGTGTTATTGATCTTAAAAGAGGACGTTAAACTTTTTGTCGATGGTCGTTATTTTGAGTTTGTTAAACTTCGTAACGATTTTTTTGTTGATCAACTCTCTGTCAAAGCGATTAAAAAATCACTAAAGTCAGTTTCTACCCTCGGATTTGATAGCGGAACGACAACAATAGAGCGGTGGAAGGAATTAAAAGCGATTCATCACAACCTCTCTCCGATTAATCGATTAACAAAGTTAATTCGGGCTATTAAAGACAGCTTTGAGTTGGTCGCATTAAACAAGAGCGAGGCGCTGCTCTTCGAGGGATTTCGTTATGTTCGAAAACAACTTAGGGTGGGAATCGAAGAAAGAGGCTTAGCACTTGCATTCGAAACCTTCTGCCGGCAGAGAGGAGCGGAAAAACTTGCTTTCAGCCCCATCATTGCCTTTGGAAAAAATAGCGCTTATCCCCACTATCAGACGGGAAAGAGTAGGTTGAAAAAAAATGATATTATCTTGTGCGACCTGGGTGTCGTTGTTGATCATTACCATTCTGACACAACACGAACCTTTTTTTATGGAAAGGGAAACCCTCGTTTGGAGAAGCTTGATCGAGTCGTCAAGGAAGCTCAAGAGGCTGCTATTGAACAGTGTAGAGAAGGAGCCTTAACAGGGGATCTCGATAAGGCAGCAACGAAAATGATCAAAAAAGCAGAGCTCGAAAAATATATTGCCCATAGTTTAGGTCACGGAATCGGCCTTGAAATACATGAGTTTCCTCGTTTATCCTCGAAAAAAGAAGATCGTGATGTTGTCCTTAGGGAGGGAATGGTGATTACAATAGAGCCTGGCCTATATATCCCAGGATTAGGAGGGGTGCGACAGGAGGATAGAGTCGTTGTTACCAAAACGGGATGCTTGAGACAAAAATGGAAATTTTAAATACCCCTCTTCCAAATTGCTTGAATATCGCCGATTTTCATTGTGATCTTCTTTCATACCTGGGACGCGATAAAAGTCGATCCGCCTATGACCCCGCATCAAGGGCTTCTATTTCCGATTTTCAAAAGGGGGGCGTCATCCTTCAAACATTGCCTATTTATACAGAAACATCACCTCTTTCAGTTAATGACGGAGAGATGCAGTTTGAGATCTTTCTTCAACTTTCTAAAAAATACCCAACTGTTTTTGGCAAAAAGATTAAGATCGTGTTGGCAATAGAAAATAGCTCTAGTGTATGCGGAGAAACAGAACCGTTAGAAACAGGACTCCGTCGTCTTGAAAAATGGCATCACGAGGTAGGAACCATCGCCTATATGAGTTTAACATGGAACAGTAGTAATCGTTTTGGTGGTGGGTCTCATTCTAAGGAAAGGTTAAAAGAAGATGGAGTCACCCTTCTTCATTGGCTCGATGGAAAAAAGATAGCTATCGACTTGAGCCATGCCTCTGATGGGCTTGCTGAAGATGTATTGAATGTGATTGACCGTGACGGTTTGATGATCACCCCGGTTGCGAGCCACTCCAATTTTAGAGCGGTTGTCAACCATAACCGAAACCTTCCCGATTCGATTGCGTGTGAAATAGGAAAAAAAGGAGGGATTATTGGCCTTAACCTCTTTAAACTTTTTTTGGGAAATTGTGGAATCGAAGGGCTTATCAAACAGGTCGAACAAGCTGACAAATTGGGTCTTTTAAACCACCTTTGTTTTGGTACCGATTTTTTTGAAGATGATATCTCTTCTGAGATAAGCCATCTAAAACCTTTTTTTTATGAAAATTTTGATTCAGCTGCCTGCTATCCTCGGTTAGTTCAGCTTCTCTCAACCTACCTCTTAAAAGATCAGATAGAGAAAATAGCCTATCAAACGCTTTCTAATTTTCTATGTCTCTCAAATACCTCCTAATCGTTCTATTTCTTAAGGTAACCCTAGCGGCCTCTTCCTTTGTTCAGTTGGGTAGCGACCTCTTTTTTCAAGAAAATTACCTAAAAAGGCTAAAAAACAAAAAAATTGCCCTCGTAACCAACCAAACAGGGATGAATAGTCGGTTGCAACCCACCCTAAACCTGCTACAGGAGGCTTCATCTCTTCATGCTTTTCAAGTTGTAGCCCTTTTTTTCCCTGAGCACAGCCTCCATGGCGATGCCCTTTCGGGAGAAAACGTGCAAAATGAAAAAACGATAAACGGTCTCCACTGCTACAGTTTACATGGAAAACACCGACGACCCACAACCGAAATGTTGAAGGGGATCGATATGATTTTGTACGATATTCAAGAAATTGGAAGTCGCTCTTACACTTATGCAACCACCCTCTATTATTTAATGGAGGAGGCATCTAAAGCGGGGATTGAGGTCGTCGTTCTAGATCGGCCCAACCCTATGGGAGGGTGTATCGTTGATGGCCCGATGATAGACGAAACGAATCGTTCCTTTGTCAATTATATCAATATCCCTTATTGCCATGGAATGACCATTGGTGAGCTTGCTCGATTTTTTAACAAAGAATATTCCGTTAACTGTCGCTTAACTGTGATTCCAATGAAAGGGTGGAAAAGAGAAATGAGCTTTGGGGAAACCGGCCTCATTTGGATCCCTCCCAGCCCCCAAATTCCAGAGCATGATACACCTTTTTTTTACTCTACTACGGGAATTTTATCAGGACTAAGCCTGGTAAACATAGGAATTGGGTATACCCTTCCCTTTAAAATTTTTGGAGCTCCCTGGATTAAAGCTAAGGAATTCTCTGAAGCCCTAAACCGACAAAATTTTCCAGGGGTCGTCTTTATTCCTTTCCACTTTAAACCTTTTTTTGGCCTCTATAAGGGGGAGAAGTGTCAGGGAGTAAAAATTATCATTACCGATCATAAAAAATTTTTACCGGTGTCAACGGGCTACCTTCTGATGGGAGTACTCAAAACTCTATACCCCAATAACGTGTTGGAGAAAATGGAAGCTTTATCCAAAGAAAAAAGAAAGTTCTGTTCTCTCATTAATGGAAATGAACAGGTCCTCAATATTTTATTAAAAGAAAAGTATTCTACATGGAAAATGATTGGCATCAACAGAAAAGAGAGGCTCTCTTTCTTGGAAAAAAGAAAAAAATACCTCTTATATTGAACTTTCTATAGAATAGGCGGGGTCGAGGTATTCCATGGCTAAATCTTCACGTGAGATCATAAAATTGAAAAGCTCTGAGAGTCCTGAGGTGTATTGGACCAAAAAAAATAAAAAAAACTCCACCGAACGGCTACAACTTAAAAAATACGATAAACGACTTAAGCGTCACGTAGTTTTTAAAGAAGCCAAATAATTTTAATATCGATGTTTGAGCTTTCGATTCTTCGAAAGTACTTAATCCCCTGGAAAAAGCCCCTCTCTGTGACGCTGATCGCTTCCATGTCGATTGGTGTCATTGCGTTGGTTGTTTGGTTGATCATTCTTTTCATCTCCGTAACCGAGGGAATAGAAAAAAATTGGTTGAAAAAGCTAACTTCTCTGCACGCCCCCATCCGGATTACCCCAACACCACGGTACTACTCTTCCTACTATTATCTAGTCGATACCATTAGCAGCCACTCTCGCTATACGCCTAGAAGCCTTCAAGAAAAAATTGAAAGTGACCCAATAGACCCTCACGATCCCCACTTTGATGAATCGATTCCCGACTACTGGCCGAAACCTGAACGACATGCCGACGGAACGTTAAAAGATCCGGTCAAAATGGCCTCCCACATCTTACTTGAACTGAAAAATAAATATTCTGATCTCGCCTTTCAAGATTTTGAATTAGGCGGAGCAATGCTTCGACTACAGCTGATCCGCCCCTCCCCTACAGGAGGTCTTAACCGCTCTTTCTCAACGCAAGCCGCTTATCTGACTTCATTTTCCGTTGCAAACCCTCATCTGAAAGAGCTGATTATGACTCCGGCTCAAACTGACATCAACCACCTTTTTTTTCTATCTCAAATCACCCACGACTCTCAAGAAAAGGAAACACCCTTAGAATTTCAAAAAAAAATAAAAGAGCTGCTTTCACAGTGTTCAATCAAAACCATCAAGCTCTCCAAAAAGCCACTGACGATCCTTCCCTCTCTTTTACCTGAAAATAGTGATATTCCTGCTGTTGCCGTTTTCAATGAGAAAAGAATTACCCATTTTTTACTCGGTTCAGAGAAAAAAAAAGGGGTTCTAAAAAAATTGAAGCATCACCTTATTTGGGATCAAAAAAAGCTTTCTTGCCAGACCCCCATTTTTTTAGAGCGCGACATCCTCTTCAATGCTGAGGTCGTTAAAGAATCTATAGAAAAAGCCCAAAGACTCTCGGATATCTGCTTACGCGTTAGTGGAAATTTAGCCGGAATCTCTTTAAAAGGAGAAATCCCTTGGAATGAAGTGGAGATCGTTGAAAGCTGCTGGTCCTCCCCTTTGATCTCATCAAAAGGTCACGGAATTTTGTTATCAAAGCAATTTATTGACAGTGGCGTTCTCCTTGGCGATCGAGGGTGGCTAGTCTATCCTGGAATAACTGCGGGATCTCTTCAAGAACAACGGCTTCCCGTTTTTGTCTCCGGGTTTTATGACCCCGGTGTGTTGGCTACAGGAAATAAATGTATTTTAGCCTCTACTCCCCTCATTCATATGATCAATACAACCAGCCAGGTCGAGCATTTTGATAAAACAGTGTTTACTGGATTTTCTGTTTGGATCGAAGAAATTAAAAAATCAAAAAATATTGCCGAGCAAATCAAAAACCACTTTAAAGGAGCCGGGATTGATCAGTACTGGAAAATTTCGACCTATCACGATTACGACTTCGCTAAAGATCTTTTTCAACAGTTTCAAAGCGATCGTTATCTCTTTACGCTGATCGGGTTGATGATTTTACTTGTCGCTTGTTCAAATATCATCTCGTTACTCGTCATCCTCGTCAATGATAAGAAAAAAGAGATCGGGATTCTTCAAGCTCTTGGAGCCTCCCGAAAAAGCATTGCCTTAATTTTCGGGAGCGCAGGGGTATTTTTAGGAACTGTCGGCAGCCTTTTAGGGACCGTTGCTGCCTTTGTAACGGTCAAAAATCTCAGTTCCCTTGTTCATTTTTTGAGTTTTTTGCAAGGTCATGAAATTTTTAATATCGCCTTTTTTGGAGCCTCTTTGCCTCATCACTTCAGCTTTCAATCGTTACTCTTTGTTCTGATCACAACTCCGATCCTTTCGCTGATTGCAGGTGTGATCCCCGCCTATAGGGCGTGTCGCCTAACTCCTTCACAAATACTGAGGTCTGAATGAGTTCTGTTCTTTCGGCTAAAAATATTATAAAGCGTTACCGAAACCCGGTTATTTCCACAATATTGAATGGTATCTCATTAGAAATTCAAGCAGGAGAAACCGTTGCCATTATGGGAAAGTCGGGAGAGGGAAAAACAACGCTTCTTCATATCTTGGGAACGCTCGACCCCCCTACAGAAGGGTCCTTAAAAATTTGTGGGATCCCCTCCTTACCGCAGAATCAAACCTTTCTTCGAAATAAAAAAATAGGGTTTGTTTTTCAGTTTCACCACCTTCTCTATGATTATACCGTTCTTGAAAATGTTCTCATGCCAGCTAAAATTGGGAAACAGAAAGTGGGCCCTGGCTCTGAAGCTTATCAACGGGCTCTAGCACTTTTAAATGAAGTGGGCCTCTTTTCAAAGGCAGCCTTTCCTACTTATCTTCTCTCGGGAGGGGAAAAAACAGAGAGTCTCGATTGCCCGAGCTCTTCTCAATGAGGCGGCTCTAATTCTAGCCGATGAGCCCTCAGGAAATCTCGACTATGCAAATTCGATGACGGTTTACCACCTTCTTCTTGAAATGACCCAAAAAAAGGGAACCGCTTTAATTGTTGTGACCCATGATGAAGAACTGGCTCTTCTCTGTCAAAAGACCTATCTCTTAAGTGATGGAAAGCTTTTAAAAAAATCTTAATTATGCCGAAGAGGGTTGAAAAATTCGTTTCGGTAGCCCGAATGGGCCTCCGCTATTTTCAAAAATTTATTTACAGTTTTATTTCGATATTTATTTTATCTATACATTAATAGTTTAATATTAATTATAAACTTAGTTATAATATCTATATAACAAAGTAGGTAATTTTTATTATGCCATCATTTAAAATAATTAACGATATAAATCAATTAAATCGCTTTGATGACTGGGAAAAAGCAGAAAAGTTTAATAGTAGATATAGAATAGTTGATAAACACGGGAAGGCTCTGGAACCGAGCTCCGTAGAAGAAAATCGATACCGATTAATTTCAAAAAAAGAACGTCATTTTTCTTGCCTAGAACGGTTTGGGCGCATGGTTGCTGGACAAACTTTTTTAGAATTTTTCCCCTCTACTGCTAGCTCACGCCCTGTTACGGACTTGTTTTTACGAAAAAAAGAAACCGTTCGTTTTGGCATTCCTGTAAAAAGCGAAGAAGAGGAACAAAAGATCAGTGAAAAAGAATTGAAAAAAGAATTATTCATCTCTCCAGAGACAATTTCAAAACTTGAAAAATGTATCGAGGATATTGTTGAAGCTAAGGAAATAGACGGTCTCAACTTTTTTTATAAAAATCAAGGAGATCATCGAATTTTTGAGCTAGATACAGATCCCGAATTTATTTTCAAAATGCATCTTGATGGGACATTAGGCCCTCGTTATGAAAACATGGTTAGGGTTATGACAATTCTTCGAACTCGCAATCTAGCCCACCTTGTTATTCCAAAAGCAATTTTTTTTACGGTTACCGGTAAAGGAAACCAGAAATATGAGATTATCGCTGAACAAAAGTTAAATATTAACAGAAGTGAAAGTGCCCAAGAGCAACTTTACGAAGATGGCGGCAGCACGTTGGATGAAGCGATTGACAATGTTGCCGTTCTTATCGCTGAAGACGCTTATGGTGATGCAGCATGGCGAAATATCCCGGTATTAGAAGGGAACTCAGATAAGCATGGAAACAAAAAAATTGCCCTTGTTGATCTTGAAAAACCGATCTCTCAGTTTCAGTTTATAGAAAACGGGTTATTTGGACTTGGTTTCGGTTTCGGTGGAAGAGGTTTAGTTCAATGTGTGAATGAAAAACAGGGAGAAATTGTTAGGGCAGTAGCAGCCCATTATGGTATTTCTACTGAACTTTTTGCAGATGCACATGCCATAAGAATAAAAGAGATCGAGGAAAAGATTAAGCTGAAAGAATACCACGTAGCAAAAAAGATCTTACAAGGAAATGAACCTATTTCCGTAAAAGAGGAGGATTTGGATTTTTCCAGCCATTCCTCAGAAGAAACTTTCAAGGCAATTGCTATAGACGTTATCAAGATGATGAATGAACAAATCGCAAAAAGCTCTCCTAAAGATACGATTAAAGGCCGCAGGCAGGTTATGATTTCGCTTGATCTTAGTACGAAAGGACCCCCTGATTATATTGACTGGCATAACTATTTAGTCGATGGGGAAGAAGGTGGATTTACAGCATTTTTCATGCGCTTCCAATGCGTCATGAGAAAATTAGAAGAGGTGGGTGCTATCTATAAGGTGATTGCCGGGAACCCTTATGGGTACTGCGTACAGGCCTAATCGGTTCAATCGCTTATACCGAAATGAGTTGAAAACTTGGGTTTGGACCCCGCCAAAGCCTCGGGGTTGGACGATCGCAACTAGCCCGTATTTCTCAATACGAGCGACGTTGCGATAAGATCCAACCGCGAGAACTTTCGCGACGGTCCAAATCCAAGTTTTCAGCTTATTTCGGTATATACCGAAGAGAGTTGAAAACTTGGGTTTTGGACACCGGCCAAAACCTTAGGGTTGGGATGGTCGCAACGTCGCTCGTATTTTTGCCGTTTCGTTGTTCTTCTGACGGAATTTTTTCACTCCTTTTAGTTTGTAGTAATTGGAAAAAATCCAAGAAAACTTTAAAATCATGGCTCTCACATTTTTCATAAATATGGAAAAAAAGTGGGCTATGCCGAAGTGAGCTGAAAAATTGGAATTTGGAAGTCGCCATAAGATCCAGCTGCGAGAGCTTTCGCGACAATCGAAACCCAATTTTTCAACTCATTTCGGTATAGACGTACGAAGAGGGGGCATTTAATTACCCATAGCAAAGTCTCAGACCACTTTGATTTCTCTTTGGAAGGGTGTCTATTGTGAAATTGCTCGTCGTTGGAGCCGGTTATGTAGGCCTTGTAACGGCGGTTTGTTTTGCTGAAATGGGACATCATGTCACTTGCCTTGATATCGATCAAAAAAAAATAGCCTCTCTGGAAAAGGGAATTGTAGAGATTCACGAACCCGATCTTGAACTACTGATCAAACGAAATACTGCTTCAGGACGATTGAGATTCACAACAGATTATCGAAAAGCGATCGAGGGAGCTTCTATCTGCTTCATTGCGGTTGCTACCCCATCGGTGAAGTCGCCTGAGGAGGCGCATGGCTCCTGTGACATTTCATATCTGCTCGAGGCAGTTCGTTCGATAGCAACCGTGATGACTGAAAGCCTCACGATCGTCATCAAATCAACCGTTCCTGTTGGAACAGCTAAATCTGTTCGTGAAACGATTAACGAACATCAAAAAAATCGAGTTTCGTTTGATGTTGTCTCTAATCCAGAATTTTTAAGGGAAGGAACTGCGATTGCTGATTGCATGAAACCCGATCGAATCATCTTAGGGACTGAATCCCCGAACGCCATCTCGATCATGAGAAAGGTTTATACCGGTTTCACGTTAAATCATGATCGAATTTTAATTATGGATACCGCCTCTGCTGAAATGACAAAATATGTAGCTAACGCGATGCTAGCCACCCGTATTTCCTTTATGAACGAAATGGCAGGCCTTTGTGAACAGTTAGGCGCTTCCATCTCTCGAGTTCGTGTCGGGATTGGATCAGATCATCGGATTGGATACGATTACCTCTATCCAGGTGTGGGCTATGGTGGGTCGTGTTTTCCTAAAGACCTTAGAGCTTTACAAGCCGAGGCAAGACGGGTTGGCTATGAGACGCCCCTCCTTGCCGCAGTAGAAACCACGAACGAACGGCAAATCGATCGTTTCGTCGAAAAAATTTCCACTTACTTTTCCTCTTTTGGTGGAATAGCTCACAAAAAAATTGCTATTTTTGGCCTTTCCTTTAAACCCGATACCGATGACCTTCGAGAAGCCCCTTCTTTAAAGATTATAAAAAAATTATTGGATTATAAAGCCTTTCTTTGCCTCTACGATCCGGTCGTTAAACCAGGCTTGAATCACCCTCATATCACCTGGTGTGAGAGCGAATACGAGGCCGCTACTGCATCAGACGGTGTTCTTTTGATAACAGAGTGGAAGCAGTTTCGATTTATTGATCTTGATCTTCTTTTGAAAAAAATGCGAGGAAGGGGCTTCTTTGACGGAAGAAACCAGTATGATAAGGAGGAGATGAAAAGAAAGGGATTTGATTACTTCGGGATAGGGGTTTAAAAAAATGGAAAGTCAATTTGACCTTGTGACAGCAGATGGAAAAATTTTTTCCATCGAGCACGATACCCCCTCTAAGGCTGTAGCAACGGTCATCATCAGCAAGGTTTCGCCTACGTTTGTCGGTTATAAAATTGATCAAAGTCAACTCCAATTTAACTTTAAAAGCACGCTTGCCCAACTGGGGCTAAATGGAATTGCCCTCTCATTTGATCTTGATCCCTCTTCATCAATCGCTCACGTTTTGGTCCAAATTGAGGCATTTTGCCCACTGGCACGAGCCCTTCTTCCTCTGCTTACTCCTGGAGCCTATATCGGCAAGCTATTTGCTCGAGATGAACGAAGAAGAGTCCGAGATCCCGATTACCTTTTAAGAATGTTTGGTCGATTTGATCGAAAGGGCCGCCCTCTCCTTTCTTTTGGTGGGTTAGAAAAAGGAAATCGTCTCATTTTAGAAAAAATAGAAGGGCGGACTGTGGCCCTGCTTCCCTTTTGCGAAGGTGTTCTTCTCTACGATGAAAAAACGGCGGGTATTATCCCTATGATTGCAAAGGCGCTTCACCACCCCTCCATTAATACCCGTGCCCTTTTACCCCTCCATCAATATCTAAAGGTAGATTCTTTACGGCAGGTAAGCAATGATCATATGCTACTCGCTCATACGTTGCCCCTTCACGTTCGGACGGTCTTTGGTCGTGTTGTGGAGGAGCTTCTTCCAAAAGGTGTTCATCATACCTCGGCATCAATTCTATACCCCGATACCCAAGAATCGGGAAATATTTATGAACTTTATGGAACTTCTTCTGAAGAGTTAGACCACATCCCTCTAGAGTTTTATACACTTGAACCTCAACGAGAACACATCTTTTTTTCAGATCGTGACCAACTACAAGATTGCCTTGAAGACCCCTCGGTTCTTTTTAAAGCTTTTAGCACTCTACCCAAACCCCTTCATGGTGCTGCCTTCATAGCAAAAGGAGAACAACTTCTCTCCCTTACTGCTGTCAACTGGAGCTCAAGAAAACCTAAACTAGAACCGCTTCCTGGCATCCAAAACCCTAATCAGCAAGCTACTGCCGTTAAAAAATATATTGAGCAACAACCCTCTTTTCCAATACTGAAAGCGATTGAAGAAGAGTCCATTACGAGCGAAGGAATTTTACTAACTCGATATTTCCCTTCACCTCTTATGAAACAAATGCTCCTTGGAAGTCATGTTCAACAATATCTCAAAAGAATTTACTTTCAATACCCTTCGGCAACTCACGGCAACTTCTTTTCTCAAGAAGATCGTTCCCTTTTAATTGATTTGGCAAAATTTGGGATCACGACCTACTGGGTTGATGAAATAACTCAAAAAATCTTGCAATATGTCCCTAGATTAGATAAAGATTTTGGGATGTTTACTCCCCTCGATAAGGTAGAAACTTTTCTTAAGGCCACCTTTTTTGGAATTTATGGATCAAATCTCATCAAGTTCGACTTTGAATCAGAGCTTTTTCAACTTCTTCATGGAGTTTTAAACCTCTCCTCTAAAATGAAACACCCGCTTCTCAATCCGTCGACTCCAATCGCCTTGATCACAGGAGGAGGACCGGGGATGATGGAGGTCGGGAACCGCGTTGCAAGGTCATTGGGAATCCTTTCCTGTGCTAATGCCGTTGACTTTCTTGGAAACAGAATGGGGGTTATCAATGAACAAAAGGAAAACCCCTATATCGATGCCAAGATGACCTATCGGCTTGATAAATTAATTGAACGTCAGTCGGAATTCTATCTTGACTTCCCTATTTTTTTAATGGGAGGAATCGGTACTGACTTTGAATATGCTTTAGAGACCGTTCGTCGAAAGGTGGGGTCGGTCACAGCCTCTCCCGTTCTTCTTTTCGGATCTTCAGATTACTGGAGAAGAAAAATCTCGAGCTGCTTTCAATGTAATTCGGAAACAGGGACGATTGCCGGATCAGAATGGATTAGCAACTGCTTTTATGTCATTGAAAGTGGAGCCCAGGGAGTCGAAATTTATCGACAATATTTTAGCGGGACGCTCAAAATTGGAGCGGAAGGCCCGATTTTTAAAGACGGTTTTAAAATTTATGAAAAATATCAAGCTGACCATTGCCTATGAGGGAAGCCGGTACTTAGGATGGCAAAAAAATGTTACGGGAACCAGTATAGAGGAAGAGCTCGAGCGGTCTATATCTCAAATCGTTCGCCACCCAATTACCCTTTCAGCGGCAAGTAGAACCGATGCCGGTGTCCATGCTGCAGCTCAGGTTGCCAATTTCTTTACCGAATCCCCCATTTCTCTTGAAAAACTTCATAAAGGGATCAATGCGCTTCTTCCAAGCGATATCTCCCTCATTTTTTTGGAGGAGGTAGCCGCTTCTTTTCACTCAACCCTTGATTGTCAACGTAAAGAATATCATTATGCCGTCTGCCTTGGGAAAGTACAGCTCCCCTTTTATCGGTATTTTTCTTGGCATTTCATTCATCCTGTCGATCTTGATAAAATTCGAAAAGCTTCTCAAGCTCTGCTAGGACGCCACAACTTTGCTGCTTTCACTGATGAACAGGAAAAAAATATGATAAGAGAAATTTTCGCTATTGCTGTCGAGCCCCTTGAATTCAATCGCCTTATCTTTCGAATAATCGGAGATCACTTTCTCTATGGAATGGTTCGCAATATTGTGGGAACACTGCTATATATAGGATGTGGAAAGCTCTCTTGCGAAGAACTTTTCTCCATTTTAAAAAGTAAAAACCATAAGAGAGCTGGAGTTACAGCGCCCCCTTACGGCCTCGTATTAAAAAAGGTTATCTATGATAAAACGGAATGATCGTTGTTGGTGTAGTAGCGGCGAAAAATGGAAAAGATGTCACTATCCTATTCCTCATCAATCAGATTTCCCATCGTTGGCTCGCGAGTATAAAAAACATTTTGGTATCATCCTGAAAACTCCAGAGCAAATCGAAGGAATTCGACAAGCTTGTCAGCTGGCTACGACTATTCTTAAGAAAACATGCCAGCTCGCGGTTGCCGGGACAACCACGAATGAACTAAACGCCCTTGCTCATAACCTGCACATCGAAGCTCAGGCGGTTCCTGCTTCCCTCCATTATGGTGAGCCCCCCTTTCCAAAAAGCATCTGCACTTCCCTCAATGAGGTGATCTGTCACGGAATTCCTAATGATACCCCTCTTGTTGAAGGCGATATTCTGAATATCGATATCGCCTGCGAGCTTAATGGTTATTATGGGGATTGCAGTGCTATGGTAACGATTGGAAAGATTGACCCAGAAAAACAACGGGTCGTCGATGTTGCTTATGAGTGCCTCATGCAATCGATTGCAATCCTAAAGCCAGGCGTTTTTCTTTTTGAAATTGGAGAAATGATCGAAAATTACGCTAGAGCCAACGGCTGTAGTGTTGTTAACCAGTTCGTAGCCCATGGAGTCGGCGTCGAATTTCATGAGCCTCCCCAACTCCCTCACCACTATAACCATATACACATTCCGCTGGCTAAAGGAATGACCTTTACCATTGAACCGATGATAAATGCCGGAGTCCGATCAGGAGTTGTAGACCCGATCGATAAATGGACAACCCGAACCACTGATGGAAAGCCAAGCGCTCAATGGGAACACACCGTCCTCATTACCTCAAAAGGACATGAAATTTTAACACACTTATAATCGATCAATTTTTGAAATTTTTTTGATCAAGATTTTTCTTTAAACTGAGCAACATCTCTTCAATGTTATCGATAACACGTCGGTGAAAAGGGGTAAAAAGCGTCCAGCTCAGTAAAAAAAGAACAATCATTCCACTGGCAACGATGTCGGAAATCCAATGCGCGCCGACCACAAGGCGCGGTAAAAGTCGAAAGACCGCATAAAACCAGGCATATTTTCCGGCTCTTTTTCCTGAAAAAAATGAGTAAAAAGCTGCAAAAAAGATCACCGTCATGGCGTGATCTCCTGGAAAACTTTTATTCGTTTTGTCCTTCACCTTAAGCCAGGGAACAATTTTCGACACTCGAATAGATGGCTCGATAACAGCCGTAGGACTCTTTCGATAAATAGGAGCCTTTCGAATAAGGTTACAATTGACAAAATAAATTATCGCCCCGCCCAATATAATAGAAAAAAGAAACTCGGCTAGTCGACGAATTTTTTTCGATTTTGGGGCTATGATTACCCCTAAGGTAAAGAAAAAAAAACACCCCATCTTCAACCAAGTCTGCCACTTTATGGTTAGCAAAAGCCCAAAATATCGGAAGCCATGGATGCCACTTAAGGGAGTTATTCAGAAAAATAAACCCCTCCCTATCGACCCACTCAATAAGGGTATAGGCTGGGGGATATGAAACCATCCATAAAACCGAAATGATAATCAGATGAGCGCAAAGAAGCGATCGTATATTCATAAAATTTTTAAAAAAAACCTTCGCGTAAAAAACAGGGTTATACCGATAAAAGAAGCAAACATACCCAAAGCAGGGATGGTGATTTCTCCCTCTCCAAAAAAGAACACTGAATCAAACAAAGAATAAAGTGCAAAAAGTGAAAATAATCCCAACCCATAGATGAAAAAAACTCGCCTTTGATGATCATAAACTAAACAAAATGGGGATAAAGCTACCACTAAAAGGGGGGGGATCAGGGGTGTCGTCATTTTTAAAAGAATGGTCACAAAAATTTTTCTTCTTTCATGAACGGCAAACCGATTGAGAGACCCATAAAGTTCCGATATTCCCCTATGCTGCTTAGGTTGCTTAGGTAAAGCCTCAAAGCCCACCTTTAGGGAAAGGTTAGCACGAAACCCAATTTCATTCATCAAAACCCTCTCATATGAAGCCATCTTTTCAATGCAACCCAAACGGTTTCTTTCAAAATGATCAACAAAAAAGCCAATCGGCTTCACTGAATCGATGAGGAGGTACTTCATCTTCCAAACATCATCAAAACTTTTGATCCAAAAAACATCGAAAAACCTTTTTTTTTGAAGGTCAACTGATTGATAAAAAACTTTCGACCCATCCTCCAGCTGAATGAAATGAATCTGCTTTCTTTTTTTATCAAAATGGGAACGGTGAAGTCGCATCGTCGAAAGGTGATCGAAATAATTAAGGGTGTAGGGCAATAAATATTCAAAGTTGCCATAGAGAAGAAAAGAAGAAGCAAGGGCAACCACAAAAAAGGGACGAAGAGCGGTCCTCGAAGAGAGTCCTGCCGTTTGCAAAACTAACCACTCATTTCTTCTATTCAATGACGTCAGGCACTTTATCACCGAAAGAAGGAGTGCCATAGGAAGCAAAAAATCAAGACGCTTAAGAAACTGACCGAAGTAGTAAAAAACGACTTCTTTAAAATAAAGTTGACGACTTTTGAAAAAATCGTTCATATGCAAGGAGTATTCGATCAAGGCATAAAGAATGAAAAAAATAAAAAGAAAAAAGAGTAAACATTTCACTTGCTCTTTCAAAATAGATCGATACCACAGTTTCATATCTTTCTAAGGCGGTGTAGAGAAAAGAGAACAATCAGAAAAAAAGGGATAAAATAAAGGCCCCAACTGATTTCTGGGCCACATTTCACACTTTTTGCGCATAAAAAAGCAGCCAAGTAAAGGATGATGAGCAACGTCACGGATAAAACCCCCCTTCCCCTTTTTTCTCCACCCCCCATCCCCACCGCCGCACCTAAAAAGGTAAGCACAAACGGCGCTAAAGAAAGAGAAAGTCGACGAGCAACCTCTATGCCCAAATAACTGGAAAACACAGTTCCCCTCACCTTACTTTCTCTTAAAAGAGCCTTAAAAGAAAGGTGACTAAATTTTGTCCTCTCCTTTTCTTTTTGTAATAAATTATTTAAAATTTCTTTTTTTAATGATACAAACTGTTGATTTTCAATAACTAAGCGATCCATATCAGATTTTTTTTCAGAACAAGGCGTTAAAATTGTAGAGACTTCAGAGCCTTTTAAAAAATCCCCATCGAGAAAGAACTTTTTGGCCGTAACTAATCCCAAGCGGTCTCCGTGCTCTAAGATAACTAACACCTCTTTTGCTTCCTTACCCTCTCTAAAACTTTTCATCTCAAGATAAGCATGAGGAATTCTTCCTTCAAAAATTTGATTAAAAATATAGAAAGGGTTATCCGACGTGGCTTGAACATAGAGCTTTTTTGCAAGTTTTTTACAATAAGGAACCACTTCTGCCACAACGGTAAAGTTAAAAAGAGAAACGATTATTCCCATCATCAGTATAGGGAAAAGGAGTTGAAAAGCCGAAAGTCCAGAACTCCTTAATGCGGTCAATTCTCGATGATGATTAAGAAAGAGAAGCATCGCAGCAATGACCGATGAGATGGAAGTCGCTATCGGGAAAAGATAAGGAAGTTGGTAAAAGCTAAAAAGCAAAATAGATCGCCCTTCTGCATGAAGAGCGACGAAGCCAGCTATTTCCTTAAGCCTCATTACAAAAAGAGCAATGATAAAACTAAAAATAGAGAGAAGAAAAATTTTTAAATAACGAAGTAGTAAATAACACCAAATCTTAGGCATAAATCCCGATTTTTCAGCTCATTTCGGTATAGTTTTAATCATAAATGGGTTATCATAGCAAAATGAATCTAGAAACTCCACGCTTGCAGATTAAAGAATTTACCGAAGACGGCTTCGAAGATTTTTTTCTCTTGGTTGGGGATCCCGAAGTTATGCGATATTCTTTAAAAGGTCCCCTGAATCGGGAGCAAGCTCAAAAAAGCTTTAAAGATCGAATCCTTGGCCATTATAAAACCTATGGCTATGGACTTTGGTCCATCTTTCTTAAAAAAGAGAAAAAATTTATCGGCCTCGCAGGATTACTGACCCGTCAGATAGAGGGTGAAGAAAAGGTCGAGCTTGCCTACCGCCTTTTGCCCGTTTACTGGGGCCACGGTTTAGCGGTGGAGGCCGCTGCGGCCATTGCTGATTATGCTTTCAGTACGCTAAAAATTAATTTCCTAATATCGATTATTGATGTTAATAACCATAGAGGCCTTCTTTTAGCAAAGCGTCTTGGGATGCAGGTGGTTAAAAAAACTTTATTTCACAATTTTGAAGTGCTAATCTATGGCCGATCCCATTCTCAAGTCAATGCATAATTTCCTTTCTCTTAACTGGAAAGCCGGAGCTCCTATTGGAGTCGGATTTTCAGGGGGGGCCGACTCGCTTGCCCTTCTTCATCTTTTAATTGAAAGTCGCTCTTTATTTAACCTTGACCTACATGTTCTTCACGTCGATAGTGGTTGGCGTCAAGAAAGTTATCAAGAAGCCGAGAAACTAAAGAGGTACGTCCAGCAACTTGATATCCCTTTTTATCTCCACCGACCAAGCCGTATTGATCGACGAGAAAACGCCGCTAGAGAGGAGAGGCTTCTTTTTTTTCAAGAAGTTTATGAGGCCATTAAGTGCCAGGGGCTGTTCTTAGGACATCAAGGGGATGATCAATCGGAAACGATTTTGAAAAGAATTCTGGAAGGGGCCAGCCTTTTTTGTTTAGGAGGGCATGGAACCAATCTCAAACATAAGAAAAATGAAGATTTGGAGGCCGCTACTAGACGTCAAGAAGAGGGAACTGATAGCCTGGCTTTCTCAACGTCATCTCATTCCCCTTGAGGACAAAAGCAACTTCGATAGCCGTTATCTAAGAGCTAGAATGAGGACAACCCTACTTCCAGAGCTTCAACGACAGTTTGGGAAAAAAGTTTGCAGTAATTTATGTCGTTTTGGATCGCTTATGAAAGAGGTAACCCGTTATCTTGAACACCGCATTAAAAAAATCGAAACGTTAGTTCAAGAAGATGACGATAAAATATGGGTCGATCTCTCTTCTCAAATTCCTTTTGAAGCTGTTGAAATTAAGGCCTTTTTAAGAAAATTTACAAAGAAAAACCGGGTTGTTCTCTCTCATTCTGCTTTACAAAACCTGTATAATCTTATAGAAAAAGGGAGCTCGGCCCCTAAAAAAATAGGGTTTCGAGACTACTGGATAGAGGTACGACGACATTGTGTTGCCATAAAGAAAGATAAAGAATATCTAGAGGTATAGGAATTTTCAGATTGTTTGGCTATTTCTTTGCCAAAACAGTTATACTGTTAAAGTTAAAGCTCGGAAAAAAATACTATGAATAACGACAACAGATCACGCCCAAACCCAAAAAAAGGATTCCCTGGAGGGATTGTCACCTTTTTGCTCATTGGCCTACTCATTTTTTTGACATTTCAGAATCTCTCTACAGAACAAACAAAAAAAGTTGCCTTTAGTTATCAAGTGGAGCATTTGGTTAATCTTGACCTTATCCAACCCAGTGAAAGTCGAAAGATTGCTCAAAATGACAATCTTGTTACTTTCACAGGAAAATTCCGAGATCGTCTCTCCGATGAAGCAACGGCCCGGTATAAATATCTTGAAATTCTAAACCGCCATAACGAGCTTAAAGAAGAACAACAGTCCTTACAAGGCGACATTGCTACTCTTAAAAAGGGTGTAATTGAATCAACTGACTGGTTTTTGCACCTAAGCGGCTTACCCATCCCTTCACAAGGGTACTGGGTTGTTGACCCCCTCTATAACACCCTTGATCAAGAAAACAGCATCGTTGTTAAAACAATTTCTGATAAACCGACTATTTCGTTAAAAGAGTTAGAAAAGAGGTTTCCTCCCTCTTCTGAAAATCTCCTTTCCTTCGAAAAAGATTTAATCACCCTCCTGCAAGGGTTCCGTTCCTCTGCTTTAGGAATAGGGAGTGAAGCCATGAAGCAGGAGCTCCGTTCGTTGGAGGAATCGGTAAGAGCAAGGGGACAAACGGTTGAGCAGCAGATAGATAAATACAAAACTTCGTTGAAAAAATTGAATAGTATTGTTGCAGAGCTTAATACGACCGTAGGTAATGCTCGACTTACCCAACTCCGTTCTGTTCGGAATTACCTGAATGACCTCGATCAATATAACCAAATAACGGACGATGCGGAGGAAAACAACCTACAACTTGATAAAACTAGACAAGCCGTCGCTCAGGTTATCTGGTTTTTTAATAATCAAGAGCTCTCTACAAGAACCCTTGAAAAACAAGATCCTGAAATATTTAATCACTGGTTTGCCCAAGCCAAACAAGAATGGAATGCCTTTCAAACCAATAAAAGAGCTGTTTTTAAAGCACCTGACCAGCCCCGAAACCTGGTTCTTGAGAAAACTTTTAAAAGTGAAGAGCCTTCTCCGAATTACCTTAGCTATCTTTTTACTGTTTTGCCTTTTCTCTTTTTAGGTTTTCTTCTTTACTTCATTTTTGTCCGACAAATGAAGGGTGTTGGAAGCAATGCAATGAATTTTGGAAAGTCACCAGCAAAATTATTGACAAAGGATCGGAACAAGATCTCTTTCAAAGACGTTGCTGGGTGTGATGAGGCTAAAGAAGAGCTTCAAGAGATCGTTGAATTTTTAAAAGATCCAGGCAAGTTTACAGCTCTAGGAGCTCGGATCCCAAAGGGCGTCCTTTGTATTGGGGCCCCAGGAACGGGAAAGACCCTCATTGCAAAAGCAGTAGCAGGAGAGGCTGACCGTCCCTTCTTTTTCATTTCAGGTTCTGACTTTGTTGAGATGTTCGTTGGTGTAGGAGCTAGCCGTATTCGGGATATGTTTAACGAAGCACGCAAATTTGCTCCTTGTATCATCTTTATGGATGAAATTGATGCTGTCGGCCGTCATCGCGGAGCAGGGATTGGAGGAGGTCACGACGAAAGAGAGCAAACCCTAAATCAGCTTCTCGTAGAGATGGACGGTTTTGATCCTACCGAAGGGATCATCCTCATTGCCGCAACAAACCGCCCTGATGTTCTTGATAAAGCGTTGTTAAGACCTGGTCGCTTTGATAGGCGGATTATCATCGATCTTCCTGACATCAAAGGGCGCTTTGAAATTCTCAAGGTTCATGCCCGAAAGATCAAGCTGGACGGCTCTGTTGATTTAATGGACATCGCCAAAATGACACCAGGCGCATCGGGTGCTGATTTAGCCAATATTTTGAATGAAGCGGCCCTTCTTGCTGCGCGTCGAAATCGTTTTGCGGTAACGGCACAAGAAGCCCGTGAAGCTGCGGATAAAGTCAGGTATGGAAGAGAGCGCCGGAGCTTAGAAATTGATGAAAACGAAAAACGGACAACCGCCTATCATGAATCGGGCCATGCCATTGTGGGTCTTTTTGTAAAATACGCCGATCCGGTAGATAAAGTAACCATTATTCCCAGAGGACTTTCATTGGGAGCGACCCACTTTATGCCAAAGAAAAACCGTCTGAGTTATTGGAAAAAAGAGCTTATCGATCAGCTCGCTGTTTTAATGGGGGGGCGTGCCGCCGAAGAAAAATTCGTAGGTGACATCTCGAGCGGTGCTCAGATGGATCTATCTCAAGCGACACGGCTAGCTCGAAGGATGGTGTGTGAGTGGGGAATGAGCGAGCTAGGAACCGTTGCTTACGATGAAAAATCGGAGAGTGGTCTCTATCTAGGGATGAATCATATGAGCGAGAGAACCTATTCTGATGAAACAGCACAACATATTGATGAGCAAGTTCGAAAATTTGTGGACCAGGCCTATGCACAAGCCCTTGGAATCGTCTCTCTTCATCCAGATAAGGTCGAGCTGATGGCCTCTATGTTGATGATTTTTGAAACTCTTGACCAAGAAGATGTTCAGGAAATTCGCCTTGGAACATGGGACGTTGATAAGAAAAAAAGACGGCTTCAACTTGCCGAAGATCTTAACAAAGCTCCCCTTCCAGAGAAGCCAAAAACAAATCCAAATAATCCCCAGCCTCAGTCGATTTAGTGGGGTTTTCCGAAGAGACCTGAAAAATTGGAATTTGGGGCATTGCGAAAGACTCGCCAGGTTAGACCTTAGCGAGAAAATCGTTGAAAGACAAAAGCGGTTTTTTCTACATTACGAAAGTGGGCGAAACCGTGCTGCGCTGCAAGAAATCGACACCAACACGTTGCCAAAAGGACAAGAACACTATTCACAACGAGTAGTGGTGAGTCAACCAAAAAACCTAAGAAAACCAGGGCGACCGCATTGATAACTAAAAGGGTCGCTATATTAAAGATGAGAACGTTGAGGTCATGTTTACTCTTCTCGGTTGGCGGATTGAGATGGTGAGCAACCCAATACCCAAAAACGGCCGCATAAGTAGCCGTACCCGGAATTTCCATAAACTTTCGACCTTCCCCCCTAAGAGGTCAGGAGAGGCTTAAATAGCTCTATTTCAAATCTTGTGTCTTGTTTAAACGTAACCGAAAAACTTAATGCAAACGCCTTATTTTCTTTAAGAAAACCGATAGCCCCTGCAACAGATACTCCTATAAAATTCTCCTGATACCGACAAGCAGACCGAATGAAATAACAAGGGAGACAAAGCAAGCCGCTTTTTATCAAAAAAAATGAACTCCCTGCGAGGAACATAAAAAAAACAGTTACAACCACGGCCAACGTTACTCCATTAAAAATCCAGTTATTAATAACCTTTCTATTCAACCAAAGTTGCCCGGTCTCGAAGAGCCCACCTTCTTTTTGAAAACGTCTATAAACGGCATTTCCCGCCCAATTCAAAAAATCACCATACCGATCATAAAAAGGCTTAACGGCATTTTCTGCCCGTTTCAAAAGATCATCATATTGTTCATAAGTAAACTGAAAAGAAACCGGTCTTGCTGAGCTCATCACTTTCCTCCTGGCTTGAGACCGCAATCTTATCATAACAGAAATTAATATGCTCAAGTGAACCGAAAAAACGGAAGTTGAACCTTTTTTCCCCTCAGGGCGCCGAAAAAGTTAGAACAGGCTTAAACAAATGTCCTATAAATTTTTTTTCTTCTTTGATCGTCACGGCCAGCTCAACTTCAAAATTTTTATTTTCCTTAAAAAACCCGTTTCTCGAAACCTTGCTTAGAATTTCCGATTCCTCATACTCAGCAGCAAATCGAATCAAATACCACGCAGCAAAAACCAACCCGCCTTTTATGAGAAAAAACGAGGCCCCCGTGAGGAATAGACAGAAAATAGCCGTGATAGCAGCCAATGTCGTCAGATTAAAAACCCAATTATTGACAATCCTTTTGCCTGTATACTTTATGTCCGATTCATTAACCCCCTTCCGACACTTTCCATAACACTTGTAAAACAGGTTTCCTGAAAAATTCAAAAAATCAGTGTAAACAGGTTGAAAAAAAACTTCCTCCACGGATACCTCTCCGACTTTTTGGCATCAATTTTAGCACAACAAGGGTTAATAAAGATATACGGAAGTGGGCTGAAAAGTTGGGTATTATATAGTCTTTAAAGGCAGTAAGTGCGCGGGAGACGGGGCTCGAACCCGCAACTTCCGCCGTGACAGGGCGGTGCTCTAACCAATTGAACTACTCCCGCACAAGAGTTAATACTAGAAGTTGGGCGCAACAGGACTCGAACCTATGACCACCTGTGTGTAAGACAGGCGCTCTACCAACTGAGCTATACGCCCCAAAACTCTAGAGAAAGCAGGTTATCCTAAGTGAATGTAATGGGTAAAGGATTTTCTAGTTTTTTGTTCTCTTTTTCTAATAGCTGTTTACTCGCAAAGACAACCGTGGTTCCCCTGTTTATCTTGGGGAGGAGCTCTTTTTCGACTGCCAATTTTATATCCTGTTGGGTAAGAGCTAATAACTGATCTCGATGACGCTGTCTTTGACGAAGATCTCTGCCACTTCGATACCGATTATACGATACTTTTCCCCGGCTCCCCGGATCGACGGGGGAGTCCAAATACTGGATTGCTTCTAGCTTAGCCGACTCGACATCAGATTCATCAACCCCCTTTTCCGCAATTAATGTAATGGCTTCATTAAAAGTTTTTAATGTCGAGGCAATATTAGGGTCTTGAGAAGCGTGAAGAACAAAATTCCCGGTTGTTGAGTTATAGGTAGCTCCACATCCGTAGGCACCCCCTTGTTCACGAATTTTAGGAAACAATACCTTGTGGTCTAAAATATAGGTTGCAAGCGTTATAGCGGAAGAGTGAGGGTGAAGAAAGGGAGCCACTTTAAAAGCTTCACAAGAAAAGGCGACAGGAGAGGCAATAATTTTTCCCTGTGAGGCAACCTCTTTAAGAGAATATTCCCCTATCCAAGGTTTAAATGACCCTTTGGGTAAATCTAAAAGACCAAAAAAATCTTCCCTTTGACAGGTCAAGTAGCTTGCTTCATCACAACTCATAATCAGATGAGGGTTGTGAAGCGAAAGCAAAGAGGCTTTTAAACTTTCTAATCTTTTCATTAACTGATGAAATTTTTTTGGATTCCTTCCAGAAGCGAGTGGAAAAATTTTTTCAATTGTTTTGAAATAAGAGAGCCCTCCCCAAGCCTCCGAAATTTTTTCGGACAATGAAAAACCACTCAAAGCAAGCTGAGCAGCATATTTTAGGCTGTTTTTTTGAAATCGATGTTGCAATATCGTGTAAATTTTTAAAATCAACTCTTGAATTCGCTTTGTTTCATCAAAACGAACCTTGAGAAGCCATTCTTTTAAGAAAGAAAAAAGAATAGGAACGTTCCTCTCCAAAGCTTTAGCATGAACGGTAATGGCCGGTCTCATTTTAAGGGGCGATTCTACCTGGACATGAAGAGAGAGTTCCATAGAGAGAACCCCTAAATGAGACTGAAGATAATCAAGCGTTTCTATATAACTTTTATCCCCAACACCCAGCTCTGGTAAAAGCATTGTTAGCAGTCGAGCGTAGGGAAGGTCCTCCTCCGCTATATCCGGTAAGTCAAAGACCAGATCGACATAAACAAGATGATTTGTAAAAGTCGAATGAAAAAAAATATTATCGCTTTGCTGAAGCAAAAAATCGGTTGCCAGTATCGGAATCTCGTGAGACATGATTTTTGGTAAACAATCGAAAGTTTGATTTTCAATTTTTTTTTGATAATCGGCTAATTGTCGAGATTCCCTCGCTATCCTCTCTTTTTCCTCTATGGAAAGAGATTTTGATAGGCTATCTAAATTTTTCATCTCCTCTTTCGCCTCACGCTGTGCTCGGTTACGATCAGGATGAAAATCAAGACGGACTCGGTGAGGGTTATCGATAAGATAAGTCTGAATGAGTTTTGTAAAATAGGAGTGATCTTTTAACTGCTCTCGAAGGGTTTCAAATAACGTATAAATAATGAGGCCGTTTTCAGGAGGAGAGCCATGTTGTTTTGCCAAGGCGGCGCGCATAAAAAGGGTAAGCCCAAAAGGAGCCCGATCTCCTGAAATCTCCAGACGAGAAAGCTCGAGCTGGTGCAACGCCGCTTCGATCAAAGAAGAGGGAACCCCTGTTTTGACAATCTCTTGAAGCGAGCTGAAAAGAAGAGCCTCCAGTGAATCTAAGTTTTTTGGAGAACACCCTTTAAAGACAATCAAATACGGTATTTCGGACATCTCTGTATCGAGATACCCTTCGGCCGAATGACAAAGCCCTGACCGAAGAAGAGGGAGCTTTAGAAGCGAGGCATCGGTTTCCATAAGAATCATATTCAGCAACGTTATTGCCAAGACCCTCTCTTGCTCTTGAATCGGCACCGTAAGCCAACCCAGAGCAAGCATCGATTTATCCTGAACCCGCTCCCCCTTCTTCAGCAAAGCAAGGGGATAGAACTCTTCTCGCTTTACAGAGGACGTAAATCTTTTTTGAGTCATTGAACGAGGGAGCGGGGGAAGCTTTACAGCCCCCCTTAAAATTTTTTTTTCAATAAAATCGAGATGATTTTTTAAAGGAAGATTTCCGTAGAAAAAAAACAAACACCGAGAAGGGTGGTAATAAAGCTTGTAGAATTTGATCATCTCTTCATAGGTTAACAACGGAATTTCCTTAGGACTTCCCCCCGCAATATGAGCATAGGTAAGATCAGGAAGAAGGGCTCTCATCATCGTATACCACAGATGGGTATCAGGAGAAGAGAGAGCCCCCTTCATCTCATTATAGACGACTCCCTTCCACTCAAGACGACTTCTGATATTACCTGGCTCTGTAAAGGTTAAACGGCACCCTTCTTGAAGAAAGCTCTCTCTCTTCAGTTGCGGATAAAAAACGGCATCCAGATAGACTTCTAACAGGTTATAAAAATCTTTTTCCACCTGACTTGCTGCTGGATAGCAGGTAAAGTCAGCTCCTGTAAGGGCATTCATAAACGTATTAAGGCTTCTTCGCGTCATCAAAAAAAATGGGTCTTTTACAGGAAATTTTTCAGAACCACAGAGCACCACGTGTTCCAAAACATGAGCAACGCCACTTGAGTCGGATGGAAGGGTTTCAAATGAGAGGCAAAAAAGATTTTCTAGATCATCGTTCTCAATATGCATCACTCGAGCCCCAGTTGGCTCATGATAACACTCGACCAGTGTTGCCTTCAGTTCCTTTAATGCCAACTGCTTTGTAACAACAAAATGATTGTTCCAATCATCTTGATCCGACATGAAAACTCCCCTCTATCCTTGGCTTGAAATTTTGAATATCCCGAGATATTAGGGATTTTTTCCTCGATTTTCAATATTTTTTTGCAGTTTATTCATCTTGTTTCAAGAATGATTAAAACATCCCCGATAATTTCGTAAAAAGTTGCGATTGTTTTCAACGGTAAATTCATAATTTTAAAGCCGTTTAAAGTAACTTTATACCGAAATGAGCTGAAAATTTGGTTTTGGAACTCGCCAAAGACTCGGGGTTGGACGATCGCAACTAGCCCGTATTCTCAATACGAGCGACGTTGCGATAAGATCCAATCGCGAGGACTTTCGCGACGGTCCAAAACCAAATTTTCAGCTCATTTCGGTATATACCGAAGTGGGCTGAAAAATTCGGATTTGGGAAGGTTCTGCCCTAATCTTGGTTAAAAAATTAATATCAAATTGCGTAATCAAAAGAAATTTTTTGAGTCAAATTTTTTCCTCACAAAGAGAAGAGGGTTTTTAATAAAAATAAATAGATTATTTTAATTTTATGCTTCCGTTTTCATTGTTTTTTGTTTTTTGTTTGACTACGGACTAAAAATAGTTTAAAATAGATGAAAAATAGTTTGAATTATGATTTATCCTAGCTGTAGTGTAGCCCAAGTTATCCGATGGCCTTTTGAGATGGCTTTTTCTCATCTGGATACCGCTGTAGCGCGGGCTAAAAAATGCTATAATGAAAATTCTTGGAAAGGAGCTGATATCTCCGTAATAGGAGCGTCTCTTTCTATAGCTCTTCTCGAATCTTTCCCTGTCATTAATTATTTGGTGTGTTGTGTTGAGCTGGCTATTCGGTCTTTTTTCTTTTCTGCTAAAATAGTTCCAGCAAACAGAACAGCCCCAGCAGACAGAACGGCTCCGGTAAGCGGAAAAGAGTTATTAACAGGACCGTCTCAACAACATATTGAAGAACTAATTCAAACAAATATTGAAAAACCTATTGGAAGAATTAAAGAGATTAAGAATGTTTTTTTAGAACAGCTTGATAAGCAAATCGTTTTTTTTCAAGTTGGGGGTAATAAAGGTCTCGCTTTCATTAATGCCCAAAGACATTTTTACAGCCAGTTTGTTCCTTTCGCTCAAGATTATTTAGAAAAGGTGGTCGTCAATTACGAAGATATCAATGGGGCATCGGAACTAAAAGAGGCCTTCTTTGCTTTGAAACCCCATCATAAAGGAGGTCTTACGGACGAGGAGCTCATTCTTTTTTTGATCGATCTTAAAAAGAAGACGGTGTCATTTTTTGATTTATTGATCGATCGTATAAAAGTTTTAACGCCCGATTTGAGGTTCGATTCTTTTGGTTTAGAGGAGACCCCCCTTGAAACTGTTTCAGACTATCTTGAGTATCTTGGAATTACTTCTGAAAAAGAGGCATCAGAATGTTTGTCAATTCAAATAGAAAACCTACCTTCTCGTGGTTTAGTTACGCTCCAAGATCTTCTCGTTCTTAACCTCCACAGGAAAATTAACTTCATTGAGGAGCATTATTACCTTCTCATCGCTGCTTGTTTTGTAGAAAAAAATAAAACCGTTTTTTATTTCGATGGTTTTCCCGCTTGCATTGATCCCATTGACCTTTATGATAGGTTTTTGGCTAGCAGAAAAAAACTCGAAAAAATGATCGACGAAGAAGAGTTGAGAGCTGATTATGGTAGAACTGCCTCTTTAGACGCTGCACGGGACCCCAAGGGTAAGCATAGGTGGCATGAGGATCTGAAAATTTTAAAAAGGATGATCGATAACGAGAAGAAGGGTGTATTCGATGAAACAGAGGCTCATAATCTTCTGACAGTAGCAAAACACCTTCCAATAAGAAGATTACAAGGTTATCTCCTTAAGCAAGATCTTCTCCATTTCTGGTCGAAAGGGTTGGGGAAAACTTATGGTTCTGGTTCTCTTTCAAGGTTACAACAAGACTCTCCAGGAACACTGGATCTCTTGCTCAATTACTTATGAATATTGTTTTCATTCATACCCCCGAATATCGATACGAGGTTACCCTTTCTCCCAGTAATCCAAAGCCCAGTGACTCAAAGAAAGGGTTCCCCCTTTCTCAATCATCCCCTGATCCAACGTTTATCTCTCTTTTTTTAAACGCTATCGGTGAGGCTGCTCAAAAGACAGCTCGTCGTTTTTCAGCTTTGCCAGGACACTTCCTTCCCCATGAAAGGATCATCGAGTCTGTCAAATTTGCTTGGTTCCTTTTTGTTCTAGAGAGCGGGGCGTTTCTTTTTAAAAACTTATATTTTGTTGCTTATGAAATTTTAATGCTGTTTCCCTACTTCATTGGTACTGTGATCAGCAGTCTCACTACAGGGGAAAAAGAAAGCAATTATTTTAATAATTATTTTATAAGTAAAATGGATCGATCCCTTAATCTAGATCATCTTACCGCTTCTTCTGTTGAAAAAATTGATATTCCAGAATCGGTCACGATCACTTCCCTTACCGAATGGTTCGATAAAATTAATTTAACGAATAGAAGGGAGGCTCGCTTTTTTCCAGGATATTCCCCTTATAAGTATATACAAGAAAAAAAGGTTCCCCCTGAAGATCTTAGGAAAAGCTTGCAAGAGATGATCGAGCAGATCATCAATAGAACCCTCTACATAGCCTCTCCAAAAGAGCCAGAAAAGTTAGAGTCATATTATTATTATCAAGAAAACTGTCTTCGCTGCTGTATCTATTCCTTTTTAAACAAGGAAGCGGCTTATTTAGCGATACCGGATCCAAGTGAAGAAGAAAAAAAGGAGTATGATGATTTGTGCAACAATCGAGATCGGTTCGTTCTTGACCTATCCGAGGCAAGTTTTTTTTGTGCTGCGCGCCGATTTATGGAGATCCAACAAAAATTTCATGAAATTTACGGAATGTCGGCTCCGTTCGCCCCTAAAGGAGAGGATCCCGTGGGAGTGGAAACGTCGATCAGGGAAGATCTAATCAATTTACTTCAAAAGAAAAGAGAGAGCCTTTTAGAAAAAATCGTTTCACAGGAAAAGTCTACTCATATTAGAGCGGTTGTTATTCAGCTCCTTGGCCCTCTTTTTGGCTTTTCGGGTGGGGAAGAGATGGTTGATTCGATAGAAACGATCCAAATCGTTGACCGACTTGGAATTGACCCTCCTTTTTATAGCCCTAATTTTAAAGAAAAAATTTTTTCTATTGGAGAAAAATTCTGTGAACAATACAACCTTTGCTTTATTCTATCGTCGCTTCAAGAGCTTGTAAAAAATTCTCCAAATTTTCGAGAAAAATATAGGGAAAAATTATACTTTGAGGCTACTGAATCGGGATGGAGACAATCGTTTTATCAAAATCGTTTAGAAGAGCTATTACCTGAAATTCAAAACCTTTTTGCTCTGAATACCGATAGAAAAAATCTTCAAAGGCTTCTACAACAAAAGGAGCTTGGTATTGATATCGAGACTATCGATCGAATCATAAAAAAAGAGGTTTCGGTGAGGGAAGTTATTGAGGGAGTCGTAGAAAGGGAACGAAAATATGAATTTTTTGATCTGTTAGAGAGCGAGACAAGAGAGACTCATGGAGGGGGTGCTGATTATTTGGGAATTATTCAAAAAAAGGGTCTTTCGTACCGGGAATCGTTACGACAGCTTGTTCTTAACGGTATTGTTGATCGCTCTTACATAGATTTCGAGTTAGAATAATGATTCCTATAACTTCCCCACCCTCTCTTCCCCCCACCTCGCCCCCTCTTTTCTATGTACAGACCGTTTTAGATGCGGCCCACACAACCTCAAGCGACTTGGATAGCGACTTGGATATGGAGAAGCCCCTCTCTGACATGGAAGGGAAGTCCGACTATTTGTTAAGAAAACGGTTTGAAACTGCCTTCCGCAATGATCCATACCAAGTTCTAAGAGCCGCGCGCCAATTGGATCCCACACTATCCTCTCGCTGCTCCATTTTTTTGAAAGAAGAAACTTCGAAAGCGGTATCAAAGGTTTACACCGTTTTTTATCAGGGTGTGAACCCCCTCCTTATATCAGCGGTTGTCTCCTGTATTTTTTTATACTTCGTAAGCTCCGCCTCTGCCCACGCGGCCAGTTTTTTTACTATAAAGATTATTCAAGCTTACGTAATTTATATCATGCTCCCCTTGAAAAGTTTTTTTCCTCTGCTCTTCAAAATCTTCCACTTTCTTGGTTCATTGCATTCTTCTATCATTCCTTTTGTTGTTCTGCCGATTTTTTTGAGGATATTTTCTTTTGAAGAGGAGGGTATGCTCAGAAGAAGGTGGCCATTTTTTGAACCGCAGATAGGGTGGTTCGAGAAATGGATTATAAGTTTCTCTAATTTGGGAATCCTTTTTTTGTTCGCTACTGAAACTCTTTCAATCGTGATACAGGATACGACACGGGCTGGATTGGCCATCAACTCGACCCTCTTTTTGACTGCCAAAAAAATAAAACAAAGCTTCCTTTCGGTTGATGAAAAAAAAGCTTATCTTTTGTTTAAAAAATCGTGTGCAGAAAACAATTTTGTTTTTTAGGCTCTCTATACCGAAATGAGTTGAAAACTTGGATTTGGACCCCGCCAAAGCCTCGGGTTTGGACGATCGCAACTAGCCCGTATTTCTCAATACGAGCGACGTTGCGATAAGATCCAACCGCGAGGACTTTCGCGACGGTCCAAATCCAAGTTTTCAGCTTATTTCGGTATATACCGAAGTGAATTTTCAGTTCACTTATGGATAAAAGTGGATAAAAAATATTTCTCTTGTTATTGACATCGTTTTTTTTTAGAATGGCCCCGTTAATCCGGGTTTCAATGTGACCCAAATCGCGATTTTTCAGTTCACTTCGGTATAAGATGAAAGTCGTTATTTTAGCAGGAGGGGGCGGCGCCCGTCTTTGGCCTCTCTCAAGGGGTTCGTTCCCAAAGCAATTTTTAAGTGGTTTGGGCAGTCAATCTTCGTTGCTTCAAAAAACGGTACTTCGTTTTTTTAAACAGAAAACCCCTCTCGATATCCTCATTGTAACCAACTCAGAATATTTTGACGTTACCCTAAGTCAGGTGGAAACTATTCATTCGGCTCTTAAAAGTCGAATCTTGATCGAGCCGTCTTGCAAAAATACGGGACCAGCTATTCTTTTTGCTGTCAGGTATTTAATAGATGTTGAAGCAGTTTCTCCTGAAGAGCCGATCTTAGTGGTACCCTCTGATCATAGGATCGATCCCGAAAAAACTTTTATCGACCTTCTTCCTCTGCTTCCTTCACTGGTTGATCAACAACTGATTGTTACTTTTGGGATCCCGCCCGATCGAGCTGAAACAGGATTCGGTTATCTTAAAATAGATAAAAAAAATTTAAAAAATAAAAACATCTCTCACCACAAGGTAAGACAATTTATTGAAAAACCGCCTTTGAAGATGGCTGAAGCGTTTTTAAATGACGGTCGTTATTTTTGGAACTCGGGTATTTTCGCTTTTAATGCAAAAACTTTTCTCTCTCAAGTCGAGCAGTACTGTGAAGAGCTTCAAAATGGGGCCACCCTTTCTTACAAAGAACTTAAGCAAAAATACGAAACATTCCCCTCTTTATCGATAGATGTTATTCTTATGGAAAGAAGTCCCGTCTTGGTTCTTCTTCCCCTCTTTCTCAATTGGTCTGATCTAGGATCATGGGACACCGTTTTTGACTTTATGGAGAAAGATGTCAATTTCAACGTTAAGGTGGGAAATGTGCACGATATCGAAACGACAAACAGCTTAATTTACGGTGGAAAAAAACTTATTTCCACGATAGGTCTTGACGGGATCATTCTTATCGAAACTGATGATGCTCTTTTCATTGGAAAAAGGGGGGAGTCTCAAAAAGTAAAAGCCCTTGTGGAAGAACTTAAAAAAAAAAGATCCGAGAGGCGGAGGGGTCGTTGACAACCGTTCGCCCTTGGGGAAAATATACGATTTTAGAAGAAGGCCATCGATTTAAGGTAAAAAAAATTACTGTCCTCCCAGGAAAACGATTAAGCTTACAACAGCATCATCATCGAAGTGAACACTGGATCATCATCGCTGGGACGGCAACCGTAACGATTGACTCAGTAAAAAGAGTTTGCCATGAGAATGAAAACCTCTACGTTCCAAAATCGACCCCCCATCAGCTTGAAAATCCGGGGAAACTTCCCTTGGAGATCATCGAGGTTCAAATCGGTGAATATACGGGCGAGGACGATATCATTCGACTGGAAGACCCGATGGGAGACCCCCTTACATGTGAGATAAAAAATTCTTAATCTTTTCTTTCGATGAGAGTTCTTCGTTTTTTTTATCCCATTCTTCGATAACCCTCCCCTTTTCCATAAAGTAGACAATATCCATGATCTTTCTGATAAACGGCATATCATGGCTTGAGATCACAAGGGTAATCCCCTCCTTATGCAAATCAAGAAGCAAGGACTCCAAGCTTTTTTTATTTGCTGGATCTAAAGCCGATGTCGGTTCATCCATAAGTAAAACTTGAGGAGACAGCACCAACGCCCTTGCAATGGCAACACGTTGCTGCTGCCCCCCGGAAAGTTGTAGTGGAAAAGCATTGATAAACGATTTCATCCCTAATAAATTTAAGGTCTCGATAGCCTTTTTTTCCGCCTCCTCTCTCTTCATTCCCATTGCCTTCAACGCGTAGGTACAATTCTCAAGAACAGAGAGATGAGGAAATAGATGAAGCTGCTGCGAAACAAAACCTACTGTAGAAACCCTTTCAAGAGGAGAAAGGTCTCTCATATCCCTTCCATCACAGGTGATAACGCCTTCGTAATGAGAATGAAGGTTAGCAATACACCTAAGAAGGGTGGTCTTACCTGATCCACTTTTCCCCATAAAGATGGTAATCCGATTTCTTCTTAACTTAAAAAAAACCGATTTTAATACAACTCTACCCTTTTTTTTGTAACTCCATGAAATACCATTCCCGCAGATCATCGACGCCATCTTTTTTGTGAATAATGAACCAACATTGAAACGGCACTTGTCATCACAAGATAAAGGAAGGCTGCACCTAGATAAATTGTCATCGGGTCAAGTTCACGAGTTACAATATCTTTACTAGCTTTTGTCAGCTCAGCCACACCAATGACCATAAGAATGCTCGTCTCTTTAATCAAAGCGGTCGACTCATTGGTCAAACTTGGAAGGGTATTTCGTAACACCTGTGGCAAAATAATTCCCCTCAATGTTTGCCAAGATTTAAGCCCAATAACATAGGCAGCATCCCATTGTCCCCCGGAAATAGCATTAATCCCCCCTCTTACAATTTCTGAGACATAGGCCATTGAGTTGATACCGAGAGCCATCACTCCAGCCATAAAGGGCGACAGCGATACCCCTGTTATTTCGGGTAAAGCATAATAAACAATCAAAATTTGCACAAACAAGGGGGTCCCCCTTATTGTCCACACAAAGCCATTAAAAATTGGGGCCAAAAATTTATTTCTCATTCTGTGGCAATTCAATGCCCCAATAAAAACACCTCCACAAAAACCTATGGCTATTGAAATAAGAGATATTTGGAGAGTTGTTAAAGCACCCTGAAACAAAAACGGCATCGACTTAATGAGGAGGGAGCCTTCTTTCATTTAAACCACCTATCCTCAATTTGTTTCATCTCTCCTGAACGCTTAAGTTCTTGAATAATGTGCTCAACCTGTTGAAAAAGTTCTTGATTCCCTTTCTTTACCCCTATCCCAAAACCTAAAATCATCCCCTCCTCTGAGAGAGGGATCGTTACCGTCTTGATCTCCGGATGTTTTTTTTTGAGGTATTCTCCAATATCGGACTCGACTAACTCTGCGGCAGCCTTTCCGTATTTGACATCCATCAACGGAGCCAGCACACCCTGAAAAGAGTGAACCTGAATCCCTTGAAACCGTTGTAAATAGGTTTCTGCAACCGTGCCACTCTCAACACTGATCACGGGTATGGGAAGCTTTTCGATATCTTCAATCGCATCAATACCAGGTGGGATCTCTTTCCAAAAAAGAAGCATGAATGAAGTGACTGCCTCTCCATAGTAAGGAACCATTAAAATTTCCCTGAGCCTACTAGGGGTAATCCTCATACCACTAATGATCAAATCAATTTTCCCCTGTTTAAGCGACAGAATCTCCCCCTCAAATTCGATATCGTTAATGATAAGCTTCTTCCCTAATTTTTCAGCAATATGTCTGGCTATATCAACATCAAAACCAACAATTTTTCCATTGGCGTCGACAAATTCAAAAGGTGGATACCCACTTTGTAAACCAACCACCAATCTATTGTGCTGCAATTTTTTATCAGCTGAGAAAAATCGGATACCACCCCACACAGAAAATAAAATGATACCCGAAATAAGAATCCGATATTTTTTGAAAAAAACCATTATCGATCGGGAAAATACCACTTTATACCGAAGTGAATTGAAAAATTGGAATTTGGGCCGTCGGGACAGCTTTCCCGGTTGGATCTTACCGCAACGTCGCTCGTATTGAGAAATACGGGCAATACCCGAATTTCTCGTGCCACGACATCCCTCCCTACTCCTCTTCCGGAAAAATCTTATAAAAGAGAACGAATACCATTCAAGTAAAAATTCAGAAAATGGGTAAAATCGGAGGGATGGAAGAACTCAATTGCGATCAAAAAAATGCCGTTCATCATCTCAATGGTCCTATGCTGGTCATTGCAGGAGCGGGCTCAGGAAAAACGCGGGTAGTTACGTTTAGAATTGCCTATCTTCTTAGCCTTGGAATCCCATCAAATGAAATTTTAGCGATGACTTTTACAAATAAGGCCTCCGATGAGATGCGCTATCGTGTACAAAAAATGTGCTCCTCTGATGTCTTAACCTCTACTTTTCACAGCTTAGGAGCTCGCATTTTAAAAGAATCGATTTCCTATCTATACCCAAATAACTTTGTTATCTACGATCAAGATGAAAGTGAAAAATTAATCAAAGAAACCATCCTCGCTTTAGATTTGAAAAGCAGCAAGGAAGTGATTAGGAGTATGAAAATAAAAATTTCCATGGCAAAAAATAATTTTCTTTCTCCTGAATCAATCATCGAAAGAGACCCTTTGCTCGGTTCGGTCTACGATCTTTATCAGAAAAAACTAAAAACTTATGAGGCTGTCGACTTCGATGACCTTCTCTATCTACCCATTAAATTGTTTCATGAATTCCCCCCTCTTCTTGCCTTATATCAAAAAAGATGGTCATTCATTCTTATCGATGAATATCAAGATACCAATGTCGCTCAACATCTTCTCATTAAACTATTAGCAGCCGATCATCATAACGTCTTTGCTGTAGGAGATCCGGATCAATCGATCTACTCATGGAGAGGGGCGAAAATTAGAAATATCCTACACTTCGAACAAGATTTTCCCGGAGCCAAAATCATCACTCTCGATCAAAATTATCGGAGTTGTTCCACAATTTTAAATGCGGCAAACACACTCATTCAACACAACCTTTCTCGTTATGAAAAAAACCTATGGAGCACTTTAGGACCTGGTGAGAAGATCGCTCTCTATAGAGCTGAAAACGACCGAGAAGAGGCTGAATTTGTTGTTAAAAAATTAATTTCCCATCGCGACCAATTCTCTCTTGATGAGTGCGTCATTTTTTATCGAACCAATTTTCAATCTCGTATTTTTGAAGACCTTCTTCTCAAGCACCGACTTCATTATTTAATTGTAGGAGGCGTATCGTTTTATCAGAGACGAGAGATCAAAGATATTCTTTCCTTATTACGGATCGTTATAGGGGGGGCCGATTTCATCGCCTTTGCTCGTACTCTTAATATCCCTAAACGGGGTTTTGGTGATACAACCATTGCGAAACTTCAATCAGAAGCAAACAACGCCTCCTTATCGATTTTTGATTACTGCCTAGCCATTACTGAAGGAAAAATTGAGACAAAACTGACGTTTAAGCAAAGGGCTGGACTAAAAGAATATGTAACTCTTGTCTTGGCTCTGAGGGAAATGGTCAGGCAACGACTCCCTTTGCAAACCGTCGTCTCCGAATCAATTAGCCGTCTTCGCTATGTCGATTATCTTAAAGAAGATCCTGAATCGTTTGAGGAGAGGAGGGGAAATATTATGGAACTGATCTCAAAAGCATCAGAATGGGAGGAGGAAAACGAAGGTAAGGTGTTATCAGATTTTCTTGAGGAACTTATTTTAAAAACTCATATGGAAGAAAAAAAAGAGGGGATGGAGAGTGTTCGGTTGATGACCCTTCATAATGGAAAAGGACTTGAGTTTTCTGTTGTCTTCATTGTTGGGATGGAGGAAGGGCTTTCTCCGCTTTATCAGGGAAAAGGGGAAGAAAAAGAAGAAACCGCTTCGATCGAAGAGGAGAGGCGCCTTTTTTATGTGGGAATGACAAGAGCTAAACAATATCTTTATCTCACAAGGGCTAATTTTCGATTTTTATGGGGTCAAGGAAGGGGTATGAATCCGAGTCGATTTCTAAATGAAATTGCCCCCGAGTACCTCGAACACTTAAATCCTTCATTAGGTCAAGACGAAGAAGCCTCTGATTTTTTGGTTGGAGAGACTGTCTATCACCGAGATTTTGGTACAGGTATCGTTGAGAAAAATTATGAAACCTCCCTTGGTTTAACGTATGACATCTATTTTTTTAGGGAAAAAATTCGGAGGAGCATTGTCGCAAAATACGGAAAACTTATCAAAAGTTCTAATAAGACAACGTGTTGAAATTTCCCAATACCAATATTTATCTCTCCATCTCAAACCCTTTAAATTGGGAATCCATCCTCTTGGAAAGCAGATTTCTCCTATTCCAAAGGCAGGTCTCCAGAAGTGAGCCGACCGTTTATTTCTAAAAATTGATAGTGTTGGGATTCCCAAGCAGGAGGCAAGATGCCCTATCCCCGAACAGTTTCCAATCATATATGAAGACTCGGCTATGAAACGAGCCGTGGCATCAAGGTTTGAAAAAAGAGGGGCCGTGGGCCAATCACCTCTTTCCGCTGGAGAAACGACAAAAATAGGGTCAAACCCCCTCTCGCTCAATTTTCTCGCTAGCTTAAAAAATTTAACTGCAGGCCAATTTTTCCCTTTTCTTGAACTTGTTGGGTGAATAACAACCCTTCTTGGATACCGACGGTGGATAACTCCCTCCGGAATAACGATCCCATTGTTTTTAGAAGCCTTTTTAATTCCCAAAATATTACGGCAAAATAAGACAAGGTTATCGGCAAACGGGATCATTCCATTAAATCGCCCATTTTCCCAATAAGGATAATCATGATGAGGCGTCGCAATAGGATTAAGAACGGTTGTCCTATCCCTATAATGAGTCAAACAATTTTGTAATACCTCTTCCATCCATGGGCTTTTTTCATAAAAAATAAAAAATTGATCAAATTCATCAAAGTCAGGAGGAAAGGAAGCAAAAGAGGAATAAGGGAACCACGCTTGAAGTTGATGAATGAAGGGATGAAATGTTGTGACACGATGTTGGCACATCGATAAATTATGAGAGAGAATGAGTGTAATCAATGCATCTCCCAATCCAGCACAGCTAAAAACGGCTATCTTCATTTTTCTGCGATAGGGGGGAGAACGGTAACAAAAAAAATCTCATTGAGATTTTCAGCAAGGGGTGTGGCCTCTAACTCATACGATGAAGCCCCTTCTTTTAACGGCGCTACCCGGACAACCCGGGCCACACCTAACCCCATCGGAAAAACACCGTCCATTCCGGTTGTAACAAGAATATCTCCTGGCTTAACTAAAGCGATCTTTTCACAGTCGGGGCCCTCATCAACTTTTCTTCCCGATCGGAGGTCTCGGGCCTCCCCCTCCTCATCCCCAAAATCATAATTGAAACCATACCCCTCCAAAACAATCGATTTATTACGCCCTTTAGCGGATCGAACCCCCTGTAATTCCCCCTTTGCTAAATAAAAACTCTCTTGATCAACCGTCAACTCCTGATCAAATTGTAAAAGAATTGATCTGAGGCTCTCCTGGTGTTTTTTTTGATCCAAATTTTCAAGCGAGCGTAAAAGTTGTTTTATCTGAAGCGAGGTAATCCGCTCCTCCTCCCCCCCTCTTATCGCGCGAACCGATGGAACAACCGTTGGGTCTGTGATTAGCCTAACACGAGATCGATGCGTATCGACATATTCAACAAGTCCCACTAAAGAATTTCCTAAAACGACAGGACTATTTTTGGCTACAACGCCCCTATCGCCCAACAGGTTGCTTTCCTTCCCAAGATCAATCCAAAAAGAATTTGCCCAACAAGAGGGCTCCCGAAAGATGACCCTCCCAACCGAAGCCTCTGTATAAAGGTTCATCAATTTAAAAATCTCTCTCTGCCTTCTTTTACCATAAGCGGTCATCGGTTGCTTTACCTCTTCCTCTTTTTGATCGATATACTCCTGTAAACCAAGATAGGCTTTAAGCACTTCTGCTTGGCTACGCAACTGATAGTTTTCTATTTCTAATTTTTCAATTTTTTTCTTATAAGAAGGGCCTTCAAATAAACGGCCCTTAAACCGGGATAACCCTTCCCATGGTAAAGAAAAAGAGGCTATCACAATAGAATGGAGGCGATGGGTAAAATTCTTTGGTAAGCTCAGCTGACACAAAACGAACAATACCAACCCTATGAGAGTGAATCTCTTCATCCGATCATGACCTTAAAGAAAGATTCAACAACATAAGGAATGTTTGCATCCGAAAAACCAGCAATGTTAATACGACCGTCGTCGGTCATGTAAATGGCAAACTGACTCCGAAGTTTCTCAACTTGACTTGTTTTAAGGCCCGTAAGCAAAAACATTCCCTCCCCCCCCTGTAAAAAAGAAAAATCGGCTTTATTTTGAGTCGTTAATTGTTCAATAAATTGATATCGCAACCTCTTTGTCCGGTCACGCATCCCATTTAATTCCTCTTCCCACTGTTGTTGAAGGAGAGGTGTCGATAAAATGTGAGAGACAATCGCCGCTCCGTGAGAAGGAGGCGTAGAATATAATCCTCGACTGATCACCTTTACCTTGCTGAGCACCGCTTTCGCTATCTTTTCGGAAGTTGTCAAAATAAAAAGAACCCCAGGACGCTCCGAATAAAGGCCAAAATTTTTAGCCTGCGAAGATGCCACGGCCATCTCCATCCCTGTTTTAGCCCATAGCCGAATCACTTCTGCATCATCATTAAGACCTCTTCCAAATCCTTGATAAGCAAAGTCAAAAAACGGAATGAGTCTCTTAGCTTGAAAAAGTAACTGAATCTGCTTCCACTCTTCCAGTTTCCAACTAAACCCCGTCGGGTTATGGCAGCAAGACTGAAAGATAACAATAACACCTTCAGGAAGTCGTTCAAAAAATTGATAACTTTTCTCAAATTCTAAACCTCGTCTGCTTAAATCATAATAAGGGTAGGAACTGACGTGCATCTCACAGCCTACAAAGATGTTATGATGATTAATCCACGTTGGAGCTGAGAGAGTAACGAATTTTCCGACTTCTTTTTTAAAAAATTCCCCCCCTACTTTAAGGGCACCGGTAGCCCCTACCGTCTGAATGCCACAAATTCGGTTCTTTTCACTGTGCCACACCGCCTCTCCAAAGGTTAATTTCCCAATTTTTTCAATAAAACGAGTATCCCCCTCTATCGGAAGGTATTCCTTTGTTTTTTCAACTTCTAGTAAAAAAGCCTCTGCTATTTTAACAGAATTCATAATGGGCGTAACGAGTCGATCATTTTTATAAAGACCGATACTTAAATCAACTTTTTCTAATCTCTTGTCAGCATCAAACAGCTTCTTTAACTTAAAAGTTGGGTCTGGTTGTGCCGTTATAACATGACTAAAAAAGGTATGACTCATCTCATATGACAATATTTTTTCTTGTTAAAAAAAGAACAAAGTCCATAATGTTTCCCTTTTATGGGGCGTTAGCTCAGCTGGTAGAGCGCAACGATGGCATTGTTGAGGTCAACGGTTCGAATCCGCTACGCTCCAATAAAGTTTAGCCGCTAATCTCTTGAAAGAAACCGTCTCTATTCCCAATGCCGTTAATATTTTTCTAAACTTGTTAAGCTCTTCTTTAAAAAGAGTCGTTGCTTTTTCTTTGCCAAGAAATTTAGCTAGGTTGACCCCTCTCTTATTGTCTTCGTCCTGGGTAATGTCCTTCAAATCATCTGCAATTTGAAAAGCCATCCCAAAATGACAAGCTCCTTTCCTAATTTTTTCGAGCCCTTCCTCTTCTCCGCCCCCAAAAAGCCACCCAAGCACAAAGGAGGCCTCAAAAAGCATCACGGTCTTTTTATAAATTACCTCTTTCAATGCACCAAGGGTTAAAGTTGGTGGAAACAAATCGTAAAATTGCCCTCCCGTTGCACCGGCAATGCCAGCATAACGAGAAAGGTACCCTAAAGATAAAATACCAGTGGCATCTGCCCTTTCTCCAAATGGAGATGGCGCCCCTCTCATTGTAATCGTATTGGCTTGGATTTTTTCAAATGCAGCACAAACAAGGGCATAGCTAGCCAGCAAAGCAATCGATTCCCCATAAATCTTATGTAATGTGGGCCGAGACCTCCTCTCTTTCTCATTATCCATGCAAGGTAAATCATCGACAATAAGAGAAGCCGTATGAAAAAACTCGACTGCAATAGCGGCATCCATAACGTTTAACTGATGATTTAATGCTTCAGCTACCAATAAAACAAGAAGAGGGCGAAACCTTTTTCCACCACTTTTCAAGGCATATTCACAAGCATCCCTCAACTTTGTTTTTTCCCCAAAATCAACAATACCCTTGGTGATTTCATCCTCAACCTTATCCTTATAAAAATAAAAGAAAGATTTTTCATTAACCATGCTTTCACATCGATCAACTTTTATACCGAAGAAAGTTGAAAACTTGTTTTTGGACCGTCGCGAAGGCTTTCGCGATGGCCCAAATCCAAATTTTTCAGCTCAATCGGGCAAATTGCGATCGTCCAACCCCGAGGCTTTGGCGACATCCAAAACCAAGTTTTCAACTCTCTTCGGTATAGAGGGATTGAGAAGAAAGAAAGCCCTTGATGCTAACACAAGGATGGCAACACACCCCTCTTCCTATCAAAGCCCCCGGATTAGTTACAGAATTACAGCCAATCTGCGCTCCATCCCCCATAATAACGCCAAATTTTTTTAACCCCGTTTTAATTTTTTTACCTCTATAAAAAATAAAAACTTCTTGACGATCAAGCCGTAAATTGGCTGTCTTTACCCCTGCTCCCAGATTAACATCATTGCCAAGAATAGAATCCCCCACATAATTAAAGTGAGCCGCCTGGGCCCGATTAAGAAAAATTGAACGTTTAACTTCTGTTCCATGACCGATCACACACCCTTCTCCAGTGATGACACCGCCCCGTATATAGGCTCCGTGACGAATGATGTTGTTCAGTCCAATGATAGCGGGTCCTTGAATATAAACACCCGGTTCTACGATGGTCCCCAAACCAATTGAGATCAGTTCTTTTTTCATGAGATGGACAGATGCTGAAAGTTCAACCTCGATTTTTCCAATAATTTGCTTCTCAAAATAAGAATCAAGCTCCTTAAGAGCGTCCCAAACAAACGATTTTTCTTTAAAAAGCTCACGATGAGAAAATTGGGCCAAAGAAAAAAAAAATTCTGAATTAAAACTATTCATATAAGAAGCCCTGACTATAGCATGACACCGAATGAACCATCAACTATTAAGAACTTTAGTTGATCAAGTTTTCAGCTCACTTCGGTATATACCGAAATAAGCTGAAAACTTGGATTTGGACCGTCGCGAAAGTCCTCGCGTTTGGATCTTATCGCAACGTCGCTCGTATTTTCTCAATACGAGCTAGTTGCGATCGTCCAACCCCGAGGCTTTGGCGGGTTCCAAAACCAATTTTTCAACTCATTTCGGTATACTTTGGCGTATTAATGGAATGAATTTTCCTTTAAATAAAAGATAAAAATGAATGATAATCAACCTGTCAAGGTTTGGTTCTGAGCAAAAACTAGGGAAGTCCCATGGTATCCTATTTGAGCGGTGTGTTTGGCGGCTCACAAATAAGCAAGTATACGGTTCCTTTAGAGGAATGGATAAAAAAATCGGAACCAGGTTACCCACTTTACGGCCGCGAGAACCTTGTAGATAAAGCTATCGATTCGATAAAACGTAGAGAAAGCGTTTTTATCGTGGGCCCTTCTGGAACCGGAAAGACAACTTTTGTTCATCAAATTTTTCATAAATTAAAAAGAGAGCATTACCCTTTAGAGATTCGTCAGGTAATGCCAGGCCATTCATTTAATGAAACGGTTGCCAAATCGCTCTTTTACGAAAAAAATTCAATTAGACCTCTTTTTAAAGAAGTGGTCAACAATGGTAAAATTATCCTTTTCATTGATGAACTTCCCGAGCTTCCTGCCTCAACGTGTAAAATTATTCTTGATTTTAAAGCCAACTCTGAAAATCTCATATTAATCGGAGTTGGAACCTCTGAGCAAGTTTTTGAAGCTTTAATGGTTAATGACGGGGAAGAGACTGGAATGAGGCGAAGGAGTCTCGTTCTCCGTCTCGGTCCTATGACTATCGATGAAACTCTCTCCCTTATTCGTAATAGAGCGAGACAGGACAAGACTATACGCCACCTTTTTAAAAAAACAATCAGCCCCTCTTCTAATCAATCAAGTCAATTAGAGCCAGATCAGGCAAAGCCAGGTCAAGCAGAGCCAGATCAGGCAAAGCCAGGTCAAGCAGAGCCAGATCAGGCAAAGCCAGGTCAAGCAGAGCCAGATCAGGCAAAGCCAGGTCAAGCAGAGCCAGATCAGGCAAAGCCAGGTCAAGCAGAGTCAGATCAGGCAGAGTCAAGTCAGGCAAAGCCAGGTCAAGCAGGGCCAGATCAGGTAGAGTCAAGTCAGGCAAAGCCAGGTCAAGCAGGGCCAGATCAGGTAGAGTCAAGTCAGGCAAAGCCAGGTCAAGCAGGGCCAGATCAGGTAGAGTCAAGTCAGGCAAAGCCAGGTCAAGCAGGGCCAGATCAGGTAGAGTCAAGTCAGGCAAAGCCAGGTCAAGCAGGGCCAGATCAGGCAGAGTCAAGTCAGGTAAATTTGGAGGAATCAAACGAAGAAAAGATTCTCAATCTTTTTTCAAAAATTGTCGTTGGCACAGCTAGAGGGCAACTTCATGAACAAGAGGTATTCCCTGGTGCCGCAAATAAATATTATTCGATGATAAAAGACTGTTCTTTCGCCTCCCCCTCTGCGTTGATGGCGAGTGCGGCTGCCTTTTTGAAAATAAAAACTAGAAAAATACTCTCTTGGATTACAGCCATAGATCGAGAAATGGGAATTGAAGAGAATTTCTCCAAAATGTTTTTTACTAAACTTCCACAGACATCGACGGCACTGAAATTAGATGGCTTTCAACTTCATTTGCAACAAAAAAAAATGACCGTTCTTCAGCGCCCAGGATCGACGGAGTGGTTAAAGAATGTGGTTACCAACGTAAAAGGTGATTGGTCTTTTTGTTATTGTGACCTTAAAAAAATCATCCGGGAGGAAAACTCGATTAGAACCATGAGATTTCTTTTGGAAAAATTTTTAAAAGAAGAAATTCATCAAGCTGCTCGCCCTATTTTGATGGTAGAAAATAGCGAACCTTTTATCAAAGCCTTATTTCCAACTGATGAGGCAGAGACTTCTGTAGAAGAGGTTGGGGTGCCCCCCTCCCCATCGAGTGTCATGAAAAAGATTACCAATGCTCTTGAGAAAACCACCGAAGGAGCCGGCACAGTATGCAAACTAGACACCATCTTTTCAACAAAAGTTGATAATGCTATGACAAGAATGGATGAAGGTTGCTCCTTGAAAACCGCTTCAAAGAAAGATAACCCTAAAATCCTCCCTATCGTTAATGATTTTTTTTCCTTTCTTAAGCAGGAAAAAATTCAGACCATTTTGCTTCTCCATAGTCAAAGAAAGTTTACACTTTCCTATACTCAATGGCCCGAACAGTATTATTTTCCACCCATGCACTTAACCGAAACAATCGATTGGCTTGAATCCCGTACCGCTGAAAGAGGGGTCAATTTAAATAGAGCATTGATTCGACAACTTTTCTACGCTTTTCATTTTATTGACAGTGATATTCATTTGTCTGATTCCATTCCCAATTTGGTCGCTGCTTTCACTGACTCTCTCTCTCTTCGAGCTAATACCGAAAGAATAACCCAGGCAAATGTGGGTGAGAGGATCCCTGTATTTTTATTAGAAAAGCTGCAACTTGTCATACCCTTCGAAACCGTCTCTAATGCCTTAGGTTTGGCTGAAGTTCAGATGTCGAATTTCTTGGAAACTCCTTCTCTTTCCCCTACGAATTACCCCCTTTCGAGGCCTTTACCTCAAAAAATGTGGGATTTCCTTTCTTCACCCCAACCGACTCTTTCTGTTTTATGGATTGTAGGGAAACCTTGTAGGGCTAGAGAAAAGTGGGTTTCTAAGCAAATTAAAAACTCTTTCCCAGAATCAAAGTTTTTTTTCTTTCATAGTAAAAATTTTGATTCCAGTGTGCCAGAATCACTAAAAAAAGAGCTCCTTAAAGATGGTTTCTCACAGGTGGACGAAGAAGATGATGTGGTGATCATTGATCAACCGTTATTGAAAGATCCGTTGTTGGTTCCTTTCCTTAAAGAAAAAAAATATAAAATTCTTTGCTTCTCTCCTCTTGTTAAACCTACCTCATTTTTAGAGAGACTGGTTGACAACACTCTCAGTAAAATCTTTGGCAGAGTGAAGAAAACAATTACTGAAACCCTCTCCTTATCGATGGGTGCAGATGATTCAGAAAACTCCCTTATTTTTGAAGAAAAAGGAACTTACACTCTTGCCCCCCTTGGTAAACAAGAAAAAAAGGCTATTTTGAGAAACCGGCTTGAAAGTCTTTTTGAAGAAAAAACCATAACCGCCCTGGAGAACCTTTATCACCATTTTAGTTGTTATCCAGGCGTGTCGTTTGATAACGTCTATCAGCTGTTAGACAAGGACCTTAGAGAACTCAAGCGTTTGGATTCCGTCGACATCGGAGAAATTTGCAACCGATTTCATTCCCTGTATGGAGAACGGCTGAAGATGTCTCAAGAGGCCGTTCAATATAAAGCAAATCCCGCACTAGCACCGTGGTGGTACAGGGCAGGACAGATCGTCACATGGGCTACCGAAGCGTTAATAAAGGGATTCATTTTTTATCCCTCTAGACTTCTCCATCGAATCGTACGCACGACCTACGACTGGATGGCCCTTCGTTTTGCAAGGAGCACTCCCTAGCGATTGTCCCAAGCATCCCAACGTCTCAAGGTGGTTTTCCGAAGCCTTTAAAAGATCTTGATCAAACTCAATCCGATTTGGCTCAAAAAGAAGGATGATACATGACCCTCCAAAAGAAAAATACCCCTTCTCATCTCCTTTCGAATAATGTTTTCCATAAACAAAGGTTTGATGAATCGTTCCAACATAAGTCGCGCCTATCTCAATAAAAAGAACCGTTCCAAAATTTTTATTTCTAAGAACCGTGACCATTCTTTTATTCTTCATCAAAATCAAACAATTTTTTTTCAAAGCCAACGGATTGACGGAAAAAAGTTTACCCGAAATGAGGTAAGGCCTTTCTGGAAAACAATCAAGTGGAAAATGAAACCGGTGGTAATCAGGGGGAGCCAGTCGTGCAATAACCATTGACCCTTCTCGATATTTTTTTGCAAGGGATCGGCTTTGAAGAAGGGTTTCCAAAGAAAGTTGCTTTTTCTTAATAAAAAAAGTATCCCCCTCCTTTAAATTTTTATAAATACGGTAACGACCATCTGCTGGAAGAATAATAACCTGATCTCCGGTAGCAAAGGGGCGCGATAAAGGGTTTAATTTACGAGTAAAAAAATCATTAAACGATCGAAACGCTGTGATTGGTTCCAAAAATTCTGAAGTATTGATGTGAAATTTTTCAATAAATGGTTTGATTTTTCTCTTGCTAAGTTTTGATTCCTGTAAAAAACCATAGATTTTTGACAGAAAAGAAAAATTAGAAAAAAGAGGTAGTAAAAAAAAGGATAGGAAGCGACAACTCCAATGGTTTCCATAAAGAAGGTTAATAAAGACCCCTCCATAGACTTTCTCAACCTTTTTTTGACCATCCTTTCGATTGATATAATAAATCTTCACGATGAGAAGGATCATAGTTGGTAATTTAGTTAATTTCAACCAACCGATATAATCCCTATGAAAGGGCTATCTCAATGTTGAAGTATATAAAACAGATATTTGGTACGCAGCAGATGCGGCTTCTCAAAAAATATCAAAAAATTGTTAAACAGGTGAATGAAGAGGAGAAAAAGCTGTTCCCCCTTTCCGACGAACAACTTAAGGCAAAAACACCGGAGTTTCGAGCTCGACTTGCGAAGGGTATCTGTATAGACTCGGTTCTACCCGAGGCGTATGCCGTAGTCAAGGCCGTTTGCCGCCGCCTCTGCGGAACCGAAGTCTCTGTTTCTGGATACCATCAAAAATGGGACATGATCCCCTACGATGTTCAAATTTTGGGTGGAATCGCCCTTCATTATGGCTCGATTGCCGAAATGCAGACAGGAGAAGGAAAAACATTAACCGCCTGTATGCCACTGTATCTCAATGCCCTAACAAACCTTCCCGTTCATCTTGTTACCGTCAACGACTACCTTGCTCAGCGCGATTGCGAGTGGATTGGTGCGATATTTCGTTGGTTAGGCCTCTCCGTTGAACCGTTGATGCATCGGACTCCCCACTTTGCCCGTAAAAAAATCTATCAGGCTGATATTGTTTATGGGACGGCCTCGGAATTTGGATTTGATTACTTACGTGATAATGCGATGACCCAAACTGGAGAAGACCAGTGTCAGCGAGGGTTTAACTTTGTTTTAATCGATGAAGTTGACTCCATTTTAATCGATGAAGCTCGAACTCCGCTGATCATCTCGGGTCCGACTTCAGAATCTCGTCAAATGTATGACCAGTTACAGGAACCCGTTGCTCGACTCATTCGGTTCCAACGAGATCTCTGTAACAACCTTGGAACTCAGGCAAAAAAAACGATAGAGAAACTAAATGATCAAAAGCGAACTAAAGAAGAAGAAGCTGAACAAAAGGAGGCTTTTCGCAAATTATGGCTCGTGGGCAAAGGAATGCCCAACAATAAGGCATTGAAAAAGATTAAAGAAGAGCCCGATCTTCGTGCTGAAATCGATAAATGGGATGTCTATTATTATGCCGATCCGAATAAGGAGGAAAAAAGTACAGCTCTTGCTGAGCTTTACATCATTGTCGATGAAAGGAGCAACGAGTATGAGTTAACCGATAAAGGGATTCATCTATGGGGTGAGATGGGGAATTCAACGGATGACTTTATCATGCTAGATCTTGGTTTTGAATACGCCCGCATCGATAAAGATGAATCGGTCAGTGAAGAGGAGCGGCTTCAAAAAAAAATAACCCTTCGAGAGGAAGATGCAGGAAGAAAAGAAAGGGTTCATAACTTAAGACAGCTACTTCGAGCGCACCTTTTGATGGAGAAAGATATTGACTACATTGTGACAGAAGGGAAGATCGTCACTATTGATGAAAATACAGGACGACCTCAACCAGGGCGCCGTTTTTCTGATGGTCTTCATCAGGCCATCGAAGCCAAAGAAGGGGTCGCCATCCAAGGAGAAACTCAAACTTACGCGACCATTACCCTTCAAAACTATTTCCGTCTTTATAAAAAAATTGCCGGCATGACGGGAACAGCCATGACCGAGGCACAGGAATTTAAAGAGGTCTATAAACTCGATGTTCTGGCCATCCCACCTCATAAACTATGCCAAAGAAAAGACGCCGATGATGAAATTTATATGAGTGAACGTGAAAAATACGCTGCTATTTTAAAAGAGATCATAACCATTCATGGGAAGGGCCGTCCTATCTTGATTGGAACAGAATCGGTCGAAATCTCTGAGAAGCTCTCTAAAATTTTAAAGCAAAATAAATTAGACCATACCGTTCTCAACGCGAAAAATCATGCAAAAGAAGCCGAAGTTATCGCTGCAGCAGGAAAGTTCAAAGCGATTACCATAGCTACCCACATGGCCGGGAGAGGAACCGATATTAAGCTTGATCCAGGAGTAGCTCAAATCGGGGGGCTTCATGTGATTGGAACGACGCGTCATCAGTCAAGACGGATCGATCGGCAGCTAAGGGGACGTTCTGCTCGTCAGGGAGATCCTGGAACTTCTAAATTTTATATCTCCTTTGAGGATTCTCTCTTACGCCTCTTTACCTCTCCTCGGATCACAGCTTTTTTAAAACGATTTCGGCCTCCTGAAGGAGAGCCCATTTCAGCTGCCATTTTGAATAAGTCAATCGAAACGGCTCAAAAACGGGTTGAACAAAGAAATTATCAAGTCCGGAAGCACACGTTAGAATACGATGACGTAATGAACAAACAAAGGATGGAAATTTATGCCTTCCGGAATGAAGTTCTCCACAGTAAAGACTCTTTAAAACTTGCTGAAGAGTTGTTGGCTAATTTTTGTGCTCAAACCGTTCCAACGTTCTTTGTGAATCGAGAAATGGAAGGGGGTTGGGATCCCGAAGGATTCCGTCAGTGGCTAATGACCCACTTTCCTGTGACTTTTGAAATGGGTGAGTTTGATAACGACTATTTTCAAATTGAGGATATTGAAAATCGAGCCGTTGATAAAATTGTAGCGGCCTTTTTAAATAAGATTGACCAAGAGAGAAGGGTTATTCAAAAAGCTGTTAATAGCTCTTCTGTTTCTCAAAAAAAGGAGGGGGTGAAAGTTTTAAAACAGGTTGTCCAAAACATATTGATTCGAAGTATTGACCGTTTATGGCAAGAATACCTTCTTGATATTGACCACCTCAGAGTAGAAGTCCATTTGCGTGTTGTTGGGCAAAAGGATCCTTTAATGGAATTTAAGCACGACTCTTTTGCTCTCTTTCAAGCTTTTAGTACGAAGCTAAAGACCGATATCGCCCATGCTTTATTTAAGTTTCACATGGTCCTACCTGAAAATCCCTTAGTGGAAGAGAACCCCTCTATCGAATCTTCCTCTTCTTCTGATACCGAATTTAGAACAAATCTCTCCCTTCTTTCAGAATGAAAAAGATCGGACGTCTTATTTTTTTACATGGCTTTCTTGGAGATCCAAAAGATTGGGAAGGTTGTATTAACCACCTTTCTCAGTATCCTTGCATTCCACTTTCTTATCCTTTTCGTGTTGATTCGATTCCAGAGGAAGATATCCTCATTGGTTATTCTATGGGAGGTCGCATCTCTATCCGGTATCCTCATCGAAAGATTCTTATCTCCTCTCATCCTGGCTTAAAAACTAAGGAGGAAAAAGATAGCCGTCGAAATCTTGACGAGACATGGATTGAAAAACTTCTAGCCCTTCCATTCGATAAATGGTTAGAGGCTTGGTATGCTCAACCCCTTTTTGAATTTTTTCGAAATCATCCTAATTTTTTGCCCATCTTATCACGGCGCAGCAATGGATCTTTTGAAGCCGTCGCTACTATGCTTTCCAAAGAGAGCTTAGCCAATGACAATTTTTTCATCCCCTCTAATGGAATCTTTATCCATGGGGAACTCGACATTAAATTCAAAAATTTATACAAAAATTTAGGGATCCCCTCCTTAGAAATAAAAAATGTTGGCCATGTTTGCCATTTAGAAGATCCTGAAGAGTGTGCTAAAATCATCGATAGGGCCGTCAGACATTTCGGTATACCGAAGAGAGTTGAAAACTTGGTTTTGGACGCCGCCAAAGCCTCGGGGTTGGACGATCGCAACTAGCTCGTATTGAGAAAATACGAGCGACGTTGCGATAAGATCCAACCGCGAAGGCTTTCGCGACGATCCAAAACCAAGTTTTCAACTCTCTTCGGTATACTTAATCAAGGGTAAAGAGGGTATCCCACACGGCTTTAAAGTCTTGTTTAATCTCATTTGGATTCACCTTTGTAGGTTTACCCGTACGATCTAATTTTGAGACAATATGGACCGCACAGGATTTAAAGATATGGCGCCGATTCTCCAAACGAACAATCAGTTGCTCCGACCCATTGTGAATTAAAAATTCAAAGGGCGACCTTCCTCCATTATAGCGGGTGGAAAGAGCAAAATTTTTCTTACGAGGAGTTAAAAGGGATTCTCCATCAAACCAATTATTGAACAGGGGAAAGTCAAAAATATAGTCAAGAAGGGTGGGAAAAATATCGACATGAGAGGTAAGTCTTCGATCTTGGATCCTCCTTGATAAATGAGGAAGCCGGTAGTATATCGGAACATGGGTTTGTGCTGAACTTAGATTAGAAGCATGAAAAATATTCCCTTGCTCATAAAACTCTTCTCCATGATCCCCGGTGACCACGATAACGGCCTCACTTCCTGAAGGGGTTGCCTTGAGATTTTTTAAAAAGCTTCCGAATAATTCATCAATGAAATGGACGGCATTGCAATATCTATTTTTAACTTCTTCTATATCGATAGCGCAGGCAAGATTGAAATAATTAATCGTATCCGGTGTGGGGATCGAATCACTCTGATCGGGGCAACTATAGCCAAAATGAGTTGAGTCTAGGAAAATTAAAAAAATATTGCCGTCTTGTTTTTCTTTAACATCTTTCAAAAGAGCTTGCATTGCTAATGTGTCTCTTTCATGAACAGGACGGGATAATTCCTTCCCAAAAAGTTGGCAGTTATCAATAAGCTGATTTTCTTTCCCAAATAAGATTTTATTCATCCCATAGAGCCCAAGACGAGCTGAGGAGTAAAGATTTACCTTATACCCCCCCCTTTTTAAAATGTTCAGCGAGAGGCTACCCTCTTTCCATTTGTTTGGCTGCCTCTCCCCCCATTGGAACGGGTAAACACTGTGAAAAATGGAAAACCACGATGAATGGGTGACGTTGGCACTAGCAAGAGCGCAATCAAAACTCCCATTTTCTTCCCTAAATTGAGCAAAATTGGGGGCAATCTTATGGGTTAAAAAGTCGTCTCTTAAACTCTCTATGATAAAGATGAAAATATTGGGTTTTTTTACAATCGTTAAATTCGCTTCATTCAGTTCACTAAGATAAACCTCTTCTGGCAGTTTTGGGAGTAGTTTTTTACCCATATTGATAGCGGGATAAGGAGGTGAAAAAAAGGTCGTCTTCCAGGGAAGAGCTTTTAAAAATCGGGAATCCTCCTTCAAAGCCCCCACAGAGGAAAGCTTAAAATCAAAAAGAAGAAGGGAGAAAAGAAGAGAAAAAAAAGAAAATCCGGCAACACGATAAGAAAAATATAGGGCCTTTTTTTTTGATAAGAAATCCATTAAATGATAGATGAAAAAGCCAAAAATAACGATTATCAACGCTACTACTCCCGACAAAATCCAGGAACTCAATTTGATATTGCTTGCTAGAAGTATTTCGACGAAATTTGCCCAAGTTTCAGCAAAAATAAGATCAAAACTAAACCAAATGGTCATATCCATAAGGCGAATTAAAGGAAATTCTATAACGTGAATCAAAAATATAATAAGCGTCATTACAATAAAACAACTTTGAAATTTCTTTGAATGCTTTATCGATAACAGCTTCTCAATGATTACCAACCCAAAAACTTCTAAAAAAGATTGAATAAGGGTGTGAATAATATAAAAAGAGCGATTTATATTTGAGTAACCGCCTTTATCTATGAGTAAGATGTGATAGGTATGAATAAAGGACAAACTCAGGAAAAATGTGAAAAAATAGATATAATTGATGTGATGCCGGCGCGGCTGTGTTATCCCCATCTACGTCGGCAACTGAATAAGATATTTAACCAGTTCACTCCATTTTTTTTGTTTCATGAACGTCTGAACCTGAATTGGATTCGCCTTAATTGTGTCGCAAAACCCAGGAATATAGGGAGCTAGGTTACTGTGATCATACTCTTCATTAAGTCGTTCTGAAAGCCCCTGTATAAAACTACTCCACTTAAAAAAACTTTTCTCAATGGCTATCATTCCCGATTTTAAATTGGGGTCGGAGACAATGATCCCTAAAAACCGAATCGGATGAACATGGTGAATCTGGGTCCCCATTTTCTTTAGCTGTTTTCTTTTAAGAAATAGCTCTGTAAGGCTTTCCGAGGCAATCGTCTTGACAAGAGAGCGAATCCGTTCTGCGTCCGTTGGGCTAACAACCAGTTGCTGGTAAGGTTCCTTATTCTCCATCATACCGCTATTATAGAGCTTCTCTTCCTCTTTTTTATTTGGGATCCATAAATCGGATTTAAATTCTTCCAAAGCTTCTTGAAAATCGGACTCTGTGAATCGAATGTCCGGAGGCCCTTTTATTTCAACCCGAATTGTTTTGTCTTCAAGCGACTCTTTTATGGCTTCTATGATATCGTTCATCTCAATCTCTTCAGCAAGAAGAGACGATTTTTTTGCAAAAATAGAATAATCAGGACACCCGGCACCAAAAGCAAAAAGAGAGGCATAATAGTCGGCTAGAACCAAAGTATCGGGTTCTCGCTGGTAATAAAATGTGAGATGCTTCCGTAACTTTGATTTAGCATCAGAGAGCTCAGCTTCGGTTATTCCACCCCCTTTTAACTCCTGCATAGCAACTAAAAACCCAACCAACATATTTATCGGTTCTTTTAATCCCGTTTGTTTAGCTTGAGCCATCGTATGAGTAAGAGGTAACAAATATCCCATTTTTGAACAACTCTCCCAGGTAAGCTCCATCTCTACTGCCGCCCTCCGTAGCCGCTCGTGAACCATTTCTTGAAGTAAGTACAAAACCCATAATTTTTTTAAATCATACTTCGTTTTGATCTGTTTAAAAAAAGCTGGATAATAAAGAGACAGGGAGGTCACTCCTATCTCAGTAGAAGAAAAAAAGGAAACACGCCCTCTTACCTCAGCAGAATGACGATTAAGGGAGAGGTTTTTAAAAAGAGGAGCAAAAAAATCTTGAAGTTCTTTTTCTTTAAAATGGCCCACACCAATGACACCAATATTAGAATCCGTTTGACTGCTCAAAAACTCCCAGTGGGTATCGATAAAAAAGGGAAGCTCCTCCTCAAATCGCTCTTCAGGACAGTCAAGATAAAAAATATTTGGGGCTCCTTGATCCGGATTCTTAACGACAATTCGAAGTGAAACAAGCCGACTGGGATGTTCAACTTCCCTTAACCAAAGGTGAACCCCACTAGGATCAAGTGAGGTCATAACAACCTCCTTATCAGTTGGGATATCGGCTTGAATCAACCGGCTCCACATTAGAAAAAAAAGAAAAAGTCCCCTTCCTACATGCAAAATAACCTCACAAACTCCACATCACCTATCCCCGCCTTTTTTAAAAAGCTGCCCCCTCCCTAAAGCTGCGGCATTAGACAGCCGTAAGCTTAGCCAAGGTCGAGTTTTCAGGTGATTCGAATATGGTTACCCAAGTGAACTGAAAAATTGGAACTTGGACCACCACGAAATCTCTCACCGTTGGATCTTATCGCAACGCCGCTCGTATTGAGAAAATACGAGCTATGCTGATGGTCCAAGCCTCAAGACCTTGGAGGGGGCTTTGGTAGGGTCCAACCTCAAATTTTTCAGCTCACTTGGGTATATATAAATAATTTCATAATTAAAAATCAAAATAAACTTTAAAATAATTTTTAACTATGTTTATGAAGAGGATTAGAAGTTTTTTAGTTAAGGAGCCCCCTCTGGCATCAAGAACAACCCTTTTTCTTTTTGGAGCTGCTGAGAAGGGGGAGCTATGCAAGCCCCTTTACGTGGTCTCCTTAAACCAGCTATTAGATTTTTTAGGAAACCCACCCGAAAACTCCGAGGGAATTTATTACGGAATACAAACGTTACTGTTCGATAATGCACTCATTTATTTTAGAGTAGAAGAGGAGGGGTTCAGCATAGACAACTACTATCAGGGGTTTAGGTTTTTAAAGAAAAATCATCTAAAAACCCGTATTTCTGCTATCTGCATGCCTGGTGTAGGAAATCACGACATTATTAAGGGTGCTGCTTCTATTTGCCACCTTTATCGAATGATCCTCATCATGTCCGATAAAGATCTCTATGACTACTTAACTGAAAAGTAATCCTCTAAACCCGCTTGATCGGGCTTTATCGTTTTTTGCCCCGCTCTCCAGTTGGCCGGGCAAACCTCTCCGCAGGTTTCATAAGAAACAATAGCGTCGAGAATGCGAAGCACTTCATCAACAGAGCGCCCGATAGGAAGGTCGTTCACTAGCTGATGCCGTACAATCCCTGCTCTATCTAAAATAAAAAGGGCCCGATAAGCTACGCCTTCATCTTCTTTCAGTACTCCGTAGCGAGTAGCAATCGATTTATCAAGGTCGGAAACTATCGGATAGGTGACCCCCTCTATTCCCCCCTTATCTTTTGGGGTTTTGATCCAGGCATAGTGACTATAAATACTGTCAACTGAACAGCCGATAAGCTGAGTATTTTTTTTTAAAAAAGCCGGTAGCTCTTTTTGAAAAGAATGGAGCTCTGTAGGACAAACAAAAGTAAAATCAAGGGGATAAAAAAAAAGGACAACGTATTTTCCTAAAAACGACTCTAGCGATAATTCTGAAATATCGGTCCCACTCACAATCGCTTTTGCTTTGAATCGAGGGGCAACTCTCCCAAGCAGCAAACTCATCTCTATTCTCCTTCTAAAAGGTCTAAAAAAGCCTGTAACTGTTTCGATCGAGTTGGGTGTCGCATCTTACGAAGCGCCTTCGCCTCAATTTGACGTACTCGCTCTCTCGTGACCTTAAAGCGAAGCCCAACCTCCTCAAGAGTTTTAGGCTTCCCATCAATGAGGCCAAACCGCTCAATCAGAACCGTTCTTTCTCGGTCGGTTAAGGTCGAAAGGACTTCATTCATCCTATCCTTCAAAATTGAATAGCCTGTCGCCTCAGAAGGAGATTCTGTTGAGGTATCCTCTAAAAAGTCACCAAATTGACTCTCTCCCCCGTCGCCAACCTCTGCCTGAAGAGAGATAGGATGTTGAGAAATTTTATAAATCTCGCGAATTCGTTCCGGTGAAAGGCCCAGTTCAGTAGCAAGTTCTTCAGGAGTCGGCTCACGCCCCGTTTCCATCATCAACTTTTTCGCTCCCCGTAATACCTTATTGATTGTCTCAATCATATGGACAGGAATCCGAATCGTACGGGCCTGATCAGCGATAGCGCGGGTCACAGCCTGACGTATCCACCACGTTGAGTAAGTTGAAAATTTATAACCCCTTCTATATTCAAATTTCTCAACGGCCTTCATCAGACCCATATTTCCTTCTTGAATCAAATCTAGAAAGGAGAGCCCTCGATTGGTATATTTTTTAGCAATAGAGATAACGAGACGAAGATTCGACTCCACCATCTCTCGTTTAGCTTCCTGGCTCTTATCCATCCACCGTTGCAGCATTCGAACGTCTTTTTTGAACTCGTCTAAAGAACGGCCAGCGGCCAGTTCTCTTTTTAATAACTTACGCCGAACGGCCATCAACTTTGAAGCGGCAAATTTATTCTTCTCTGCTCTTGGAATGAGTTCTTGAATTTCTTTTTCAAGAAAAAGAAATCGATCATAAGCCACCATAATGACTTCACCGAAATCCTCAATGACATTGTGACGAAGATGGAGTTGTCTCAGGTAAGCCTGTGTCCGAATACGGCATTTTTCAATCTCTTCAAAGATCCTGATTTTTTCACTTTTCTTTAGATCGGGGTCTTTAAGCTGAAGAAGGCTACTCTCTAGTATCCCATCCTCTTCTTTGAGCATCAGAGTCAGTCTAGGAAGGACTGTGTTGTAATGATTTTTATCAAGAATTTCTTTCTCAGAAATAACTCTATCAAATCGTTCTTTACCACAAACGAGGTAATTGCCGATCGAGATCGCTTCTTTTGTTGAATACCGAAAACGCATGATAATCTTCTCAACCTGAATCTGCGCCTTTTCAATTCGTTTGGAAATTTCAACCTCTTCTTCACGAGTTAGAAGAGGGACAGAACCCATTTCCTTTAAATACATCCGGACAGGATCGTCCGATGTTCCCTCGGGTTTTTTAGCTAAACCCTCAAGCTCTTTAGCCTCCTTTTTTCTCTCTTTTTGACGCTCAACTTCTGCCTGGTTGAAGACCTGGATGTCCATCCCGTTTAAAAAGATCAACACCTGATCTATCTGCTCTGGCGATTCAAAACTTATCGGCAGGATCTCATCGATCTCTTCGTAAGTAATGAATCCCTTCTCTTTCGCAACAAGGACCAGCTCTTCAATCTTCTGCTGTTGAAGCGGAGTAAAAATTGGTGGGGGAGGATTTTCTTTTCCCATGCTAGAATTGTGGTTAGGAAACTTCTTGTTGTCAATATGCAAATTCATTTTCATCGAACCCTTTTTCGTCTTCAAAAAGGAAAAAGCTCGGCCCACGTACAATTTCAGCGTTATCTTAAATTAATTCTTCCCGACCTTCTTTTAGAGAAAAAAATAATCATCTCTCTCGATGTCCATAGAATCGCTGACGGTTGTTGGGAAAAAGAGAAACTCGTTTTCGAAATCCAGTGTTCCCCGATTTCTCTCAAAGAAGCAAAAGATCGCTCCCTTGATTACATGAAGGCAGGGTACACTCCCGTCTGGATTTTACACGACAAAAAATTTAATAAAAGACGTCTTTCCCTAGCTGAGGCCTATCTTAGAAAACAGCTCCCCACTTTTTTTACTAACGGAGGAGAGGTTTATGATCAATTTGATATTTGCCAAAATAGAAACCGCCTTCTTAGGGGGCCAAAACTTACTGTTGACCTCCGTATGCCCAAAAGAAATTTTTCTGCCAACAACAACTCTTTTTCTCGCTCATGGCCCCTCTATTTTCATGGAGACTTCCTTCATCTTGTTAAGACTGAAGGAGCCTCTCATCTTGCTCATCTTAAGAAAATTGAAAAAAGAATTCTTCGAAAACATCGCCGGACTTGGTGGAAAAAATGGTCTAAAATTTTTATATACAGAATTTTGGAGAGGACAACGGAATAGGGTATCCCCAGGTGGAGTTAAAAAGTGAGCTGAAAAATTTGGACTTGGGCCATCGCGAAAGCTCTCGCGGTTGGATCTTATCGCAACGTCATTTTCAGCTCACTTCGGTATAGACGCCGCTTTTAAATACCCACTTTCCGCTTTTTAAAGAAAGGGCGTACAAGTCTTCTTCGATAGAGACCGAAACTTCTTTAAATTCTTCCTTTGTTGGAGAAGAAGAGTCAAACTTAATTTTGGGTGCGTTATTGATAACAGCAAAGGGGGTTTGTTCATTCCCCTCACCCATGCAAAAAACCGCAGCTGTAGCCAAAGCATCAAGGTGGTTCGCGATCGTAACGCGTAAAGGTACTCCAAAGCAGTCTGGCTTTCCTATATAACTGTACAAAGCTTTAAATCCACTCCAACCCAGTCCTATTCCGATGACTCCCCGTCGCATTGGAACGGTGTGGCTATCTGTGATTAAAATACCTAGTTCTCGAACCTTATCTCGACAACAAAGATACTCTCGGATAGAAACGGCTGATTTCTGAATATTTTTTGGATACAAAACAGAGAAACCATTTCCATTCGATTCATCAATCCCTGCGGAAGGAATAAGAATATTATTTTTAATGGTTAATTGAATAGAATGAAGACCTCCATTTTCTAAGTACCCACTTGCAGACTCCCGAATCAAAGCTTTTTTAGCCCCTTCTGATTCTGTTTTAACCACACTTCCTTCGCAAAGGCTAATGATTTTCGATGTCATAACCACAATCGATCGCTCTTCTAATTTTGGTAAATAAGTGTCGATAAGGTCCATTAAAGAATCTCCAGCAATAACAAGCGATGTTTTATAAGTTTTTATATTCATTGATTAAAAATCTATCTTAAGTTAAGTAGGGACTTGATATTCGAACCGTTTAAAATCTCGCTTTGAGTATATACTTAACTGCATGGATAAAGAAGCACTAAAGTCTATCTATCCTCATTATTCAGAAAATCAGGATTTAAAACTTAATTCAAAAACTGATTTTTTAGAATTTTTGGATGACACCGTTTCGGAATTTCACGACCCTTATTCCAATTTAAATCTTTTTTTAACAAAAAAAATCAAAGAAGAGATAAAAACCCACACGCCTCGAAAAAAATGGTCGACCTTACTTCAAGAACGTTTGATTGCTAAAATAACTCCCGAGTTTCAAAAACAATTCCCCTATTATCGTCTTGGAATAGCAACACTTAAAAAAATTTGGGAAAAAGCATCGTACTTTTCGCAAATTTTAGAAAACCAACAAGGAGCCTTAACCAAAGAGGGGAATCTCAATATTGAATTTTTAATTCGAGAAAATCTTAGACCTTTTCTAACAAATCAAAATAAGTGGGTTGCACACCCTTATTTAATTGCTCAGCAGTTAGCTTTAAAAATTACCGAATGTCTTGCTAGTTATGAAGGAAGCCGTCCTTTACTTGAATCCATTGTTCAAATGGTTTGGTTTGCACAAAAGCACCTCATTTCTCCAAAAAAATTTGACCCTTCAGCTGAAGTTATCGATGACTGGGATAGGCTTATAATTAGATTCATGTTCGAAATTAATGAAAAAAAAGGCGCTCTCTCTCCGCTGGAGCTTCAAAATAATCTTCGAGAAACCGTGCACTCTTTTCAGAGTGTGGCTTGTCTCGACCCGGCCGATCATCTTGTTACTTATGTCTCCCTCTCTCTTTCTAAAAAATTGTACCCTTACCTTTTGTTTCAACCCTCTCTCACTGAAGAACTTTTCTCTTTTTTAAGCCTCAATAACGGGAATGAGATGACGGCTACTCAATTGGTGGCCCAAGCAAAAGCTGATTATTTAAAAAAAAATAGAAGCCACTCATTGAAAGAAGATGAGATCGATATCGTTCTTTGGAAAAGAGTTCAAGAAAAAAAAAGAATCTCCTCCCTTCCTCCTCATCTTTATGAACGGATTGAAGAAGAGATCGGGAACGCCCTAATTGCACAACCTTACCACAGTTTTACCTCTCTCGTTAATGAAGTTGTCCAACTCTTTGTAAAAACAAAAAAATTTTCCACAAAACCTCATTCTATTGAAAACAAAATAAAATTATGGAGCCTCCAAGGTGACCTGGCCTATCGATTGGTGAAAATTGAACCAAATCATCTTTTAAACCTGATGATCAATTTGTCTTCCGATACAAAATCGAATTTATACCAAAGTGAGCAAACTTACCTGAAAATGTACCCCTTCATCGCCTCTTTTTCAACTCAACTAAAGGTCCGAATCAACATTTTTAGAAAATATATTTGGTATGCTGTTTTATCAAAACCAGAGGAGCCGACGATAAATAGGTTCTTTCAATGGCATTTTCAACGCCTTAACCATCAAAAGGTTGAATCAGTTCTAACTCAAATTGAAAAAATTTGCAAAGAGCAGTTCCCTCTACTCCCTTTTGATCATGGCTACGTTGAAAAATTGCTTATGGAACAACAGAAACAAGCCAAATAACAAAAAGGGAAAACTTAACCACTGCCCCATTGTTAAAGAAGATCCCGTGAGCCAGATACTCTGTTCCTCTTTAAAAAATTCTATGATAAACCGAAATCCCCCTGCACAGGTAAGAACAATGCCAGCCACCAACCCCTCTCTCCATTTCAAGTACCGTTTTCTTAAAAACCAAAAACATAAGAAAAGGGTTAGGTAAAAAAAAGCTTCATACAATTGTACCGGATGACGAGGGATGGAAACTCCGCCGTCGATGGGATGACCAAAGATGACGCCCCAGGTTAGCTCCGTTGGAACCCCCAAAACTTCTTGATTAAAAAAATTCCCCAAACGAATAAAAAAACCAGCAATCCCAGAAACAAAAAAAGTTAGATCAAAAAGGTGTAGTAAAGATAGCTCACGATGAAGACGTTGAAAAATCGATAACGCTAAAAAACACCCTAAAAACCCTCCATGACTTGCAAGGCCTCCCTCCCAAATCCGAACCACAGAAAGAGGGTCTTTTAGAATTTCACCCCAATCTTGGTAAAAAATGAGATCGAAAAGGCGAGCTCCCGCTAGAATCCCGACCCCTGCATAAAGCGCTAAAGAATCGGCTATTTTTCTAATGCCGACACCACCCAGGCTACCCCCTTTATCGTATTTTAAAAGAAGAAACAGAACGATGTACGCAAGAGAAAAGCCACACGCAAAGAAAAAGCCATACCAAAAAATTGGCCTACCTAAAAAAGGAAGGTTCCAAGGAATCATTGCCCTAGACGGGTCCCAATAAAAATAACTCATCATTTTTATACCGAAATGAGCTGAAAAATTGGAATAGAGGCTCCCGGTTGAGTCTATAGAGGAAAGGTGATTTTTTCTAGAAAATTGATAAGAAACGACCTGGAATATACCGAAGTGGCGTCAGGGCTTTGGCGGGGTCCAAATCCAATTTTTCAGCTCACTTCGGTATAGGCATTCATTTCGTATCGAGAGACTGGGAAGATGATAACTCTTTAGCCGTATCCTTTTCAAGCGTATCGAATAGTCCGAGCCCCTCAAATAATTCAGTTGCAGTTTGCATTTGATTTTGGGGAGATGCAAACCCTTTAGCGGCATCCATTCCAACCGTATCGAATAGTCTAGTTAAAGCTTCTATTCCTTTTGTTGATACGTATGAGGAAAACATCTCAGGAGCACAGCCCTTTTGCACAGCTCGAACAGCCCTCATATGCGCATCCCGCCGGCTCTTAGAATCGTTTCGATTGTTAAACAATTTGTACGTAATTTCAGCTAAACGTCTTCGTGCAGGCCCTATTAATTCATAACACTCCCCGTGAACCAAATAGGTATCTGGCATAGGGAAAAGCTTATCACCGCCCTCCTTCCCGCAAATACCACATTTTAATTGATTAGAAGATAGCCTCTCCGCACCACCATCACTCCTTTCTTTAAAAGCACAAATATTAGAAAGAGCACTCATTAATGACCTCCTTAACGATTTATACCGAAATAAGCTGAAAACTTGGTTTTGGACCCCGCCAAAGCCCCCTGCAAAGGTCTGAGGGTTGGACGATCGCAACTAGCCCGTATTTCTCAATACGAGCTAGTTGCGATAAGATCCAGCCGCGAGGACTTTCGTGACGATCCAAATCCAAGTTTTCAGCTTATTTCGGTATAAGGGTTAAAAAAGCCTCTGAAAGGCGGGCTTCTATCAATTTTCAGTTCCTTTCGGTATCATTTCATTTTCAGGAGACCCTGACCTTTTGGAGGAATCGGTAACCACACCCATTCTAACCGCATCCTTAGCTGCATCCATTCCGACGGTATTGAATAGTTTCAATAAAGCTTCCACTCCATTTTCTGATAAGTATGAAAAGATCGTCTTGGGATAAAAAACCTGTTCCACAGCTCGAACAACCCTTACATGGATTTCATTCGGTCTGAGGAGACTATCTTCGCTTATAGGCACGCTGCTTATAATTTCGGCTACACGATTTGCTATGCGCTTTATCAAATCATAGCACTGAGAGTGAACCGTAGTGCTATTTGAGGTAGGCCAAATGACTGTTCCACCTTCCTCATGGCAAACACCACATTTTGATTTTTTAGGAAACGAGACCTCCGCAGCCGCAGGGAAGCCTCCAAAAACAACACCACTCGAATGAACACTCATTAACTACCTCCTTAGCAGCTGAAAAAACTTCAAAAGATTAGGAAATCTTATCAATTTCTTGCAAAATTTTCAATAAAAAATTTTACATCCTTAGGAAAAGCAACTGTTTTATACCCTTCTTTCTTTTATACCATTCGGTTGTGGCATAAAATGGGAAAAAAGGGGTAATCGATGAAGCAGAAAAAAGATGAGGGCGGATGGAGGGAGTTTCTAATTTTGTGTTCAAAGATCGATTCGCCAAAAGAATTTGAACGATTTTTTGACTTGTTTTTAACCATAGAGGAGAAAGAGACCTTGGCCAGGCGGTTTCTGATCGTAAAGGCCTTGGAAGAAGGAAAATTAACGCAGAGGGAAATTGCCGAGCACTTTGGGGTAAGCATTTCCCAGATTACAAGAGGCTCTAATGCGTTAAAAATCATCGGAGCTCCCCTTAGGAAAAGTCTAAGTAAGTTGCTTCAAAGTTCTTAAGAACTGAGAATCGATTTCGAGATGAAGGTGTTTCCCTGTCGTATAACGATTGATCAGAGCTTGATCGTGGCAGACTACAAGAATGGTATACCCTTTCAGTGTTTTCAAAAATTCAAATACCATGGAGGCATTTTTCTCATCCAAAGCAGCTGTTGGCTCATCCAAAAGAAGGGTCTTTGTTTCTCTTTCCAACTTCATGAGAAGGGCCAAAATTTGTCTCTGCCCCCCTGAAAGCTTAAAAACTGGTATCGTGAGATCAATATTGAATCTTTCTATGAGTGTGAGAACACCCCTTTTCATCAGGCTAGGGAGCTTCTTCAGACGACAAAAAGGATTTGGGAAACGATCAAGGGCTCCAAACTGGATATTTTCTAAAAAAGTGAATCTATCCACAACGGTTTGATCAAACCGTTGATTCACTAGGGCAACCTTTTCTACCACTAATTCTCCTGTAACTACAGCCTCTTTTTCCAGCTGATTACCCAAAATGTGCAAAAGAACTGACTTACCAATCCCATTTTTCCCATGCAAGGCATGAATGACACCCGCTTCCAACTCAAAGGAGAGGTCCTTAAAAAAATAAGGTGCTTGCTTCGTGTGCCGGAAAGAGAGATTCTTAACTTTCATCTTAGACTCCTAGATGGTCCAAGGTGAATTTTTTTTTGTGAAAAACGGAAAGCACGACAATGATGAAAATGGCTTGAAAAGAATTAAAATATTTAAGGTTCAATCCCATACAAAGTAGGGTTTGTTGAACACAAAAATAGGCTATGAGCCCCGTCAAGGGGACTAAAATATTGGGCCGATCAGTTCGAATGAATGTTTTACCCAAAATCAGGGTGGTTAAACAGAGAAGAACGATTCCAAAATTCATCGTAAGATCAACAAACCCATTCGATAATGCGAATAAAAACCCTCCAATTCCAGCACACCCGTGCCCAATCATCACTCCAAAAAATAGACAATAGCGCCCTGAAACTGGATGATGAAAAAAGAAGAGAGGGTTGTTCCCATAAATAGCAAAGCTATAGCCCAATTGAGAGCGGAGGATGAAACCGATAACAGCAATCAAGCAAAAAGCAATTGATGCAAATACAAGGGACTCGGAAAGCGGGAGCGAATGATGAAAACTTTTGATCGATGTGCCGAGTAAGTGCTGGACTAGCCCATGAAAAAGGCCATTTGTGATGATGGCCGCAAGAAGGAAAGGAAGCTTAAGGTATTGATTCAAAAATGAAACAATGATGCCGACAAAGGCGCCGCCTACAAATGAGCTAAACACCATGAAGGAGAATGAAAAATCGTTTCCAATGTAGGCAATCACAGCTCCGAAAAGGTAGCTACTTTCAATACTAAAATCGGGAAGCTTAAGAAGGGAGAGTGTAATGTAAGCGCCTATAAGCAGGGGCAAAATGATCAGGGCCTGCTCCAAGAGAGAAGGGATCATGGAAAAATCTCTGTTGTGTCAAGAACCGAAGCGGCAATACCCTGAGCGATTGCCGCCTCTCGATTGACCTTGAACATGAACTTTGAAACAGAGGTCACAGGGACCTCCCCCATAGCTGTTTGTTGATCTAGGATTTGAACTGCTTTTTTTGCTCCCTCCACGCCAAAATCAAACTCATGAACCCCATACCCAAATGCCGCTCCACGATCTGGGGAGTCGAGATCACTGGCTATTAATGGAATGCGGTACTGGGTGCAAAGCTTAACAAGAACGTCCACCCCCCCAACGGCTGTATTGTCCTTTAAAATTAACACTGCATCGGCCTCTTTTATAATGGCCGATATTTTGGTCATAAACTCGTTAGTCTGAAAAACTTCCGCCGTAATTAAATTAATTCCCTTTTCTTTAAGAATAAAATCAATTTCTATTTGATCTTTCGTTAATCCAGGCTCCATAGGGTTGTAGATAAGCAATACCGTTTTGATATTCGGTTTGAATTTTAGAACGAATTCGAGTTCCGTTTTAAAATTTAAAAGTTCTTTGACTCCTGTAACATAACCACCGGGCGATTGTTCAGACGAAATGAGAGAAAATCCAATAGGGTCATTAACCGCCGTGAAAACGATCGGCGTGTCAAGCCCCTTTTTAGCAAAGACTTTTGACACCATTTGCGAAGCCATTGTGCCAATAGTAAAAACAAGTCGATACCCTCTTTGCGCGATTTCTTCAACTTCTCCCCGCATTAAGATTTTGTTTCCCTGTGCGTTATAAGTAACAAACTGATATTTCCCTGGATACTCAGCTTCTAACGTCTCCTTGAATCCCTTTTCAATTTGTTCTAAACTTCGGTGTGTTATCGGTGTCAAAATAGCAATCGGGATTTTTTTATTTTGCTGATCTGCACAGGAACTAAAGATCGACAGAAATGCCGCCAATAGATAACAGAACCGTATCATAAAAACCGCAAGATTGTTTTGGCTGAAATTTTGACAGAATCATAAATCGTTTTCTCCGAACAGATGGGGAATCGATGATGGAGTACAGAAAGATCTGTACATCCCAGGATAACTCCGTCAATCCTTTCAGGAAAGTTTCGAATCACGTTCTCAATCTGTTGAGTGTCTGCTACAGAAATTTCCCCTTCAAGAAGGCGGTCAATCACCCCATCAACCACCCTTTGCCCTTCCAAGGAAGGACAAAAAATCGTTATATCGGTCTGTCGATAAAGGGAGGATTTACAAGTGTTTTGTGTTGCCAAAAGCAAAAGGTGTTTTCCCTCCTTTTTTTTGATCTCGCCGAAAACAAGATTTGGAATGAGAAAAAACTCAATTGGGCCATGGGATATTTTTGCAAGATCGAGATGGAGCGTATTGCACACCAAAATCGCAGTAGTGACCCCTGAACCTCCTAATTGATTCAGACAGTCCGATAGTTGTTGCTGACAAAGAGAACCAATATCTTGCTTTTCTTCGGGTGTCAAAGACCGGGTAAACGGATAATTTAGCAGAAGCAGCTCCGGCAAGGGTTGCCGCAATTGGTAGCTCTCATAAACTAATGTTTCATAAAAAAGGGCGCTTGCTAAAGGACCCGCTCCACCGATAATTCCTAATTTTTTCATATTAGCTTCCTTGCTTTGAGATGAGTTTCATAAGAGGCGTTAATAATTAGGGTATCTTCGGCAGCGAGTGACGCGGGATCGGCATAAACACGCGATACCGACATGTTTAAAGGCTTATCCATTGAAACAGAAAAGTTTTCAATATTTGGAAGGCTTTCATCAAAGAGGGTTGTTAACTGTGGAAATTTCTTCCTGTCGGAAAAATATGGAAGAAATGAACTTTGACTTTGGAGCATAAAATCGGCTGCAAGAGCTAAAAGCATTTCATCTGATTTTTCAAGAATGGGTTGAAACTTTTTTTGGTATTCTTCTACATTTGCCCGTTCAGAAGCACAGAAGCGACATGATTCGGTTTCCTTATGTCGCTCTTTTCTACTGACGTTACGCCTTGAGTTAATAGGACACCGTTTGGCAATGTCACGACACTCTAAAAAGGAAAGTGAGTCATCGGTTGCAATCATTTCAAAAACAATAACGGGCGTGGTCGACCCAAGCTTCTCAATCTGTTGACTCGAGTAGCTAAAAAAACCGTTCCCTTCCTTTGTCACCACCTTGACTTTGAAGAGAAGCGGTATTTTTTCCTTGGAAATAACATCAACGAGATAAGCAACCCCTGCAAATTTAGGAAGCGTATAAAAAGTTCCCTTGCTACTCCCGTTACTCAGGTTCATTTGAAGGTCTCCCTCTGCCATCTTTGCAAGCTCTGGGTAAAGAGGGTCCTCACCAGAAAGAAATCTTTTTTTCATATGTTCCTCAAAAAGCTTATTTAATGCTTCCCGCGCAGCCTGAGTTCTCAAGCTTAGGGGCTCAGAAGCTTTACAAAAAAGGCTGAACTCTCGGCTTGGAGGCGTCGCTTTCATCGCAGCTAGCGTCTTGCTTATTAGCTTATCAAGCAACTTTGGATTTGTAAGAAAAGCATAACTTAAAAAAAATGAGAGATACAAAAATCGTCTATCTACCCCTTTTTTTGTCATTTCATTTGCAGACGAAAGTCCATCTCCCTTTTGTGCCTGATTGATGATCTGAACAAAAAAGAGAGTGTAAAGATGACATTGGTTGTTATAAGCCGTTGGGTCAAAAATAAACATCGCTTCTGGACTAGTGGTCACAAGATGATCAATGACTTCCATCATCGTCTGAAGCGACTGATTCACAAATAGACTGTTTTGTGAAGGAAATATCGATTCTGCCCCTTTGTTAAAAAGATAATCACAGGCTGTAGGGCAGCTAATAGCGTTAGACATAAAAAAACTCATTTTTTTAAATTAGTTTAAATCGGTTCGATTTTATAATGACCTTAACTCAATTGACGCTTCCATAAATTCTTCTATGTTACCGGGTACACAAGGTGTGATCCCCCTTTTTTTGTATTCTTGTAATGCTATAACATTACAAGAAATCGTGCATCAAAAATCTGTAACCTATTGTTTATATTTTTCTTGTAAAACTTTTTTTGGCAAAGTTATGCTCAATCGAACTCAAAAATTGGGGTTGGGTACGATGGCTACATTTACTCGTCTAGAACGGTATTTACTTCCCCCTATAGAAATGGTTCGTTGGGATAGAGGGAATCTGATAATTGAGAAAGGCACCCTTACGCAAAAAGTGACCCACTGCGCAAAGAATTTTTTTGTATTTACGGGACTCCTCCTTATCTCTCCTCTCACAATGACCTATGATTGGCTCATCAAAAAGCAACCAACGCTCGTTTGGAAAATCCCAGATATTGGGCCTCCTCAACCGACTTGGCCACCAGCACAGAGAGGATTTGCGACTTCCTTTTTTCAAACATCAGGTTTAGGTACCAAATGGAGCGCCACGCCAAACTTGCCTGGAAGATGTGATTGGGACAAATGGATGAATAATCCTTCGCACGTCATCCATCCAAATGGATTCCAATATGAAAACTTTTTTACAGACGTTCTTTCTGATCCGACGGCTTATATTGAAATGTTAAAAGCTCAAAATGTCACGGCGCATCGGTTCTCTCTCGAATGGTCCGTCATCGAACCCAGATCTGGCGAGATCGATAGATCAGCAATCGCTCTCTACCAAAATTTTATTCAAAAACTCCTTCAAGCAAAGATTACCCCTTTCATCACTTTGAGCCACTTTGTTGTTCCTGAATGGTTCTATGAACAGGGTAATTTCCAGAAAATAGAGAATATCGACCTTTACATCCGTTTTGCATTGAGAGCGATAGAACTTTTCCCGGACGTCAAAGATTGGTGGTCCTTCAATGAGATTGGAGTTAAAGCATTCCAACAGACGCGTGAAGTTTATCCAACCGATCTACCTGAAGGAAGCTCTCTATCGAAGCGGGTGCATGCAGCAGGCATAGCCACGAGAAACATGCTGATTGCCCACTGCAAACTTCATCAAGAAGTCACAAAATTGCACCCAGACAAAAAAGTGGGGGTTACACACCAATGGCTTAAGTTTGATACAGAGACAGGGAACTGGCTCGAAAAACTTTTTTCCTATATTCTTGTGAAATTTGGTTTTAACCCTGTCTATCAATTTTTTAAAGATGGGCGGTACTCTTTTGAGTTTCCCTTTATGGCAAACGTTCAATTTGAGATCCCCAAAGAGCAGTTCGATGCCAACGGCCACTTTCTAATGCGACTCGGTGTGCAGGCATATCCAAAGGCAATGATTAAGATGGGACTGAATCATGGAAAGACCTACCCGGGGCTTCCCGGGGCAATTAAAAACTTCCCCTTCTTCAGTTTTGGTTCAACCTGTGAACCGGGAGGAACCGTGATGCGATTCGGTCCTCGCTGGAGAGTCGAGGGAATGGATGAAATTCTTGATGATGCGTTTGCTCTTACAGATCAAATCTACATCACTGAATATGGATCTGATGCAAAGGTCCACAAATGGGGTAAATCTAAATTCGAGCTCGACGATGCGGCCCAAGCCAACTACCTGCAACAGCTTACCGAACGAGCCGAAAGTTATAGCAGACGAACCTTTCGAGAAATCAAGGGGATCTTTTGTTGGAGTGATCTTCGCAGACAAATGGAATGGGAAAATGGCCTTGATTGCAGGCTTGCCATTGTCGAGCCAGTGGTGGATGAAAATAGACGGATGAGCGGGTGGAATCCAACGCCCGCTTCCCAATACCTCTCAGGGGTTTATGGGAAAGGGGGCCCCTATAAATAAGCTGAAAAATTGGATTTAGACCACGCCAATTCCAATTTTTTCAACTCACCTCGGTATAAATTTTTCCGATTCAAACAGGTTATCTTCAGCCGAAATTTCACGATCCGAGGGATGCGCAGGCAATTTCAGCCGTTGTGAAACGATGGCCAAAATAGCAGCTTTAAAGATAGCCTCTTATTTGACAGAACCTATTTGTAAAGTTCGAGAATATTTTTACACTTTTTATATACTGAATGAAACCTGCAAAAAAGCGACCCTTCTTACAATGGGAATTTTTGTATTCAGTTTATTAACACCCTTTACTGCTCCTATTGGAGCGCTCGTTCGTGGCCTGGTCTCCACCTGCGGAGCAAAGCCGTATATCTACTTAGAGCGAGAAGGAAAAGGGAAAGTATTGCCAAAAGACAAGAAAATCACTCTTGTTTCACACAACCAATGTTATATGCCTGCCGGATATTGTATCACGGATGGCCAAGTATACCGAAGTGAACTGAAAAATTGAGATTTGGGCCGTCGCGAAAGCTTTCGCGGTTGGATCTTATCGCAACGTCGCTTGTATTGAGAAATACGAGCTAGTTGCGATCGTCCAACTCCGAGGCTTTGGCGTGGTCCAAATTCCAATTTTTCAGTCCACTTCGGTATAACTCCAAATTCTGACAAACGGCGGATGAACGGCAATTTGCAGAAAATTAAAGCATTAAATCCAGACGTCATATGCCTTTATGAAGTTTCAGATATTTGTGACGCCGAATATCTCTCTTCTCAATTAGCAGAATACCTATTTCTTATTCCCGTTGCTGGTGTAAGAGCACTCGGCCCCTCCTCAATGAGGTATGTCGCAAGCAAATATGAAATAGCTAAAGATTCGATAGAGCTCGTTCCTTTTGTAAAAGGGACCGAACTGACAGGACGAGCAAAGTATTCAGAAAAGGGTTTTTTGTCTTTCGATATCATAAATCGAGGCTCAAAAGATCCCTTTGCAACCGTCATTTCAACTCATTTGCAGCATTCTGAGACCCCAGCAAATCCAGAGAATGAGGATAGAAAAGCAAGAGCCGCGCAAATGAATAAAATTGCGAATCAGATAAAAACTAAAATAAAACAAAGTGGCACTGTTATCTTCACAGGAGATCTGAACCAAAAAGAAAGTGAGTTAAAGATTTTTTTAGATCAAAATCAAATCGATTGGTTGCGAAGAGATCCATCAGTTCGAGGAAGCCCGACTTGGGGAGGGGACAAATGGTGCGCCGAACTCATGAAAAAACCTTCTTCTGCTCCTCTAACTCTCGATTATACATTGATAGCAGGGAAAGGAGCTGCTATTTCTACGAAAATCGTGAGAACTGGCTACTCAGGGCTCGAATTTAAACCAGAAGCAACCTCTGATCATCATCTTCTCTTTAGCACGATTACCCTTTCGCAGGGTGCAACCGGGCTTTAAAAGAACTTTTAGCAAAAACTCTTCGGTATAAACCTAGGAAACGTGTCTACTTTTCCCTTTTCGTCAGTAAGTAAAAAGTTGCGTATTGAGTAAAAAATGGGTTGATAATTATCTAGAAAATTCCGTAGGCTGTCAGCGTTAATAAATAATTTTAAACTAAGGAAACAAGAATATGGCAATACCTCCTGTAACAGCACCTAATTTTGTTACCGCCCCTAGCAATGATCTAAGCGAGTATCATCTAATTTCTAGAATGGCGGAACACGTGGCTTCCAAACTTAAGCTTAGCTCAACAGACAAAACAGAATACCACCTTGAAATTTGTCGGGATGTTGGGGAATGCATTTTTCAGTCTTTAAACCAGTTTTCTGAAATGACAGCATCTTTGATTAGGAAGGGGAGCGAGAGAACTTCTTCCTTTCTTCTTTTTATCATTCTTGCTTCTTATGTAGCTGGCCCAAAAAAAGGAGATCTGCTTCCACCGTTTCTTGCAAATCTTTTTACCGCTGAAGAGAAGGTCAGGATAGAACATGATCGTCGACTGATTCGAGCCGGTCAACCCTCGTTTTTTTCGTTCAAACCCGGCGCTAACCTTTCTTTTACTGGAATTGATTGGATAGGGCTAGACATGGATTCTCCTAAAGAGAAGATCGCGGCTATTTTTCTACGCTCTGATCTACGGCCTGTTGACCCAAATAAAGGATCAGATTTGGATACCCTCCTTTCGGAACTCAATCCTGTTGACCCAAATAGAGAAACAAGACCGGAAACCCTCCTTTCGAAACTCCTTTAACCAACTTCAAGTTGAAGCAAATGAAAAATCTTTATCAAAGGGGGAAGACGAAAACCTCCCCCCCCCCAAAAAAAAGCCAAGGGACCTTTTTTCTTTACTTCATCTAAAGAGCTGTTTCTTCATGCCGTTTATCAGGCTTATAAAAATACCCGGTCCCCTCTTTAGGTCGTCTAACAGGCCGTAGATTATGGCGTAGAAAAGCAGCCGCGATTTCCTCATTAGAAGACTTTACGCTTAGCCCTGTCCAATCATGGAATGATTCAAGACTAAGTTCACCCCCACCTTCCAATGAAAAAAATGAAAAACGTGAATATCCAACCTCTTGAATCAATTTCCGATCCTCTTCTATTTCAACCTTATCTTCATTCTTAAAAAGATCTGCAATAAATTCCGGAAACGAATCTTTTATTTTGTTGCCACCTGCGTAGGAAGCAATAATCAGAAATAGGAGAATGTGAGTAGCTTCCCCCGCCCTAATTGCGGACGCCGCGTCTGTGGAAAAATGGCTTAACGCGGGATTAACACTCTCCACAATCTCCCGACAAATTTCATTTCTGTATTTTTGTTTGTCTTCTGGTTTGAGGTTAAGTTTGGAAACCACATAATCCACCATTTCAGAAATTCCATCAATGCCACAACAGTGAACAAAATGAGATGCTCCTACAGAAGGTACTGTCATATTTTTGTCTCCTTATCTTAAAGTTACTTTCGAACGGCAACATGATAACTAATTTTTTAAATGACTACAAAAAAATTTTTTAAAAACCTTTTGTATACCGAAGTGAGCTGAAAAATTGGATTTTGGACCCCTCGACAAAGCCTCGGAGTGGGTTGAATGAGTTTCGAAAAAATTCGATTGGGAAACTGCCTTTCTGGCATTTTCCCATAGAGAAACTCCGGGTGCAAGATTCGAACTTGCGACCAATGGATTAACAGTCCACTGCTCTACCACTGAGCTAACCCGGAATAAAAATTTTGAGGTTTTGCCCGACCGTAAGCGGCGCAGTCTAAACAACTAAACGATTTAAATCAATCTATACCCAAGTAAACTGAAAAATTTGGGTTCAGACCCCGCCAAAATCTCAGGGTTGAAAACGAGAGTCTTAACAGTGGCCCAAATCCCAATTTTTCAGTTCACCTGAGTATCAAACCCCTTTTAGATCTCTAAGGAAGGCAAACTCTTTTCTTCTACTTTAAGTAAACTATTTCCTCGAGTTATTGCTAAATTTATCGCTTTTTCAATCTCGTCTACGATTTGTGGATTTTTTTTGAGTTCCTCTCGAGCAGCTTCTTTTCCCTGCCCTAAACGATTTCCGACGTAGCTTAACCAAGACCCCTTTTTTTCGATGATATCGTGATCGACACCCATATCGATAATTGAACCCAACCCTGATATCCCTTCATTAAACATAATGTCAAACTCTGCAGTGCGAAAAGGAGGAGCCATTTTATTTTTAACAACTTTTACTCGTATCCGGCTTCCTGCATCAAGATTATCAGCCCCCTTGATTCCGGAAATACGTCGAATGTCCATCCGAATAGAGGAATAAAATTTCAAAGCTCTTCCTCCCGGTGTCGTTTCTGGATTTCCAAAAACCATCCCAATTTTCTCACGAATTTGGTTGATAAAAATAGCGCATGTATTGCTTTTAGCAAGAGTCGCCGCCAATTTTCGAAGAGCTTGAGACATCATTCGAGCTTGAAGCCCCATAAACTGATCTCCTATTACACCCTCAAGCTCGCTTTTGGGAATAAGAGCCGCGACAGAATCAAAAACGATGACATCAACGGCATTAGAACGCGCCAGTATATCCCCAATGTTTAATGCCTCTTCACCCGAGCTCGGTTGGGCAATAATCAATTCATCGACATTGACCCCAATTTTCATAGCATACCCGGGATCAAGTGCATGCTCGGCATCGATATAGGCCGCTAAACCGTTTCCTTTTTGTGCATTCGCAACAATATGAGTAGCCAGGGTCGATTTTCCACTTGATTCGGGCCCAAAGATCTCAACGATCCTGCCCCTCGGAACCCCCCCAATACCAAGAGCAATATCGAGCGCAATAGAGCCCGTTTTAATAACACTAATTTCGTGGGTTGCTGAATGTTTTCCTAACGTCATCACAGCACCTTCGCCAAATTGCTTCTCAATCAAAGCAATGGCACCTTCTAAGGCCTTCTTTTTACCAGACTCTTCTTGTGACATAAAAATCCTCCCCTTCCCCCATGATTGTCTTTAAAAAGAGCTTCTCGTCAAGAACAATATCAAAACCGACTCAATTCTTCAGCTCCTTTCGGTATGTAACTTTTTATAATTTTTGAGTATAAATATTAATCCGGTTACACTTACCAAGTCGTGTAGTCTTTGGCTACGACTAAAATTTAAAATTACACCGAAATGAGCTGAAAAATTGGACTTCGCGACGGTCCAAATCCAATTTTTCAGCTCACTTCGGTGCAAGCCGGCTTATGGTACGTTCTAATGCAATATGGTATCCCTAGGGGATTGTTTGATATCCTACCTCACGAGCCAAAAATTGAGAATACCTGGCGAGCCTCATCACGTTGGGAATTTATAGAAAACACCCTTCGCAAGTGTGCAGCTGACTATGGTTATAAAGAGATAAGAACCCCGCTATTTGAAAAGACAGAGCTCTTTATTCGTCCTATTGGAGAGGGGTCTGATATTGTTTCAAAGGAAATGTATACTTTTCTGGATAGGGGAAACCGTTCTATGACACTACGACCTGAAGGAACGGTTCCGGTCATGCGTGCTTTCATTGAAAATCATCTTAATCAGTTTTTGCATTCTCACAAATATTTTTACATCGCCCCAATGTTTCGTTATGAACGTCCTCAATCAGGTCGTTATCGACAACATCATCAATTCGGTGCCGAAGCGATAGGCATTGGAAAAGCTGAACAAGATGTTGAGCTCATTGACATGCTGTGCGAACTTTGTAAAAGGGTAGGTTTAACTACGTTTACAGTTATGATCAACTCCGTTGGAGATGAAAGCACAAGGGAAGCGTACCGAAAGGGGTTAACCCACTATTTACACCCTTATTTAGATCAACTTTCTGACGATAGCAAAACTCGTTTTCATAACAATATTTTTCGTATTCTCGATTCAAAAAATAAGATCGACCAACCTTTCCTGATCGGCGCCCCTTCTATCTTGGATTTCCTTTCAGATGAAGCTCGTGACCATTTTGAACAAGTTAAACGACTTTTAAGAGGAGAACGGATTGACTTTATTGTGAATCCGAAGCTGGTGCGTGGCTTAGACTATTATAATAAAACCGTTTTTGAGGTTTTATTTGATGGCTTAGGGGCACAGAACGCCTTGGGAGGAGGAGGCCGGTTTGATGGTCTTATTCCTTCTTTGGGTGGGCCTAATTTACCCTCAGCAGGTTTTGCAGTAGGATTGGAACGGCTCTTACAAACTTTAGATCATGAGAACGTTCCGTTTCCCCCTCCACCGGCGCCGTTATTATTCTTAATTCCCGTGGGTGATACGGCTTCAAGTGTTTGTTTTTCACTTGCCACCCATCTACGACATCAAAATTTTTCTGTTGAGATTGATCTTTCAGGGAAAAAAATTCAACAGGGGCTTCAACTGGCCATTGCAGAAAAAGCTCGTTTTGTCGCTATCATTGGTGAACAGGAACTAGAATCGGGTGAAATTGAGATAAAGGAGATGGAAACCCGTTCAACACAAAAAATTCTTCTCAATGAATTAGACTCTTTCTTGAGAAAAAAAGAGAATGACAATGTTAAAATTTGATTATCGACGAACTCACACCTGTGGTGATTTAGATCTCTCCGCGGTAGGGCAGCAGGTCACCTTATCCGGCTGGGTCCACCGATGCCGTAACTTAGGGGGGGTTATTTTCATCGATCTTCGAGATCGGTTTGGCCAAACTCAGCTTATTTTTAACCCAAATGACGACAACCCTCTTCATGCCCTAGCCGCAAAATTACGAATCGAATCGGTAATTTCGGTTCGAGGAATTGTGCTGCCTCGTCATAAACCAAATAACCAATTATCAACGGGAGAAATTGAAATTCAAGTTACTGAAATGGAACTCCTTTCTGTGGCCTCACCCCTTCCCTTCCCCATTGATGCTAAGGAGACTCATGTCAATGAGGAGGTCCGGCTTCAGTATCGGTATCTTGACATACGGAGGGAAGAGCTTAGCAGTAAGTTGGTTTTAAGACATCTCGCTATTCTTCAGATTCGAAACTATATGCACCATCATCATTTCTTAGAAATTACAACGCCGATCTTGGCCAAGTCAACTCCAGAAGGGGCTCGTGATTATCTTGTTCCTTCTCGGTTATATCCAGGGAATTTTTATGCCCTCCCCCAGTCTCCGCAAATTTTCAAACAACTTCTCATGATTGGTGGGATGGATCGTTACTTTCAAATAGCTCCTTGTTTTCGCGACGAAGATTTAAGGGCTGATAGACAGCCGGAGTTTACCCAGCTTGACGTCGAGATGAGCTTTAGCACACCAGAAGATTTAATGAAGTTAATTGAGGAGTTGATGGTTCAGCTCTTTAAAGAATCCCTCTCTGCTGAACCGGCATTCCCACGTCTTTCATATAAAGATTGTTTAGAGTACTACGGAACGGATCGCCCTGACTTGCGAATGGGAATGCCCCTTGTTCGTTTGGATGATATCGGTAGAGAAAGCCCTAACAATTTTTTATCGGACCCTTTGACCACAGGGGGGATTCTTAAATCTATCCTCATTAAGGGCGGCGCCGTTATTTCTCGTCGCGAAATAGATCGGTATACCGAATTTGTTCAACCTTTCGGATTGAAAGCTCTTGGGTGGATTAAACAACAAGATAATGGCGATACTTCAGGTTGTTCTAAATTTTTTGATGAAACACTCCTGATGAAAATTTTCTCCCGAACCGAAATGGAAAGGGGGGACTTGCTGTTATTAGCTTCAGGGGCTGAAGCCTCTGTTAATCAAGGTCTTGATCACTTAAGGCGGCTTATCGGTAAGGAGAGAGATTTGATATCTCCCGAACAATTAAATTTTTTGTGGGTCGTTGACTTTCCCTTAATGTCCTGGAATAATGAGAAAGGTCGACTTGAAAGTGAGCACCACCCGTTTACAGCTCCTCATCCCGAGGATCTTGAACTTCTTGAAAAAAATCCTTTGAAGGTACGAGCTCTTGCCTACGATCTGGTGCTCAATGGTTATGAAATAGGTGGCGGATCTCAACGAATTCATAATGGGGATCTTCAAGAAAAAATTTTTAAACTATTGCAGTTAGAGCCAAAGGAGATTAATGACAAGTTTGGATTCTTCATACAGGCCCTTAAATATGGAGCCCCTCCCCATTTGGGAATTGCACTAGGAATTGACCGTATAGTGATGTTATTAACAAAAACAGAGAACATCCGTGATGTGATCGCTTTCCCTAAAACTTTGAAAGGTTGCGATTTGATGATGCAATCTCCAGGAAATGTGCACCCAAATCAATTAAAGGAACTTCATATTATACCGAGGTGAAACGTCGCCCGTATTTCTCAATTTAACGTGCCCGTGTTCGCTTCATAAAGCCGTCGTACCGTTTCATCAGAAGATGAGACTCGATTTGCCTTGTCGTATCGAGCACAACCCCCACCAAAATAAGAAGAGAGGTTCCTCCAAAGAAATGGCTGATCGCCGGGTCTACACCTAAGATATGGCTAACTAAAGTTGGCAAAATGGCGATTAAGGCAAGAAAAACAGCCCCTGCAAAAGTAATGCGACTCATGGTCGATTCAAGATAATCTTGCGTCGGCTTACCCTGTCTAATTCCCGGAATAAATGCCCCATTTTTCTTCATATCAGAGACAATCTGCTCAGGCTGAAATTGAGTAGCGGTCCAAAAATATGTAAAAAACATGATAAGCAACACATATAACACGGTATGGACAGAGGTCCCAGGAGAAAACCAGCTTGCAATGTGACCAAAGCCACTACCACGTCCGATGAACTGGATAATTGTCGCAGGAAACATCAACAGCGAAGAAGCAAAAATAACAGGAATAACCCCTGCATAATTAATTTTCAAAGGGATATAGGCATTTCCTCCTTGAACCTCTCTATGTCCAACAACGCGTCGAGCATATTGAAGGGGAATACGTCTCTGACCTTGAATAATCAAAACGGTACCCAGAATAATGAGCACAAAGACAGCACCCAAAACAGCAAGCGAAGAAAGTGTAAGCTGTCCGGGTTCTTGAGAATCGAGATTAAGCTGTCTAAGCACCGTTCCAAATGTCGTCGGAAGAGAAGAAAGGATCCCTACTGTAATAATTAAAGAGATCCCATTTCCAATTCCTTTTTCCGAAATCTGCTCGCCCAGCCACATCAATAACATCGTCCCTGTTGTCATTGTGAAGATAACAATCAAATAAAAAAGCCAAGGGATAGAAAAAAATTGAAAATTCATTAACTCAGGAACAATAATTCCCGGGGTTCCCGCGTTAAGCTGAATAGCATATTTTGCAAATAATCCTGACTGAAAAAAGGAAAGCCCCACGGTTAGTAGACGAATCCATCTACCCATCTTACGACGTCCTTGATCAGGGCTTTCTTTAACTTCTCGCTGCAAAGATGGAATGAGAACCATCAAAAGTTGCATAATAATAGAAGCCGAAATATAAGGCATAACCCCCAAAGCAATGACCGTCATATGAGCAAAAGCGCCACCGGAGAAAACGTCCATCAGTTGAAACAAATTTTGACCACCACCCGTTGCATGATGAAAAAGACGAACCGCCAAATCACCATTAATCCCAGGAACCGGAATATGTGCTCCGATCCTGCAAACAACAAGGATCATGAGGGTAAAAAGAATCTTTGCTTTTAGATCCGGGATTGAAAAAAGGCGCTTGATTCCCTCGATCATGAATTGATTCTACTGTTTTGATAGCAACTGATAAAAAATATGACCCTTTTCGAGTTTTTCAATAGCCTTTTTTGAAAAAGAATGAGCCTCAATCGTAACCTTTATCTTCAGCTCTCCTTTAGACAAAATTTTAAGTCCCCCCTCCACTTTTCGAGGTGCATAACCTCGATCTCGGAGCGTCTTCAAGTTGATAACATCGCCATCTTTAAAAAGCTGGTTAAGCTTACCTAAATTCATTGAATGAACGTGATTCATAAATCGGCCGTTAGGGAAACCCCTTGTTGGAACCTTACGGTAGAGGGGAAGCTGCCCACCCTCCTTTCCTAACCGAGACTTATATCCCCGTCGAGCTTTGTCCCCCTTTGCACCACGACAACTCGTTTTTCCCCGCTTAGAACCAATACCACGACCTACACGTTGTACTCGTTTACGAACCCGAGAAACATTAGATAGCGACGACAGCGTGATCATACCATACCTCTAGCAGTAAGCCTTTCTTTTCGATTCTTTAAAAGAGCCAAAGCCTTAAGAATAGCAAAAACCTGATTTAAGGGGTTGGTGGAACCATAGATCTTTGCAACAACATCCTTTACACCGCCAAGCTCAAGAACCGCACGGACCTTAGATCCTGCAATCACCCCAGTCCCTTCGGGGGCTGGCTTTAAAAAAATCATGGCCCCATCCGAACTAACGGAAACCTCATGAGGAATCGTACTCCCTTCCATTTCGAAGCTAACGATGTTTTTTCGAGCATCCTCTCCACCTTTTCGAATCGCATTAGAGACCTCATTAGCCTTAGCAAACCCGACCCCAATATGCCCTTCTCTATCTCCCACCGCGATGAGAGCTGAAAAGCTAAATTTTCGCCCCCCCTTTACAACCTTAGAACACCGGTTAATATAGAGCACTTTTTCTTCAAACTGCGTACCAAAATCTTCTTGACGCTTATGCTTATTCTTCATCGTTTATTCCCTAAAATTGTAAGCCGGCAGCACGAGCCGCATTGGCAAGTTCAGCAATAACGCCGTGAAACTTATGAAACCCTCGATCAAAAACAACCGTGATAATCTGATTCTCTTTAGCTCTCTCTCCAAGCTTTGCCCCAACAATACGAGCTGCCTCTTTATTATTTCTCAAATTCTTACTTCTAAATTCCTTCATTTGGGTATTCACGGCTAAAAGAGTGATCCCCTTTTCATCATCGATGATCTGGGCTCCAAGATGACGATTCGACTTCATCACAGAGAGACGAGGCTTTAAAGCCGTCCCAATCAACCGCTTACGTACTCGAGCCGCCCTTCTTGTCCGTCTCCGCTTCCTGTTAACTAAAAATCCTTCCATATCACACCTTATCCCGCTGCACGCTTAGCCTTACCCGCCTTACCGGCTTTTTTACGAACTTTCTGACCTTTATAACGAAACCCCTTTCCTTTAAAAGGTTCCGGAGGAAGGTAGGCGTAGATCGTAGCTGCAAACTGACCTACGGCTTGCTTATCAATTCCCGAAACCGTAATAAGGGTGCCCTTCCCTTCAATCAAAACGGTAATACCTTCAGGAACAGGGAGCGGGTTAAGATGCGATGTTCCTGTAACAAGATCAAGAATGTTCCCCTCCTTAACGACCCGATATCCTGTTCCAATTAGGACGAGCTCTTTCTCAAAACCCTTGGAAACACCCACAATTTTGATCCCAAGAAGCGCCCGATAGAGGCCGTGCGCTGCTTTAGAAATTTCTATCTTCCCATCTCTCTCAACAACGACCTTTCCTGGTTCAAACTTAAGAACAATTCCATCAGGCAACTCGTAAACCATAACCCCTTTCGGGCCTTTAATCGTTACCGTCTGATCAACAACCTTGACGTCAACACCAGAAGGGATAAGAATTGGAATCTTACTCAAACGAGACATAATCAACCGCGCCCTACCAAATAGAACATAATAACTCCCCTCCAATACCTTTTTCTTTAGCCGTCTCCCCATCGACAATCCCAAGGGAAGTCGAAATCACAACCACGCCAAGCCCACCAAAAAGAGTTGGAATAGCCTCCCTACCAATATAACGACGAAGACTTGGCTTTGAAATTCGACGAACTCCCTGAATAAGGGGAGTTCTTCTATCAATATATTTCAGAAAAACACGCATCTTTTTCTCTTTCTCATCAACCAAAAGAGATTCGATAAACCCCTGCTTCTCAAAAACTTTCAAAATGCCTAACTTCACTCTACTCAAACTCAAGTCAACAAAACGATTACGCGCCTTCACTCCGTTACGAATAGCCGTCAACATTTCAGATATGGGATCATGATGAGCCATAATAACTATTCCTCTCCTTGCTCTTTTGAAGTTGAAAGACTTGTAATAGCTACCTTGGGTTTAACTTCGACCTTAAAGGGAAACCCCAACATCGTTAGTAACTCCACACATTCACCATCTGTTTTAGCTGAGGTAACAAAAGTAATATTCATCCCTTGCGTTCTTTTCACCTCGTCTAAATTGATCTCCGGAAAAACTTGCTGATCCGCTAAACCCAAAGAATACGTCCCTCTTCCATCACACTTAGGGGAGAAACCTCGAAAATCTTTAATACGCGGAACAACGATGTTACAAAACCGGTCAAAAAAATCAAACATCCTTTTACGCCGAATGGTGACTTTAAGGCCGATGACCTGTCCTTTACGCGATTTAAAATTCGCAATGGCTTTCTTTGTTCTCGTTAAGATCGGCTTTTGCCCAGAAATCATCATTAACTCTTTTTGACAAGCCTGTAACGAATTTTTATCCTTTGCCGCCTCCGCAACCCCCATACTAATGACGATCTTTCTCAAAGCAGGAATCAGCATAACATTATCATATCCGAACTGCTCCTGAAGGGCCGGTCTCACTTCGTCTCTATACTTTTTAATTAACCTACTCATTGCTTAACTATCTCTTTGATTTCTTTAATGAACGAAAAACGACCTCTTTCTGATCCTTCAAATAAACGAGATCGCTCTGCTCTCTTGAGCGACGTGCCTTTACACGAAAAATCTTTCCCTCGTCATCACAAAGATGAACATTGGAAATATGAAGAGGCATCTCCATCTCAATAATCGAAGGAACCTGCGCCTGAGAACGACGTTTTACATGCTTTTTTCGGATATTAATTCCCTGAATGACAACGCGGCTCGATTGACGCCTTAAAACAACACCCGTCCTTCCCTTTTCATTTCCTGCTATAACAAGAACTTTATCCCCTTTTCTAATCCACTTAGCACTCATTCTAAATAACCTCTGGAGCTAATGATGCAATCTTCATAAACCCTTTTTCGCGTACCTCGCGAGCCACAGGACCAAAAATACGGGTGCCACGAGGGTTCTGTTTGTCATCTATAATAACACAGCTATTGTCAAAAAACCGAATCATAGAACCATCTGCCCTACGCGTGTAACTTCGCATACGCACAACGATCGCTTTGACAACTTCCTTTTTCTTAACAATCCCCTGTGGTTCCGCTTCCTTGACACTACAAACAATAATGTCCCCAACTCTAGCATAACGTCGCTTCGATCCTCTCAAAACTTTAAAACAACGAACCCGCTTCGCTCCCGTATTGTCAGCGACATCTAACTCCGTCTCCTGTTGAATCACGTTAACACCTCAACAACGCGCCAATGCTTGAGTTTTGAAATGGGCCTGGTCTCAACGATACGAACTTTTTCTCCCTCTTTGACAACCATCCCTTCACAATGAGCGTAATACTTCTTACTCCTTGTAACAACTTTAAAAAAAGAAGGATGGGCAATTGTACGATCAACCCGAATGGTAACCGTTTTCTCCATCTTGGCCGAAATAACCACCCCTTCCCTCTCTTTACGACGATTCCGATTCATCACTTTCCTACCATGCTTCCTAATGAGCTTTCTGATTTATGCCGATTCATTACTGTCAAAACTCGAGCCCGATCCCTCTTCATCTTTTTCATGAGGTGTGGCTTATCTAACTTTTTATCTACAGAAAAACCTGTTTTCATATTATAAATCTCTCTGGAGAGCTCCAAATAACGCCCTCTAAGCTCGTTAAGACTTTGGCTATTAAGATCTTCTACCATTTATATTCTCTCCAATCTTTCAACAAAACGAGTCTTAATTCCTATCTTTGCCGCAGCACGACGAAGAGCATTTTGGGCAACCTCTCTTGAAACACCAGCAACTTCGAATAAGATTCTACCTGGACGTATAACGGCAACCCAATGATCAGGCGCCCCTTTTCCCTTACCCATACGAGTTTCCGCCGGCTTTTTAGTCACTACCTTATCTGGAAAAATACGAATCCACACCTGACCTCGCCGATGAAAATACCGAGTAATCGCAATCCGACAAGCCTCAATCTGATGATTTGTCATCCACCCTCGCCCTAAAGCCTGCATCCCAAAATCACCAAAATCAACAAAATTAGCCCCTTTGCTAAATCCAGCCCTCTGCCCTTTACGCATTTTACGAAACTTTGTTCGAACAGGCATCAAGACCATCTGTTACGCTCCTTCCTTACCACGATTTATCCAAACTTTAGCACCTATCGCCCCATACGTCGTCCTAGCTACAGCCGTACCAAAATCGATATCTTCCTTCATCGTATGAGCAGGGACGCTACCCTCTTGATATCTCTCAGTTCGAGCCATTTCCGCTCCCCCTAACCTTCCCGAAACCGAAACCTTAACTCCCACAGCTCCAGAATCCATACATGACACTATGGCTTTCTTAAGAACACGGCGGAAAGGCATTCGACGTTCGAGCTGTTTTGCTATCGCATCTGCAACCAATTTAGCATCGAGATCCGGCCGCTTAATCTCCTCAACCTCAATCCAGACATCTTTCTTGATGGCTTTCTTTAACTCTTGTTTGAGAAGATCAATCTCTGCCCCTCTTTTACCGATAACAAGCCCAGGGCGAGCCGTGCGAATCACAACTTCAACCCTACCGCTCATCCTTCTAATGATGATGACGGAGGTCCCAACACAAATTGGTTTTAACAACAAGTAACGACGAATAAACGCATCCTCACCTATTTGATCACCAAATTCCTGCTTGTTAGCATACCAAAGTGATTTCCACTTTTTAGTTAAAGCTAACCTAAAACCAAAAGGGGACGTTTTCTGACCCATTACTCCTCCCTAGGTCCAACAATGACAACAAAATGACTGGTCCTTTTCATGATAGGAACCATCCCTCCACGAGCTTTCGAATGGGAACGCTTAAGAACAGGCCCAACATCAACTCTTACTTCTTTTACCTGAAGCTTCTGACGCCTAATATTTAATTGCGTCTCAGCATTAGCGACAGCACTTGCTAGGGTCTTTTTTAAAAACACACCCCCTTTCAAAGAGCAATGACTAAGCTGAAGGGCCGCCTCCTCAACACCCAAATTACGAATAAGATCAGCGGCAAGACGAGCTTTCCTGGGAGGTATTCTCACTCCCCTCATAGATGCCTTTGCAAACTGCATAGAACAACCCTCTTATTTTAACTTTTACCTTCAGCTCTTCGACGAACCAGAAGAGCCTGAAGAAGACCCTCCCGCTGACTCTGTAATTTTCTTAGAGCTATGTCCTTTAAAAACCCTAGTGGGTGAAAATTCTCCCAAACGGTGCCCCACCATATTTTCGGAAACAAAAACAGAAATAAACTGACGCCCATTATGCACATCAAAAGTAAGACCTATCATTTCAGGAAGAATCATTGAACGACGAGACCAAGTCTTAACTGACCGCTTAGACCCTCCTTGAGCCTGTCTATAAATCTTCTTCAATAGATGATGGTCAACAAATGGACCCTTCCTAACCGACCTACCCATAAAATATTATTTCCTCCGGTCCTTAACAATCCATTTCAACGCCCCCTTAGCCGAGCGAGTACGAAAACCTTTCGTGTACTTTGCCCAAGGAGTTTGCGGCAAATAACCGTTGTGCTTCCCCTCTCCACCACCGTGAGGGTGATCAACTGGATTCATCGCTGTTCCCCGAACGGTCGGCCTAATCCCCTTCCAACGAGAGCGTCCCGCTTTCCCCTCAACACGAAGAGATCTCTCTGCATTGGAAAGAACACCAAAAGTCGCCCGACAGTTTTCGTTGATCATACGGACTTCACCCGAGGGCATCTTTAAAGTAACATACCCATTGCCACGAGCCAATAACTGCGCCGAAAGACCTGCCGATCTAACTAAAACAGCCCCGCGACCTGGATACATCTCAACATTATGAACAACCGATCCAAGCGGCATGAACTTAAACTTCATACAACAACCAATATTATAAACCTCTTTATCTGTGGTCATAACAACATCATCAACTTTAAGCTTGTCAGGCGCCAAAATATACCGCTTTTCCCCATCAGCATAAACAACAAGAGCGATATGAGTAGTACGATTGGGGTCATATTCGATCGCAAAAATTTTACCGGGAATATCGACCTTATCTCTCTTAAAATCGATGATACGATACCCCCGCTTATGGCCCCCACCACGATGACGACAGGTAATATGACCATGGTGATTACGACCGTTAGTTCGACTCTTTTTAAGTAAAAGCGCCTTGACAGGCTTCGCTTTTTTTGTTAAATCGGCATGCCCTTCTAAAACAAGCTCTCGCTGACCGGGTGTAACGGGACGAAATTTTTTAGTCATCGTTACGCTCCATCCTTAATGGTATCACCAACCTGAAATGTGACAATCGCCTTTTTAAAACCGGCTTTCATCCCCTTCCTTCCACGAACCCTTCTTGGCTTAGGCTTGATGTAAATTGTATTAACACGAAGAACTTTCACGTGATCGTCTGCATAAATATGCTCAACAGCACGTCGTATTTCCGGTTTAGTAGCACTTTTATCAACAAGAAAGAGGTACTTTGACACCTTGCATCTCATTAAAGAACGGTTACTATTCGCTTCTTTCAATCGCTCCAAAAGACGACCCTTTTCTGTTATGTAACGACTTTTTATGATGTGATACGGATTACTTTTTTCCATCTAACATTCCAAAATTTTCATTAAATTCTGAACCGCAAAATCGATAACAACGATATTTCGATAGGCCATGATATCATAACCACTCACCTTATCGATAAACATAAACTTAGCATTTGGAACATTCCGCACGCTTTTGACAAAAAAATCAATCCCTGAAATCGGCGAAGCTAAAAATAGAACCTTTTTGCTGAAAAGCCCCCTGTTTTTCAAAAAACTAGCAACAACCCGCGTCTTAGGAGCCTCCATGACACCTTTATCAAGAACAAACAACTGATCACTCTCTATTTTTTTAGCAAAAAGATACCGAATTGCAGCGCGCCTCTCCTTTCGATTAATCCTTACATGATGATCAATCTGCGCCCGAGGACCCTTAGGACGTCCACCACCTTTGTATTGAGTGGAGCCCAAATAACCTTGACGAGCTCGGCCAGTTCCCTTCTGAGGATGCGGTTTTTGACCAGAGTGATTCACCTCAGCTCGAGTTTTTGTGTGGGCACCCCTTTGCCTAAAATTAGCTCTCAAAGCAACAATATAATCTTTGACCATTTGCAAATTAACATCATGACTCAAAAGACCACCCTCTACAACAATAGGCTCAAGATGGTTTCCCAAAAGGTCAAATTTTTTAACTGTTATCACCTATTCCTCTGTCCTTTTAACGTTATGCGATTTTTTTATTGCCGGCGTTATATAGACAACACCCCCACGCGGCCCAGGAACGGCCCCCTCCACCAATACCAACTGTCTCTTTACATCAACCCTTACAACACGAAGGTTTTCTACCGTTACACGCCCGCCACCCATACGGCCCGCCTTTTTCTGACCAGGCAAACAACGACCCGGCTTGGAACGCATCCCACAAGAACCGCCATGACGATGAAACCCAGAACCATGAGAAGCAGGACCTCCAGAAAAATTGTGCCGCTTAATCACTCCCTGATACCCTTTACCCTTAGAAACCCCTCTAACATCAACAAAAGAAATTGACTCTAGTTTGTCAAAACAAAGCTCCTGGCCAACCTGATACGATGAAACCGAATCAACTAAAAATTCACAAGAACGGCGACGACACTCAATTCCAGCTTTTTTAAAATGGCCTCGCTGCGGCTTCGGTTGGTTTTTTATCTTCGATGGCTTGAGCAGCTTGAAGGAAGCGACCTGAACCGCATCATACCCATCTTTCTCTGAAGTTTTGAGCTGTGAAACGAGATGGTTTTCAATCATAATAACGGTACAAACAAGAAGCTTTTTTTTATGATCAAAAACCCTCATCATTCCCTGTTTAATACCCATAAACTTCATAACCTAATGATCTCCCAGTACAGCAACTACCGAAGCAGATAGGCTAACAAATTTATGAATTTTTCTACAATTAAAATTACCAGAGAAGTTAATGAAGCGTTCTAATAGCGATCAACTTAGCCCCTCCAAGGAGAGAGGCCTCCTCTACTTTAAACTCAAAATGATCAATGCGAACCATCTCTCCGACAGAGGGAGAATGACCTAAAAGGTGGGTCACCAGCTCCTCAAGCGTCTCCGATCCTTGTGGATCAAAGTCAATGCAGTACGTTTTTGCAAACTCAACAATTTGCATATCACCAGGAAAAGTTCGATCAACGATCACGCGGGAAGGTTTTGTGCTTAAGGAGCCCATTAAAACTTCTCCATCTGAAAGGCCAAAGATTTCGTCAATGATCTCATCCAAAGTTAAAACACCCTGAGGGTCCCCCCCTTCATCAAGAACGATGGCCACGCTTTGATTATTTAATCTAAATTGACGCAAAATAGCCGTAATCGAATCGCTTTCTGTAATGAACCACGGCATTCTAACATGATCGTTGACACTTTTATTGTCAGCAACACGAAGAAGATCCCGAGGATAGACGATCCCTATAATGTTTTTTTTATTGTTTTGATAAACAGAGACAAAAGGAGAATATTCTGACTCTAATAATAAACGGAGGTCAAAAATCGTCGACTTTGAGGAAACCGATTTTATGTTTTTAAATGGACGCATCAAATTTTTAGCCGTCATATTACATAAAGCAAAAATTTTCTTTGCCGCGGTGTTGAATCCCTCCTCATCTTTTTCTTCGAGAATTTTTTGCAGTTCCTCTCGATTCAAATAGGAATCTACCTTCTCAGAGCTGCCAATGAATCGATGAATAATCCGACAAAAGCTATCGAAAAGAAAAATAACCGGCCTCAATATAAATGATATCCCATACAAAACCGGAACTCCCATCATAGCCGCATGCTCTGCATGGCGAAGGCCGGCAAAAAGTGGCGAAATTTCAGCAAAAACCAAAACTAAAACAACTTGTGTTAGGGGAGCTAAGTCGGGGTTAAGGTTTAATGACTCATAAAACCTTCTTGAGGCTTCTGAGCCAACTTGCATGGCTAAGTTGGCACAAATGAGGACCGTCCCAAAAAGCCTTCCTGAATTTTGCAAAAGATCATTCAGCCAAATAGCTCGCCGATCTCCTTTGCTGACATAGTACTGGAGCCTTACCCTATTAAATGAAACCGATGCCATCTCCAACATAGAAAAAAACCCTTGAATCAAAAGACAAATTACGATGAGAAGGAAAAGCAGTTTCCAAGAGTGATTCATGCAGAATCCTTTAAACGACGGATATAGACCCGACGAACTCGAGTGGGCTCAGCGGCAAGGACGTGAAATAAAAACCCATCCCCAATGTACTTACTTCCACTTTTAGGAATATCTCCCATTTTTTCCGTCAAATACCCTCCTATTGTCACCATATTGTTCTCAGAAACAAGGGAGATGTCAAATATTTTTTTTAACTCGGCAATCTCCATTTTGCCACTGGCAATGACGACATTTTCTCCTGATAAAACATAGAGATCTTCTTCATCTCTTCGATCGGCAATCTCTCCTATCACCGTTTCAACAAGATCTTCGAGAACAATAATCCCCGAGACAGAGCTATATTCATCGATGACAATGGCGAACGACTCTCGCCGAATATAAAATTGTCTCAATAGCATTGTGGCTGAAATCGCCTCCGGCACAAAAAATGGTTTTTCTAAAATATTACGAAGGTCCTCCATCGTATGAATCGAGCTTCGATGAAGAAAAAAAAGCTGACTTGTCATCACCCCGATAATGTGATCAAGCCCGCGGTCGCAGATAGGGATACGGGAACATTCTTGATCCACAAATAGGTGAATAAGGGTTGAGAGTGGTTTGTTAATATCAAGAAAAAGAACCTCTTCACGAGGACGCATAATTTCCTTTACCGTCGACTCCTGAAGGGCAAGATATCCCCTGACGAGCTCTGCCTCGTCGTCATGTAAAATTCCGTACCGACGAGAGGTTTTCAAAGCATGCTGTAGCTCGTCAATCGAAATTTTTTGCTCCTTTTTTAAGAAAAAAAAGAAAAATTTCGAAACAAAGTTTGTTGAGATAACAAGGATTTTTCTGATCGGCAACAAAAATTTTTGCAATGACGACATCAACGGCGCTATTCGATTGGCTATTGCCTCATTGTTAAAAAGACCTATCGACTTGGGAACGACCTCTCCAATGATTAAAGTTAGAAAAAAAGGAACCCCCACATTAAGAATCCAGTTGGCCCTTTCATCAAAAATGGAAGAAAAAACGTTTTGAATCAAAATGTTGATCGCTGTGTTAAGCATGATAATCGTCACAAGAAGATCACGGGGAGAGGCAACAAGATTAGCAATCAGCTGCTTTCGAACATCCTTACCTTGCTTGTAGGCTTTTATCTTTAAAGAAGAGAGGGAGAAAAGAGCCGTCTCGGAGGCTGAGAAGAGGGCTGAACATAGAAGCAATAAAACAACCAAGGATATCAATAACGTCATTGATATTTTTTAAAATAGACTTTAACCTGACCCTCTGGCACAACCCCGAGATTACGCTTTAATACCATTTCTAGCCAAGCAGGATCTCTCTGACTATTGATTTGAAGAAGCAGTTCCTCTTTTTGAAGAGAAGCCTCCTCTCGAGCCCTCTCCAAGGCCCAAACCCGATTCATCACCTCTCTACAACAAAGCTCTTTGTGCCAAATGGCAGAAAGGTAAAGGACAAAACAAAAAGCAATAAAGGGGACTCCCCACCACCTCGAGAACGATTGCCAAATCTGAAATCGGATTGATTTTATCATCGCTACCTACGGGAGGTTATAATAAAATCCAAAATCCGTTTCACCTAAAATCGTGACTAAATTGGCTAAAATAAGAAGGGCCATGAAAAAAAATGAACTTCTTTCTAGAAAATTTAATCGAGAAACCGACTGACTTTTTGGAATTTTCATAAAAAGTAGAGCAATAATTGCCAAAAATGAAGAATAAAAAACAATGAAAGCCCAGGTATAAAGATTGAGCCCAAAGACAACCACACTTCCAGAAAAAGTCGAAAATGAACAGACGTGAAGAGCGATGTGACGTAAAGAGACTATTGACCCAAAAAAAATATTTAAAAGCGAAATAGCATAGTGTTCGTTTTTTATCCCAAACCGAAGATTCATCAATGCCCCCAACCCAGTCCCTATCATCGCAAGTCGCTGCAAAATGCAGAGAGGACAGGGAGATATCTCCCTAACGTACTGTTGATAATAAGCCGCCGAAAGAACCCCCATTAAAACAACAACCAAAGAAGAATTTAAGGCTCGTGTTAAAATAATATTATTCATAAATAAATCTGTAATTTATCTGAGGAATGATGAATAAATACAGCAAAAGAAACAAAAATCGCAATTATTGAAAATATTAATGCAAGATATCTTTTATTAAATATAATAAAAACAAAAGACAATAAATAAAAAAAAATCAACAAGATCATATTCATCAACCTTAATTTCATTACTATTTATAAAAATTATTTATTTATCAATAACGTTTTGAGTATATACCGAAATGAGCTGAAAAATTGGATTTGGACCCCGCCAAAACCAAATTTTTCAGCTCATTTCGGTATAAACGTTTTCAGATAGGAGTCGCAAACAATTTTGAGGGTTTTCCATTTTTCTCTGGAAAGGTTCGTTTGGTTCTCCAACTGAGCGATCCGCCCAATATGGTTCGTTATGGGTTGAAGAAAAAGAGAGTAGGCCAACTCTGCTTCCAATTCACTTTGAAAGAGGATACTTTTCCCAAGACTCTCCTCTTTCTCCAGCAATACCAAAAGAGAAAGAGAATTTTCTAGGCTTTCTTTTAATGGAATAAAAATATTTTCAATCGCCTCACCCGAGGCTTTGAGCTTCTCTTCAGAGGTTAGTCGTTCTATTTTTTCATCTAATTTTAAGATTTTTTGAAGATATTGGTCTTTAATCCTGTTAAGGGAAAGGTGTCGAATGTGTCGAAAGGCAACACCTTTTTCACCCGTGTTGAGAAAGGTTTTTTCTGGATGATTCTGTGCATAGTTATCCAAAGTATCTCTTTCCATAATCCATTTTGTAAGCGTCAAAACTGTTTTCTTTTTTCCTTTGCAACGAAAAATTTGATCCCCAACCCGCCTCTCTTTTGACTCAAAAGGGGGCAAGCAGGGAACCCCCTCAGCATAGTACCGTCCTTTGAAATAAGCGAGATCGACTCCAGCTAAAATAATCGGATCACACCCCCAATCTGTGGCTAATGAAACCATCAACGTCGTCACTGAAAGCGCCTCACGCCCTAAATCATACCCCAAAAGGGGGTCGACGAGACCTAATCTTTCCTCAACATAATGTTCAAAGGGTGTTCCTATTCCAGAACGAATATACCCGTAGGGGCCGGTAAAAATTTCAAAAACTCTCCGATAAAGACGACTGCTAAAAAGAAGAGGGAGCGAGTCATAACGACACTCTTTAAGAGCATCAAACTCGCGCTCATTGGGGTCGATCACGATGCCCAAATGAGGCCTGACCCTCAAATGAGAAAGAACAGCTAAAGCAGATCCACACCCTACGATAAGAGCCCGATCTCTCAACTGATTTAACTCTGGGGCCAACTCATTAAGGGAAGGGCCCGCCCCACAAATGATGATAGGAACCCCCTTCATTCGGTCCTTCCATCGATTAGAGTAGAAACACCCAGGAATTTTTCTCAAATTTGGAATGATGTTTTCATGCAATAAATGGCCGGAAAGTTTCTCCGCCGCGTAGGCCTGCCAAAGGACGGTTTTTCTCAACAAAGCTAGCCGTATTTTCTTGAATCGAACCGATTTTTCATAACACTTCAGCGCTGTAACCTCAACTTTCTCTATGGGAAACTGTTGAGCCAGTTCTTCTAAAATAAGGTCAAGTGACTCTTTAGGATAGATCCATTTGAAATGAACCTGTGGGTGGTCGATGATCTCATGAAAGGAAGATGGGCATGTTGAAAAAATCGCAAAAATAGCGAGATCTTCTTCTAAAAAAACAAGTTGATGAGAGGGATCTTTTTCTAACCATTCTTTGAGGGCAAAGTAGTAGTGACCCAAGCCAAGGCCATAAATGTAGATAAGGTCGGTTTGTTCTAGTACAAGAGTCGATTTCCAGTTAAAGATTTCATCTTCTCCCTCATATAGCCAAGCCTTTTCCCGTTTTCCATTCCAAAACTGGTTTTCCTGCTGTATGAGCTCAAACGGTTTATAAGGCGTCATCTGAAGATGCAAAGCAAGATCAGGATATCGATGACTAAGAGGCATGAAATTTATCACAACTTGATTGAAAGAAAAGAATTCGGTTCAGATAAAGCCCTTTTTCCCCTTCAGTATTGTGCCGCCTAATGACATGGCGCCAACAATTCCATAGCGGCTCAAGAAGCTGCTGGTAGGCAACTTCTTGGGATAAATCGTCCTCAATAAGAGCACAAATCCCGCTCTCTAATGGATTTTTTGGAAAAATAACTTCCATTTCTTTAAGAAGTTTAAAACAATAGGCCTGACATCGTTGTATACTACTGAAAATTTCCTGCCAAACGGGACTCTTCAGCAGCGGAGACGAGTGCTGCTCGATAAGGCGTTGTATACGGAATGTCATCCCTGGTGGGAATAACTCCTCCTCAAGTTTAACAAAAGGAATAGAGGAAAATTTTATTCCATCGGATGCAAGAGTCCCCCATTGAATGTTGGGATATTTCAAGGCAAACTGATCAAGCCATTCCGCTGCTAAAACCCAGTCCGTCTGGCTGACTCTATTTTCTCCATATCGATTCTTTACAAAAGGAGAACCCGTCCCGGGGGAAGGTTTATTCTCAAAAAAATCAATCCCAGCCAAGATAATAGGGTTACATCCCATTAAAACAGCAAGAGCAACCCCAACGGTTCCGACACTCCACCCTCCTTCAAAAACCTCCGTAAGGCCTAAATCATTTTGTAAAAACCTCTCCAATGGAAGGTGACCGGCCCCTTCAACAAGAAACCGGGGGGATGCCTCATACTGAGAAGTGACCTGACAGTCTGTTCGCAACTGATAAAAAATAGGCACACTAGAAGATGAAAATGTATGAAGGCAGCTAGGGTCTACGTGCGCAACAAAGTGAGCCTTAATCCCCATCTCATTGAGTTGTTTGGCTCCAGCACCACAACCTAAAATAAGGGCCTTATCTTGAAACCTCTCAACTTTATGCCGAGCCGCAACCAGCGATTGGCCACCACCACAGATAATGGCTGGAAAATCTTTGAATTTTTTATAAAGAGATTTAGCCAAAAAGGTTGGCCGAGAAAGATTGGCGCGAAAATTTTTTAGTAATTTTTCTCCCTGATCTGAAAAATCAAAGAAACGAAAATTGATCTCAGCCTGAATCCGTAAAAACCGCCTAATTAAAGGGTGATTTTCATCTTCAAAAAAGAAGGGAAGATAAAGAAATTCCCAAGCTATTTGTTCAAAAATTTCCCTTTCATTTTCTGGAAAAATGAAAATACATCGAATACGAGAATGAAGATAAACCTGATTGACGTTAAACGGGTTATCTTCTAAAAAAAGTAGGTGCCTCTGAGGGTTTTTTTCCACCCATGAACAGAGCTGGCGCGCTTTTTTTTCATTCCAACCGTATAAACAAATAACCTCACCCATGAAAAGCCCCCATCAATTGAGAAAAAGAAGGAAGGCGATCGATTTCAAACCTGCTTGTTTGGTGATGGTAACACAAACGAATTTGATCATAGTTCACAACAGCAACATAAGGAGCCTCGATAAAGACGTTGTAGCTTAAAACTTGATCAAGAGCCTGGTCTGAAAGAGGCCCGTTCTTACACTCAATTAGCAAAAGTGGATAGAGAAAAGAGGGGTCATCCGAAAGAACATCATGAGGCCTTTTTTTACTAAAACTTAAAATATCGATTCGCCTTGAAGGGAGTTGAGGAAACCGTTGACGAAGATAAGGGAGTGACCCGACTGCTTTTTCAACAGCCAAAAACTCTTTTGGAAAGGAGAGCTCCTTTATCATTCTATGCAACCAAGATTGTCGAATCAACTCTTCAGACGAGGCAAAAAACCACCCCCCCCGAACAGGGTCATAGATCTGCTTCACTCAGGGAAAATGAGTCCGTAGGCCCCATCGTCTCGGCGGTAGATTACCTTGAGCTTTAGGTCCTCCTCCCCTCTAAAAATCATGAAGTGATCCTCTGAAAGCTCCATTTTCATGATCGCCTCATCCGTTGTCAACGTCTTCATGGGAAGAGAGTCGGTTCCAATAACTTTGGAAGGTCGATACTGCTCTTGTAAGCTCTGACTATTAAGCATCTCAATCTCGTCATTGATCTCCTTCACAGGGTCAAGTGGCCGTTGAAAAACATTAACCTGCATATCAATAACAGAAAGAGGTTTTTGATGATGCTCCTGAATCCGTTTCTTCCAGCGTCGAACTTTTGACTGCAACTTATCGATCGCTTTATCAATTGAAGCATACATATCGGTACTGACACCACTCACTTTGATTTTATAATGATTGAAAGCCAAAATAACCATACAGGTATGCTCTAACTTTTGAATATCCAATGTAACCTGCACCTCAACAAGGTGATGATGAAATCGCTCAATTTTAGACAACTTTTCAAGCGCATAATCTTTCATCGCCTGTGTGACGAAAACATTCCGACCCAATATATTGAAGTAATAACCAGGAGATTGTTGTTGATCCATTTTGGTCATCTCTGGCCTCCTATCGATTTGATTATATCTATACCAAAATGAGCTGAAAAATTGGTTTTAGACCGTCGCGAAAGTTCTCGCGGTTGGATCTTATCGCAACGTCGCTCGTATTGAGAAATACCGGCTAGTTGCGATCGTCCAACCCCGAGTCTTTGGCGGGGTCCAAATCCAATTTTTCAGTTCACTTAGGTATAAATCCTGCACCGAACAGGACTCGAACCTGTAACCACCCGGTTCGAAGCCGGATACTCTATCCGATTGAGCTATCGGTGCAACATACTCCCCGAAGTATACCCAAAACAAGGTTTAAAAATCTATATGTCCTGGATAACGAGGAAAAGGAATGACGTCACGAATATTCTCTACACCTGTCATCAACTGAACAAGCCTCTCAAAACCAGCTCCAAAACCAGAATGAGGAACAGTTCCATACTGCCTTAGCTGTAAATACCAATCATAATCACGAACATCAAACCCACGATCGATGATGGTTTGCTTTAACACATCATACCGCTCTTCTCTCTGGCTTCCACCCAGAATTTCTCCGATTTTAGGAACAAGAAGGTCCATTGCTGCAACGGTTTTCCCATCTCCATTAAGGCGCATGTAAAATGATTTGATATCAGCAGGATAGTCAGTAATAAAAACAGGGGCTTTGCAATACGTTTCAGTAAGGTACCGCTCATGTTCTGACTGAAGATCTATTCCCCATTTAATGGGAAATTCAAAATTTTTATCAGCTTTTTCTAAAATTTCGATCGCTTTCGTATAGGTAAGGTGAGCGAAGGAAGCCGTAGCCAGCTGCATTAATCGGTTGACGATCCCTTTCTCAACATTGACATCAAAAAATTCTATCTCTTGCTGGCACCGTTCCAGAGTAGATCTTGCCAAATATCGTAAATAATTCTCAGCCCAACAGAGGTTGTCTTGAAGGGCGGCAAAAGCCATCTCAGGTTCAATCATCCAAAATTCCGCAAGATGCCGAGGGGTATAAGATTTTTCAGCTCGAAATGTTGGCCCAAATGTATAAATATCGGAGAAAGCCATCGCCATAGACTCCCCCTCAAGTTGACCTGAAACCGTTAAATACGACCTTCGATGAAAAAAATCTTTTGAAAAGTCGACGGTTCCGTCTGAAAGCCTAGGGATCGAGTTTAGATCCAATGCGGTAACGGTAAACTGTTCGCCGCTTCCCTCACAATCTGAATGGGTAATAACGGGCGTTTGCACATACAGAAAGCCATGATGTTGAAAAAATTCATGGGTGGCAAAGGCAAGAAGATTCCGAACACGCATAACAGCACTTTGAGTGTGCGTCCTACCCCTTAAATGGGCAATTGTACGAAGAAATTCGGGAGAATGTTTCTTTTTTTGCAGAGGATAAAGCTCTGCTGGGGCATCACCAATCACCTCAAAAGAAGAGGCACAGAGTTCCCATTTTTGTTTAAATCCAGGGCTCTCGACAAGGACCCCCTCCACCTTAATGGAGGCCCCGGTTGTTACTTTTTCAATGACACTCTCATCGTTGAAAAAAGAACGAGGAATGACGACCTGAATCCCTACAAAAGTTGAACCATCATCGATTTCGACAAAAGCAAAATTTTTCTGCCGACGTATCGTTCTCACCCAACCACAGACCTTAAAAGATTTTCCTAAAGAGGCCTCTGTAAATTCCTTAATTTTTGTTCTTTTCATATTTCCTAAGAAGTTTAATTTCCTTTTTCCATAGAGGAGGCCCACCGGGAGTCTCTAAATATTTAGGCAACGATTGAAGAGCCGGGTGCCACATCATTGTCTTAAAAGCATTTATTCCTATAAACCCCTCTCCCAAAGGAGCATGTCGATCAACCCTTGATCCAAGTGGTTTTAAAGAATCATTAACGTGGAGGGCGTAAAGATGGTGTAACCCAACAAGACGATCAAATTCCTTTAAAACCTCGTCCCACCCCTTTGAAATATCGTAACCAGCAGCAAAAAGATGACACGTATCAAGGCAAATTCCGATAGGAATATGCTGATGAAGCCGATCAATGAGGTAGCCAAGTTCTTCAAATCGGTATCCAACAGAAGAACCCTGCCCTGCCGTTGATTCGATCAAAAGGCGCGTCTTCCCACGATTAATGAGAGAGGAAAGGTCCATGATAGAGTCAATGATGGTATCGAGGCACGCCTCACGGCTTGAATCTAAGGCGCTACCCGGATGAAAATTTAAAAAGGTGAGATCAAGTTGATGACACCGGATAACCTCTTCCTTAAACGCCTTACGACTTTTATGGAGTCCCTCTTGATGAGGAGATCCTAAGTTGATCAGATAACTGTCATGACTCATTACCTTTTTAATCCCTGTCTTATCAAGCGTCTCCCTCCAAAGCCTAACCTGCTCTTCCGTTATCTCTTTACCTCTCCATGTTTTTTGATTAGCCGTAAAAAGTTGAATCGTTGTGGCCCCAATACCGCTTCCTTCTAAAAGAGCCTGATGAGCCCCCCCCTGGGCTGATGTATGAGCCCCAATTAATGCCCCTAATTTAACCATTTTTAAAACTTTATAAAATTTCTGTTAGCTCGCTTCACAGCATCCTTAATAATTTTTTTGAAAAATTCGAAAAATGGACCTGTTAAGAATATACCGAAATGAGCTGAAAAATTTGGGTTTGGACCTCGCCAAAGCCTCGGGGTTGGACGATCGCAACTAGCTCGTATTGAGAAAATACGAGCGACGTTGCGATAAGATCCAACCGCGAGGACTTTCGCGACGGCCCAAATCCAAATTTTTCAGCTCAATCGGGTAAATTGCGATCGTCCAAGCCCCAGGCTTTGGCAAGGTCAAAACCCAATTTTTCAGCTCACTTCGGTATAACCCCTCTTAGGTCAACACTAGAATAGCTAAGGCCTTGATAAAAACCATGAAAAAATCCTAGGCCTTCAGATTTTTTATAAAATTTTTTTTCGAGTTCTCAATCTACCAAGGCCTACTTGTGGGTACTTCGGTATATACCGAAATGAGCTGAAAAATTGGATTTGGCCCGTCGCAAAAGCCCTCGCGGTTGGATCTTATCGCAACGTCGCTCGTATTTTCTCAATACGAGCTAGTTGGGATCGTCCAACCCCGAGGCTTTGGCGGGGTCCAAAACCAAGTTTTCAACTCATTTCGGTACAAAGCTCAGCTTCCTTCACTCACTTCCATACTGACCTCTACCGAGTCATGATTTGTTAGCTCTTGGCAAGAGAGGAGAAGGCTTTCTTTGATAAGCCGTACAAAACTTTCTTTAGATAAAAAGTTTTCATCAAAACAACTAGACTCCTTTGCAACTTCCTTAAAAAGATGAACAACCCCTTCTTCAAGTTTTTCCTCGAAAACTTTATCTAAATCAGAGGAAAATTGACCCCACAATTTCCTTACTTTCTTGGAAGCATCAATCCATTTTTTCTCTAAACTCTCCCACGGTGTCGTGATAAAAGAAAAGACTTGCGACACCGCCTTCATACACATTTCTTCCGGTACATCGGTCTGAGAAAGCTCTTCAATCTTTTTTTTCACTTCCTCTTCGGGTTCCTTTCCATTCTTTTCCCAACAATCAAGAGATCTTTTAAAGCGTGCTTCCTCAACCTGATCGAACAATTCCTTATCTTGAAAAACTGCCTTAATCGCACCCTCCATAATACCCCTTAGTCGTCGGTTAAGATGAGCTTTCTCTAAACGTTTATCGGTCTCTTCACTCCTGAGAACAACGACCTTTTCGGCCGTCTTTAAATCCAAATGAATGTGAGAAGGGGTCATAAGGAGCTTCCACCGCCTTTCTCTTTTTTCCCTTTCGGAAACAGCTTGCCACTCACGACACAGTCTGACCATCTTGTCTACCTTGCCCAACAGCGGGGTCTCTCTGTTTCTAAGCCATTCTTCCCCGATCTTTATTGCTTTTTTCACCCCATTTTCTAACGCCGTCTCAACCAGAAAAACACGGCTACGGGTTTCTAAATAGCCAAACGGCTTTCCGGGGCCCATAGCCACATCTCTTTCTCCAAACTTTATCTCCATCAGTTGATCCAGTGTGCACGATTTAAAAGAACCAAGTCGAATTTTCGAAGAAGTAAACGGCCTTTCGTCCCGATCTAGAAAACCCTTCTCCAAGCTAGAGGTAAGACAAAGATTTGAATTCCGAACAAACTCTTCGAATGATTTTGATAGATCGAAACAAGAATGCTGATCCAATTTGCGGCTGGATAACCCCTCATTAACAAGCCTTCTTAGTCCTGAGGTAAAAACCCCTTCAGCCGGTTCCTGTTTAAAATCAAATAAACCAATGCGACTGGGTACCATGTCAATCTCCTCCCTTTTAATTTTATATCGAAGTGAGCTGAAAATTCGCGACGGGCCAAATCCAATTTTTCAGCTCATTTTGGTATAAAACTTTCCGATAAAGAAACGAAACTCACTTTCCTTCTCTTACTTCCATACTGACCTCCACCGAGTCATGATTTGTTAGATCTTGGCAAGAGAGGAGAAGGCTTTCTTTGATAAGCGGCACAAGACTTTCTTTAGATAAAAAATTTTCATCAAAACAATGATGAGCAACTCGTTCTTCAAGTTTTTTTCCAAAAATTTTATCTAGATCAGACGGAAATTGTTTCCACAATTCCCTTACTTTCTCGGAAACATCAATCCATTTTTTCTCTAAACTCTCCCATGGTGTCTCCGTAAAAGAAAGGGACTTCGACACCTCCCCCATAGAAAGTTCCTGTGACACATCGGGCTGAAAAAGCTCTTCGAGCTTTTTTTTCACTTCCTCTTCCACTTCCTGCCCATCCTTTTTCCAACAATCAAAAGATCTTTTAAAGCGCGCTCCCTTAACCTGATCGAACAATTCCGCATCTTGAAAAACTGTCCTAATCGCATCCTCCGTGATCCCCCTTAGGCGTCGGGCAAGATAAGCTTTGTCCCAACTTCTATCGGTTTCTTCTATCCTGTTAACAACGATCTTTTCGGTAGTCTTTAAATCGCAATGAATGAAAAAAGGGCCCTCAATGAACCTCCATACCCTTTCTCTTTTTTCCCCTTCGGAAACAGCCTGCCACTCACGACATAGCCTGACCATCTTGCCTACCTTGTCCAACAGCGGGGTCTCTCCGTTTCTGAGCCATTCTTCCCCTATGTCTATTGCTTTTTTCACCCCATTTTCCAACGCCATCTCAACGAGAAAAGCACGTTTACGGGTTTCGAAATAGCCAAACGGCTTTCCCACTCCCATAACAACATCTCTTTCATCAAACCTTATCTCCATCAGCCGATACAGCGTACACGATTTAAAAGAACCGGATTGAATTTTCGAAGAAGTAAACGGTCTTTCATCCCGATCTACAAAACCCTTTTCCAAGCTAGAGGTAAGACAAAGATTTAAATTTTGAACAAACTCTTCGAATGATTTTGATACATCGAAAGAAAAATTCCGGCCAAATTTGCAGTTGGATAACGCCTCATCAACGAGCCTTCTTAATTCCGAGGTAAACAAACCTTCAGCTGGCTCCGGTTTAAAATCAAATACACCAATGCGACTAGGTACCATGTCAATCTCCTCCCTCTTAATTTTAATTCTATCTTATACCGAAATGAACCTGAAAAATTGGATTTGGACTGTTGCGATCGTCCAACCCTCAGACCTTTGCAGGGGCTTTGATTGGACCCAAACCCCAATTTTTCAGCTCACTTCCATACCGACCTCCACCGAGTCATGATTTGTTAGGTCTTGGCAAGAAAGGAGAAGGCTTTCTTTGATAAGCAGCGCAAGACCTTCTTTAGATAAAAAATTTTCATCAAAACAACGATGAACAACGCCTTCTTCAATTTTTTTCTTCAAAATTTTATCGAAATCAGAGGGAAATTCTTTCCACAATTTCCTTACCTTCTTGGAAACATCAATCCATTTTTCCTCTAAACTCTCCCACGGTATCTCGGTAAAAGAAAGTTCCTCCGCCACTCCGGGCTGAAAAACCTCTTCGAGCTTTTTTTTCACTTCCTGCTCCACTTCCAGCCCATTCTTCGTCCAACAATCAAGGCATCTTTCAAAGCGTGCTTTATAAACCTGATCGAACAATTCTGTATCTTGAAAAACTGCCGTAATCGCATCCTCCGTAACTCCCCTTAGTCGTTGGTCAAAACAAGCTTTGCCTAAACGCTTATCCGTTTCTTTCCTCCGATTAACAAGGAGGCCTTTTGCATCCTTTAAATTCAAACCAAAGCCAAAACGATCTGCAACGAGCTGCCACGGCCTTTCTATTTTTTCCTTTTCGGAAACAGCCTGCCACTCACAACACAGCTTGACCCTCTTATCTACCTTGTCAAACAGCGGGGCCTCTCTGTTTCTGAGCCGTTCTTTCCCCATCTTTATCGCCTTTTTCACCCCATTTTCTAAGGCTGTCTCAACCAAAAAAACACGTTCAAGGGTTTCGGAATAGCCAAACAGCGCTCCCGGGCCGATAGCAACATCTCTTTCACCAAACTTTATCTCCATCAGTCGATCCAACGTACACGATTTAAAAGAACCAGGTCGAATCTGCGAAGAAGTAAAAGGTCTTTCATCCCGATCTACAAAACCCTTTTCCAACCTAGAGGTAAGACAAAGATTTGAATTCTGAACAAACTCTTCGAACGATTTTGATACATCGAAAGAAGAATTCCCATCACATTTGCAGCTCGATACCCCCTCATCAACGAGCCTTCTTAGTCCTGAGGTAAAAACCCCTTCAGCTGGCTCCCATTTAAAATCAAATACACCAATGCGACTAGGTACCATGTCAATCTCCTCCCCCCTTAATTTTAATTGCATCTTACAAAGGTCACCGACAACCGATGGGTATATACCCAAGTTTTCAGCTCATTTCGGTATAAAACCTTCCGATAAAGAAATGAAGCTCAGCTCCCTTCACTCGTTTCTATAGCCAGCTCCGTCGAGTCATGTTTGCTAGATCCTGGCAAAAGAGTCATATTTGCTAAATCCTGGCAAGAGAGGAGAATGCTTTCTTTGATAAGCCGTACAAGACTTTCTTTAGATAAAAAATTTTCATCAGAAAAACTAGACTCCTTTTCAACCTCCTTAAAAAGGTGAACAACTCCTTGTTCAAGGTGTTTTTTTAAGGCTTTATCTAAATCAGAGAAAAATTCAACCCACAGGGCCCTTACTTTTTCGGAAACATCACTCCATTTTTTCTCTAACCTCTCCCACGGTGTTGTGATAAAAGAAAAGGCTTTTGATAACGCCTCCATAGACATTTCTTTCGGTATATCGGCCTGAGCAAGCTCTCCCATCTTTCTTCTCACTTCCTCTTCGACATCCTTTCCGTTCTCTTCCCAGCAATCAAGACATCTTTTAAAGCGTGTTTTCTCAACCTGATTGAACAATTCCGTATCTTGGAAAGCTGCCGTAATCGCACCCTCCATAACCCCCCTTAGTCGTCGGTTAAGATGAGCTTCGTCGAAACGCTTATCGGTCGCTTCCCTCCTGAGAATAAGGAGCTTTTCTGCAGCCTTTAAATCCAAATCAAAGCGATCCTTAACCAACCTCCACGGCCTTTCTCTTTTTTCCTCTTTGGAAACGGCCAACCACTGACGACACAGATCGATTCTCTTATCTATCTTTTCTAACAGTCGGATCTCTCTGTTTTTGGGCCATTTTTTCCCCACCCTTATTGCTTTTTTCACCCCATTTTCCAGCGCTCTCTCAACCAAAACAATATGGTCAAGGGTTTCCGAATAGCCAAATGGGATTCCGGGGCCGTTAGCAACATCTTTTTCACCAAACTTTATCTCCATCAGCCGATGAACGGTACACGATTTAAAACAACCCGGTTGAACTTCGGCACCAAAAAAAGGTCTTTCATCCCGATCTGCAAAACCCTTCTCCAAGCTAGAGGTAAGACAAAGATTGAAATTTTGAATAAACTCTTCGAATGATTTTGATACATCGAAAGAAGAATTTCGATCACACTTACAGCGGAAGAACTCCTCTTCAACGAGCTTTCTTAGTCCCGAGGTAGAGAATTCTTCAACCGGCTTCCCTTTAAAATTAAACACATCAATGCGACTAGGCACCATAACAACCCCCTCCATCTTATTTCAATTGCATTTTATATACCGAAGAGAGCTGAAAAATTGGATTTGGACCCCTTTCTCAATACGAGCGACGTTGCGATAAGATCCAACCGCAAGGACTTTCACGACGGTCCAAAACTAAATTTTCACCTCACTTCGGTATACAAAGGTCTCCGACAACCGAACTGTCCACAGAAAGTGCCTTTTTTCTAACAAATTCTAAAGCTTCAGAAAAACCCTGTTTAAGAAAACTTATCAGGATCGTTTCCAAGGGAACCTGAAGGTTCCAGTCGGAAGAAAAGCGAGTAACAACGATATTTTTCTTAATTTCATCAAAAAGTTTGTCAGAACTTAGGCTCATCTTCAAAGCCTCATTTAAACGACAGGGAAACTCTTCCCAGGTACACCTCACCTCGTAACTAGCGCTTCTCCAGAACAACTCCATATCAAGTGGATCTCCCCGCCTAAACGAGAAAAAACCCCCACGCAAAGCGATAAGAGCCCCCTCCCCCCACTCCTTCAAAACAACCTTTTTTTCTTCCCACTTAAAAAAAGAGACCTCAAACCGGGCTCGATGGATCTCGTTATTGATCTCTTCAGCATTAAAAATATTTTTCACAGCCCCCTCTATGACTTTACTATAAAGTCCTAATCCTTCTTTTTTTATCTCTTTGTCAGCTTCCTCGCCTGTGATACGGACTTTTTCTTTCACAAGTACCTCCGTTCTTGACCGAGTGACCTCTTCCACTTTTCCTTCCAAAGCTGCTCCCCTATTGTCTAAGGAAAAATATGAAGTTCTTGTTGCCCTTAGACGATCGAAAAACTTTGGCGCGAGCTCCCTTTTTCCGCTGACTTCTGCTTGCGTTTTTCCTAGTTCGCCTAAATGGTTTTTCGTTATCGTGACTTCCGCCAAACAAAGATACCGTTCGTAAATGGCTTCAAGCATCTTACGATGAGCTTCCTTATACGCCTCCGTTTTTTCAATTTTTTCGATTAAAGAAACATCCTTCCACAGCGCTTTTTGTTCTTCCAAAATTCTCCACGGTCTCCCTCCCCTCTCTACCTGAAAAATAGAAAACCATTCTCCACAAAGTGTAGACGTTATCTGCTCACGCTGCTGTTCAAGCGGGCAGGAGGGTTTCACCGCCCTCCTTTCAAACACAATGTTCTGTACGGCTTCTTCGATGAATCTTTCAACATACCTGACCCGCTCGGCTGTTTCCCGATACCCTTCAGTACGACTGCAACAAGGTAAGTTAAGTAGAGTCTCGAAAGTAACAGGAGCAAAATTAACTCCTCTTTCTCTACCAGAAAAAGGGGCAGCATCCAATGCAGATAAACTGGTTTTTAGCCTGAAAGTAGAACAAAGACCCAAGGTATCAGCGGCTTTTTCGCATATTTCAGAAAAGGTAACCGCCTCAGGATCAGAACGAAGATACCGTTGATAAATCAGAAGATTCAAAGAGACAGGCCCTTCAGGGCGGGCTAAAGGGAATGTCATAAAGCAACCCTCTCCAATTTTACTAATCCTTTAAAAAAAATTACCACCCAGTCTCACGAGCAACAACTTTTTTGTAAAGTTAAATTTTTGATATTATTATATACCGAAATAAGCTGAAAATTTGGTATATCTGTTATTGTAATTGCATTTTGCAAGGCTCCTCGACATACGAATCGTCTTTAGGAAGAGCCTCTTTTCTAACAAATTCTAAAGCCTCAAAAAACCCCTCTTCAAGAAAATCTGTTAAGACCTTTTCCAAAGAAACCATAAGGTTCCATAGGGTAAAATCGAAATTAAAAGCGATATTTCGCTTAATTTTATCAAAATTTAGGCTAACCTCCAGGGCGTCATTCAAACGGCTGGGAAACTGTTCCCATGTTCGCCGTACCTCGCAAGTAGCCTCTCTCCACCTTAACTCTACGCCATCAAATAATCGCGTTTGGTTATAAGGAAGAAAACCTTCTCTACATAAGGCGACAAGAACTCTTTCTCCCAATTCCTCCAAGGGCCCCTTCTTTTCTTCCCACTTAAAAAAAGAGACCTCAAAACGGGTTCGATGGATTTGGAAATTGATTTCTTCTGAGTTAAAAATGTTTTTGATAGCCCCCTCTATGACTTTACTAAAAATTTTCAATTCTTTACTTCTTATCTCTTCATCAGCTTCCTCCCCTGCGATACGGACTTTTTCTTTCACAAATACCTCTGCTCTTGACCGAGTGGCGGAACCGACTTCTTTTTCCAAAATTTTTTCCTTCTCGTTTAATAAAAAATATAATTTTCTTGTTGCAGTTAGACGGGTGAGAAATTCTGGGGAGAGCTGTTTTTCTTTTTCGATTTCTGCTTTCGTTGCTCCTAATTCGCTTAAATCGGTCTTCATTATGGTCATTTCTGCTAAATAACGATCCCGTTCCTTAATGGCTTCAACCATCTTAGTGCGAGCTTCCTTATAGGCTCCAGTTTTCTCAATTTTTTCGACCAACGAAATATCCTTCCAAGGCGCTTTGTGCTTTTCTAAAATTCTCCACGACCTCCCTCCTCTCTCTATCTGAAAAATAGAGGCCCAATCTTGACAAATTTTAGAGGCTACCTGTTCATAGTACTTTTCATGCCAGCAAGAGCCCATCTCGGAAGAGCCTGTAATTCTCTACCTCTCCACCCCTCTGCGTTGTACCGCTTGTTCAATGAATCTTTCAACACACCTGACCCTCTCTGCTGTTTCCCAATACCCTTCAGTACGACTTTCTTGAGGTAAGTTAAGTAAAACCTCGAAAGTAATAGGAGCAAAACTTGACCCACTTTTACGACAAAAAAGGGTCTCATCCAACTTAGACAAACCAGTTTTCAGTCTAGAAGTAGAAAAAAGACCTAAAGTGTCAGCAACTTTTTCGCATATTTCAGAAAACTTAACCTTATTAGGATCAAAATTAAGATACTCGTCATAAATCACGCGATCCAAAAAGCCAGGGTCAAAGAGAGGGCCTTCAAAGCTGTGTAAAGGCAATATCATGAAGCAACCCCCTCGTTAAAAAGCTTTACCACTTTCATCTTATACCGAAGTGAGTTGAAAAATTGTATTTGGACCCCGCCAAAGCCTCAGGGTTGGACGACCGCCGTTGCGATAAGATCCAACCGCGAGGACTTTCGCGACGGTCCAAATCCAATTTTTCAGCTCACTTCGGTATACAAGGCTCCCCGATAATCGAATTGTCTTTGGGAGATCCCTTTTTCTTCAACAAATTCTAAAGCTTCAGAAAAACCCTGTTTAAGAAAACTTGCCAGGATCGTTTCCAACGAAACCGTAAGGTTCCACTTGGAAGACTCGAAATTAAAAACTAACTTTTCCTTTATCTTATCAAAAAGTTTATCAGAACTTAGCGTTATCCCAAGGGCATCATCCAACCGGTGGGGAAACTCTTCCCATGCACGCCTGACCTCGCAACTAGCGTCTATCCATGGGAACTCTTCCTCCCAAGGAGAGCCTTCACGCAAGGCGACAAAAGCCTCTTCCGCCCACTCCTTCAAGAGCCCCTCTTTTTTTCCCCACTTAAAAAAAGAGATGTCAAAACGGGTTTGATGAATTTGGGAATTTACCACTTTTTCATTAAAAATATTTTTGATAGCCTTCTCTATGGCTTTACTAAGAATTCCCAATTCTTTACCCCATAGCTCTTCAGCTGCCTTTACCCCTGTGATACGAACTTTTTCTTTTAAAAATGCCTCCTCTCTTGACCGGGTGGCTACTTCCACTCCTTTTTGCAAAGCTCTTCCCCTTTTGTCTAATAAAGAATATGAATTTTTTTTTATAGACAGACGGGTGAGAAATTCCGGTGAGATCGTTGTTCCTTTTTCGATTCCTGCTTTCGTTGCTTCTAATTCGTCCAAATCAGTCTTCGTTATGACTATTTCTGCCAAACAGAGATACCGTTCCCTGATGACTCCAACCATCTTACGATGAGCTTCCTGATAGGCTTCGGTTCCCTCAATTTTTTCGATTAACGAAACATCCTTCCTTGGCGCTTTTTGTTCTTCTAAAATTCTCCACGGTCTCCCCTCTCTCTCTACGTGAAAAATAGAGGACCAAACCCGACAAAGTTTAGTCGTTACCCGTCCTCGGGCCCGTTCACGGCCCCTGACACAGCCACTGGCGCGACACCCGACATGACCCGAGGAGCTGGTTACCCCTCCCGTATCAACGGCAATCCGCTCCACCGCTTGTTCGATCAACCTTTCAACACACCTAACCCGCTCGGCTGTTTCTCGATACCCTTCAGTACGACTTTCATAAGATAGAGTAAGTAAAGCATCGAAAGTAAGAGGAGAAAAATCAACCCCATCCTTACCACAAAAAGGGGTTGCATCCAACGTAATCAAACCGTCTCTCAGGCTCGAAGTAGAACAAAGACCTAAGGTCTCAGCAGCTTTTTCGGATATTTCAAAAAAGTCAACCGCGTCAGGATTAGAAGCAAGACACTTTTCACAAATCAGGCGGGCCAAAGAGGCAGGTTCTCCAGAGCGGGCTAAAGGAGACGTCATAAAGCAACCCTCTTCTGTTTTACTGATCCTTTAAAAAAATTACCGTTCAGTTTCTCGAGCAATAACTTTTTTGTAAAGTTAAACTTGTAATATTACATCATAATTGCATCTTACAAAAATCTCCGACAACCGAATCGTCTTCAACACCCGCCTCTTTTTTAAACATTTCTAAAGCTTCAAAAAAACCCTGTTTAATAAAATTTACCAGAATCGTTTCCAAGGAGGCCGTAAGGGTCGAATTGAAGGAATCGAAACCGATATCCCCCTTAATTGCATCGAAAAACTTCTCACCATCCAGGCAACTCGTTAAAGCGGCACTCAACCAATTGTGGAAGCCTGCCCATATAGAGTTTATCTTGCGACTTGTCTCCCTCCACTCAAACTCTAAGGTTTTACATGATTCGACCCGCCCCTCATAAACAAAACCCTCTCTGAGAAGAGCTGAAAAAAGATCCCTTCCCCTCTCCTCAAAGAGCTCTATTTTTGCTTTCGACTCGAAGAAAAAACCTTCTGAAAGGGTTTGAATCGATTGATTTATTTCTTGATTGTCAAAAATTGTTTTGATTGCCCCTTCTACAACCTTACTAAAATTTCCTAATCCTTCCCCTTTTATCCTGGCCTCGGCTTCCTCACCGATAATACGAATCCTTTCCTTGATAAAGACCCTTTCTTCTGATCGAAGGGCCCGTTTCACCTCTTTTTCAAGGAAGGCAGTTTTGCTATCTAGGCAGATAACCTCGCGTTCCGTTTCTTTTAGAAGAGAAAAAAACTCTTGGGAGAGTTCTTTTTTTTCCACTTCTTCCTCCGTTCTTTTTAACCGAAGCAAATTGGTCTGAGCTAAACTTCTCCTTGCTAAATTCAAATACTGTTCATCCGTGGCTTGAAACACTTCAAGATGAGCCCTTTTATAGGCCGCCGTCTCCTGGATTTTGTTGGCTAAAGAAACATCCCTCCACAGAGCTGTTTGTTCTTCAAAAATTCTCCACGGCCTCCCCAGTCGCTCTACCTGAAAAATAGAGCTCCACTGTTGACAGAGTTTCCGCCCCTTCTCTTCCTGTTCCCGGTCGGAATCCCGAGCGACCGCTCTCCACCTCTCGATCCCACCTTGTTCCACCACCTTTTCGACGATCGTTTCAATCAAAATGACGCAAGGCGTCATTTCTAAATATCGGTCAGGATCACTCTCTTCGGTTAAATCAAGTAATAGACTCAGAGTAGGAAGATGAAAACCTTCCCCCTTTCTCAATTTCAAATCAGAACAAAAATTTAAAGATTCGATACACCAATCAAACACTTTAAAAAAGTCAGCTTTTCTACCATCGACTGGAGTAGGAAAGGAGGTTTTACTCGCTTCAATAAACAGTGAAGCCAGAGAAGGCCTACCCCCCTCGGACGGGATTAATGGACATGTCATAAAAAATTTTCTCCCATTTTCAATAACGAATTATACCCAAGTTTTCAGCTCACTTCGGTATAAAAACATCAGAGGCAGCTTTTTTCAGTTCACTTGTTTTCAGTTGAGTTGGGGACCCGCTCGACCAACCCTAATTTAACAATTCCTAAAGCTTCAAAAAAACCCTGTTTAATAAAATTTACCAGAATCGTTTCTAAGGAAGCCGTAAGGTCTGACTTGAAAGAATCAAAAAATATACCCCCCTTAATCGCATCAAAAAACCTCTCAGCACTGAGGCAGCTCTTTAAAGCCAAATTCAAACAAAGGTGGAAATCCGTCCATACAGAATTCACTTTACGATCGGTCTCCCTCCACTCCATCTCTAAATTTTTATGTCCCTCGACCCACTCCTTATGACTACCTTGACCGGAAGCGACTAAAAAAATTTCCATTGCCCTCCCCTCCAATGCCTCTACTTTTTCTTTCCACCGAAAGAAAAAAACTTCAGAAAAGGCTTGCCTAATCCACTGATTTATATCTTTGCTGTCAAAAATGGTTTTGACTGCCTCTTCTACAACCCTACTAAAAGCTCCTAACCCTTCCCCTTTTATCCTGGCCTCGGCTTCCTCACCGAGGATCCGAACCCTTTCTTTGATAAAGACTCTTTCTTCTGACCGAAGGGCCCATTCTACCTCCTCTTCAAGAGAAGGCCTTTCCCTATCTAAGTCGACGCACTCACGTTTCGCTTCTTCTAGAAGAGACAAAAACTCTTGGGCGACTCCTTTTTCCGCTTCTTTTTCTGTTGTTTCTAACTGACACAATCCGATCTTAGCTACACTTATTTTTGCCAAATTCAAATACCGCGCGTAGATGGCCCCAACCACCTTATGATGAGCCGTTTTATAGACTGCCGTTTCCTCAATTTTTTTCAGTAAAGAAACATCCTTCCGCACCGCTTTTTGTTTTTCCAAAATTCTCCACGGTCTCCCTTCCCTCTCTACCTGAAAAATAGAGCTCCACAGTTGACAAAGTTTCCGCCCCTCCTCTTCCTGTTCCTGATCAAGGTCCCAGACGACCGCTCTGCGCCTCTCGATTCCACCTTGTTTCACCACTTCCTCGATGATCGTTTCAATCAAAATGACGCAAGGCGTCATTTCTAAATACCCCCTAGTCTCCCTCTCATAAGGTAAATCAAGTAACTGACTCAGAGTAGGAAGATTAAAATCAGCCTCCCTTTTCAATTTTAAATCAGAACAAAAATTTAAAGATTCAAGGCCCTTACCGAAAATTAATTCAGTTTTTTTATCATCGACCGAAATAGAAAAGGCGGTTTTACCCGCTTCAATAAACAAAGGGAAAAAAGGCTCAACACTTTTGCAAGGGTTTAACGGAGACGTCATAAAAAAACTTTTTCCTCTTTTCAAGAATTGAGGTTTTGGCGGCGTTCAAATCCCCATTTTTCAGTTCATTTCGGTATGTATTAAAAACATCAGGAGGCAGTCTCACAGGTTCCCGGTTTTTTGTAAAGTAGAATTTTTAATACTGCTTTGTTATATACCGAAATGAACTGAGAACTTGGGGATATACCGAAGGTAGCTGAAAACTTTGGTTTGGAAGCCGTCAAAGCCTCGGGGCTGGAGGATCTCAACTAACCCGTATTTCTCAATACGAGCGACGTTGTGATCGTCCAACCGCGAAGGCTTTCGCGACGTCCAAATCCAAGTTTTCAGCTACCTTCGGTATAGGCTCAACCAACTCTAAAAATATAAAAAATCACGAGGAAACTGAATGAAAAAGGAAGTGATCATTGTGACAGGAAGTTGCGGAAGAATAGGAGCAAACGTTGTTAAAAAGCTTGGGCCCAAATACAAAATTATAGGGTTTGAGCTTTTAAAAGCTCTGTATGCCCATCAAAATGAAGAGCTTGTTCCTGTGGACCTTTCCTCGGATGAGAGCGTTCATCAGGCTTTTTCCCACATTCGTTATTTTTATGGGGAAAAAATTGCATCCGTTATTCATTTGGCTGCTTATTATAGTTTTGAAGAAGAGCATTCCGAAAAATATGATCTTGTAACCGTAAAAGGAACGGAGCGACTTTTAAAAGCACTTAAAGAATTCGAAGTCGCTCAGTTTATTTTTTCAAGCACAATGTTGGTTCACGCTCCCTGCAAAGTTGGACAAAAAATTGATGAAAACTCACCCGTACAACCCAAATGGGATTACCCCCTCTCTAAAGTTCATACTGAAAAAATCATTCATGACTTAAGAGGAAAAATGTCTTCGGTTATCTTAAGAATCGCCGGTGTCTACGATGACAGCTGTCACTCGATCCCTATTAGCCAACAGATCAAGAGAATTTTTGAAAAACAGTTAGAAAGTCGTCTTTTTGCAGGAAACATCCACCATGGAGCTGCTTTTCTTCATATGAACGATCTGGTCGAAGTGATCGTAAAGGCAGTTCAACTCCGCAACTCCCTTCCTCCCCAACTTGTCTTATTGGTAGGAGAAGAGACAACGCTCAGCTATGACCAACTTCAACGAAAAATTAGCCGTCTTCTCTTTAATAAGGAATTTAAAACCTATCAAATTTCAAAACCTTTAGCAAAAATTGGCTCCTGGATCCAATGCCACATCCCTTTTCTTCCTCAACCATTTATCAGACCCTGGATGATTAATTTAGCCGATGACCACTACGTTTTGGACATATCCAGAGCCTCTCAACATTTGGGGTGGCAACCAAAACACAGCATTGAAAAAAGCCTTGTGAAAATGATTGAAGAACTAAAAAAGGATCCCATTGAATGGTATAAAAAAAACCAACTCCAAATGCCCTCCTCCATAAAGCGCTCTTTACAGCCGTAACTCTTTGATTCCTAACCAAAAAAATTTTATACCGAAATGAGTTGAAAACTTGGATTTGGACCCCGTCAAAGCCTCGGGGTTGGACGATTGCAACTAGCCCGTATTTCTCAATACGAGCGAGGTTGCGATAAGATCCAACCAGGAGGACTTTCGCGACGGTCCAAACCCAATTTTTCAGCTCACTTCGGTATAGCTCGATTCAGCATAAATGGGTTGGATACGGATAAATATGGAAGTTAGCTTCTTCATTGAGCAGTTACAACCACTTGGCAATCCGAAAAGGGCCGTTGCAGACCAGCGATATCACAAATCTAGCCGAAAACATTGGGGCATTCCAGTCCCTATTTGCGAGAAGCTGACTCGCAATCTATCTAAAGGAATCAAAAATACAGAGCTGATCGAGCTTGCCAAAGACCTTTGGGGGACAAACCTTTTCGATCCAATGATGTGTGCTGCCAAAATGCTCTCTTTGCCCCAATTGGAACCTTCTAAAGTTCTATGGAAAATAGCCCTGCACTTTCTCCAACGTGTGGATGGCTGGGCACTCGAAGATAGTCTCTGCCATGTCGCATGGAGATGTGTTCTTGCGGACATAGATCTGTTAAATGAAATAGAAGCATGGACAAGAGACTCCAACTTTTGGATGCGAAGAGCTACTCTCGTTTATACCGAAATAAGCTGAAAACTTGAATTTGGACCGTCGAGAAAGTCCTCGCGGTTGGATCTTATCGCAACGTCGCGCGTATTGAGAAATACGGGCTAAGCGCGATCCTGAAAGGAGCCTTTGTTGGACCTCTGGATACGCCTCTGATCCAGAATGGTTTATTCAAAAGGCAATTGGATGGTGGCTTCGCCTTCTCGGACAACACAATCCAGGGCGAGTTATCCTCTTTTTGGATACTCACTGGCTACAGCTCAAAGGCGTGGCCAGAAGGGAAGCGACACGCAAACTAAGCCCTGAATGGCAGCAAAAGTTTTACCCTTCTCAAAGTATTGATGATAATCTAATTCCCTGGTTTAAAAAGCCTTTCTCATTTAAGGTTTTTTTCAAAAAGGGGTTATTTTATGGGTCGCCAATTGTTTTCAATGGTAATGGTTTTCTCTTTTTTAATTTTCGATACACGCGGTGTTTCTGCAGAGGAAAACTTTCTTCTTATCGATGGAGTCACAGACAAAACAGTATTGGAGCTTGGCCCCCACGTTGAAAAACGGATCAGCCCTTGCTCTACTTTTAAGATTCCTTTAAGTTTGATGGGGTACGACGCGGGCATTCTAAGCGATGAAACAACGCCAACCTGGAATTTTCAAGCCGGCTATGATGCCTCGTTTGCGTCGTGGAGAGCTCCGATTACCCCAAAATCTTGGATGGAATATTCTTGTGTCTGGTATTCCAAGGTCATATGCTTGCAATTAGGGTTAGAAAAAATTCAAAGCTATTTGACCTCTATGGAATATGGGAACCAGGAGATGTCTGGAATGTTGGCTGAGCCAGGCCCGATGGCCCCTGCATGGATCAATTCTTCTTTGACCATCTCGGCAAGAGAGCAAGTAGATTTCATTAGAAAAATGATTCTCGGAAAGCTCCCTATTTCATCTAACGCTATCCAAATGACAAAGAAGCTTCTATTGAAGGAAGAATCACCGGAAGGATGGAAACTGTTTGGAAAAGGGGGATGGAGCGGGCCTGAAAAAGAGGGGAAGAGTTTGGAACATGGATGGTTTGTCGGTTGGCTCGAAAAAGATCACCTCTTTTTCCCCTTCGCTTACCTCATCCGTGAACGGAAAATCAACCTTGACCAAAGAATTCCAAGGGTCAAGCAACTGCTGGAAGAGGCGAACGTAACAAGTGCCCATGACTAACCTTATTCAAACTATCCTATACCGAAATGAGCTGAAAAATTGGGTTTGAACCGTCGCGAAAGTCCTCGTGGTTGGATCTTATCGCAACGTCGCTCGTATTGACAAATACGGGCAATACCCGAGTCTTTGGCGGGGTCCAAATCCAATTTTTCAGCTCACTTCTTTATAGTTAGGGGATGTAGAAAATGGAAAATTCCTAACGGCTATTGAGAACCACCTAGGAATTGCCTTTTATTCCAATGTAAACTTTTACTTCTGGATTTTTTTGAGGATTAAAATCAGAATGGTATAGCTCAAAATCGTTTGTGTAGGAGCGAGAGAGGCTTAATTTCCAAACCGCTTGCCATACAGCAATCAGACCTTGGGGAAATTCTCCCTGAGTTGTAAAGACAGCATACTTCGATTCAGGTATCACTTTGCCAACCAGTCCAGCTGGGATCTCGTCCAAATTAGAAACTTCGCATCCAAGAATCCATGAATACGGCTTGGTATAATCTCCTTCATAGTCAGTGTAAAGAGCGAGAATATTGTCGTTTATCCTATTTGGAATCTTTGCAAGGGTGTTTTCCTTAAAAAATTTTTCCTTATGAGCAGGCATTGCTGAAGAACATTCCTCATTATTTGTTCTTAGCTCAAGTCCAATAAAAAATTTTTTCTCTTGTTTTTCGACAGCATGGTTCATTTCAGGTCCCTCCATTTGATTTTCTTGACTCCTGTTCTTATCACAATATACCGAAGTGAGCTGAAAACTTGTCCGCTACCTGCCACATCCTTTGGCACATTTTTTGAGAAAACTAGGCACAATGGACTTATCCCGAAGAGAGCTGAAAACTTGGGTTTGGACCGTCGCGAAAGCCTTCGCGGTTGGATCTTACCGCAACGTCGCTCATATTGAGAAATACGGGCTAGTTGCGATCGTCCAACCCCGAGGCTTTGACGGCGACCAAAACCAAGTTTTCAGCTCCCTTCGGTATATCATCACTCCCTAAAAAAAAGAATCTGGGTGAGAGGATTTGAACCTCCGACCCCTAGCACCCCATGCTAGTGCGCTAGCCAATCTGCGCTACACCCAGGAAGGCTTTTAGATTGCTGTGAGCCCCTCAAACTGAAAATCGGCCTTCTTAAACTCCCTCACTCCAAGGCGAGCACATTCCTCAATAATTTTTTCCAAAGTGTCGCCAGGATGAAGCTCGGTCATCGAAAGATCGACAGAAATAGAGGCGGTAAAATTAACACCCAAACGAACCCCTTTCACCTTGAAATTGGCCACCATTGTCTCTTTCTTTTTAGCAATATTTTTGAACCGAATAAGGCTGTTTTTCGCAAGATCCTGCATGTTTTTTGGCCTCTTTTAGTATTCAAATTCCATTTTCAGGTCGCCTCAGTATACATCCTGGCTTGAAAAAGATCAAAAAATAAACCCACCTTGAGAGAAGAACTTTTCGCAGCCGACTCGAACTCATAAAGAGCTTGCAAAGCCTGTTTATAAAAAAATCGCCCCCGCTTACTTGCAATCATAATAAATCGATCAAACTGGTGCCCACGAAGTTGCGGAAAATAGGATCGAATTGAGGGGTTAAACCCTCCATTTTTTTCTATAAGCTCACTCATTTGGTACCCTAACTGAAGGTGGTAACGAATCTGACCTATTAACGAAATAATTAAATTTAAATCTTCATGTTTCAAAAAAAGAGCTCCCTCCCAGGCAACTTGTTCCGCTAATTGCCACCCGGTGCTCCGATCTTTTATCGAACAAACGATCTCGACATCGGTCATCCCAATATCCTTCTTCTCGCCAACATAACAAAGAAGTTTTTCTATCTCTTGTTCCAAAACGAAAAAATCAGTTCCTAATCCTTTGATCAAAAAGGCAGAAACCTCGGGATTCATATTTTTTTTCCGTTCTTTAACCTTTTCAATTACCCATCCCTCTATCCTTTTTTCCTTCTCCCAAGGCTTCTCATCATTCAAATCTAAGGCAACCACCTCTTTTTTCCCATCTTGGTAAAAATCAACAACGGCTTTAAAAAAAGCTGCCCCTAAAATCAAATGAGCCCCTTTGGGTACAAGAGAAAAAAGGTGAGGACAACCTCGATTTTTTAGGTGGCTTAAATAGACTTTGTCAAACAGATCACAAACAACAATCGACATCCCCCCCCAGAGGGTAATTGTTTGAAGTTCTTTCTTGATCTCTTCATAACAACTTTCAACACCTACAAGCTGGACAACCCTTAGTAAAGGGTCCTTTTTTTTCAATAATTTTACAATATTGGCTATCACAACCCGTCTTTCATCATCGGCAGGAATAGAAATAAGAAAAGTAGAAGAAAGATGATCGGGAAACGCCTCCTCAAGATGCCTCTCAAAAGTTACCCTTTTTGAAAATTTCATCCTCTACCTCTTAACCTTCGGAAAAAAACCCTTGACCTCACCCATAAAACCGTTGTAGAATGAACCTAAGGTGGTGCGCAATGACTCGTGGACTCAAAAAGACTCTCTCCGGAAAAGAGCGATCCGAAAAGGAAAAAGGGGCCTCTTCTCAGAAAAAAAAAGTTTCACCCGCTTCCTCAAAAACCCGTCTTCTTACAGCGGAAGGATGGAAACGCCTCATGATGAAGAAATATAGACAATCGTGATTAATTTTTATATGATATCGTGCATCTTAAAAATTTAAGGTGAGAATGCTCCCGATTGATCTAAAAGGGAAAAAGGCCTTTGTGGCGGGTATTGGAGACGATCAAGGTTATGGCTGGGCGATTGCAAAAACGCTCGCTGAGGCTGGGGCTGACATCATTATTGGAACCTGGACTCCTATTTTCAAAATTTTCACCCAATCTTGGAAGATGGGAAAGTTCGATAAGTCTCGGCTTCTCAGTAATGGTTTGATGATGAACTATGCGGAGGTTTACCCTTTGGATGCCTCTTTTGATAAACCAGAAGATGTTCCAGCTTCCCTTCAAGAAAATAAGCGGTACCAGGAGGTCTCGGGTTATACTATTTCGGAGGTGGCAGCTCAGGTTGAAAAAAGGTTCGGCACAATCGATATCGTTGTTCATGCACTGGCTAATGGCCCAGAGGTTAAGCGACCCCTCCTAGAAACGACTCGAGCAGGGTACCTTGATGCGATCAGCTCTTCCTCGTATTCTTTCATCAGCCTTTTGAAACATTTTGGCCCTTTCATGCAAAAGGGCACGGCCCTCTCTTTGACCTATATTGCCTCTCAACGAGCTGTTCCTGGGTATGGAGGTGGGATGAGCTCTGCAAAAGCAGCTTTGGAGAGCGATAACAAGACTTTGGCCTGGGAAGCCGGACGTCGGTGGGGAATTCGGGTTAATACGATCTCAGCAGGACCGCTTAGAAGTCGGGCTGCTAAAGCCATCGGCACCATCGACAACATGATAGCCTACTCTAAGATAAATGCCCCTCTTCAGAGAGAGCTGACGGGTGAGGATGTCGGGAATGCCGCACTTTTTCTCCTTTCTCCGTTGAGCGGAGCGATTACGGGGGAAACCCTATATGTCGATAATGGGATGCATGCCATGGGGATCGCCATTGATAGTCCTTCCTTTCAATCAACGGAAAAATGAGCTTTGACTGCCTTTCACAGGTAGCAGCAGCCGTTGGCCTAAGAGCAAAAAAAAAAATTTTTAAACGATTTGTCGTTGATAGCCGCTCCGTTGGCAAGGGAGATATTTTTTTTGCCTTGGAAGGGAAAAAATTCGACGGTCACAATTTTTTAAGAGAAGCCGCCAGCAAAGGAGCGGTTGCTGCTTTTGTTAGCGAGTCATTTCAAAAAAAAATAGAGGGGCTTTCTCTACTAAGGGTGGGAAACGTACTAAAGGCTCTTCAGCTCCTTGCTCAGAACTTGCAACGATCCCGTCATCAAAAAATTGTAGCGGTTACGGGGTCCGTTGGAAAGACCACCTCAAAAGAGTTTATCGCAACACTTTTAGCCGAACGGTATGCTGTGACAAAAACTTATGGAAATCACAATTCACAGGTGGGGCTACCTCTTTTTATCTTAAATAACCAAGAAAAAGGAGATTTTTTCGTTGTTGAAATGGGCATCAGTGAGCCAGAAACACTTAAAAACCTCGTTCAAATTGCCCCTCCAGAAATTGCCGTTGTTACTAAAATTGGTTATGCCCATGTTGAATTTTTTCCGGATGGAATTGAGGCAATAGCAGCTGAAAAAGCGAAAATTCTTTCTCACCCCTTCCTTAAGTGGGGAGTTGTTCATCACCAAGCCATGCATTTTAAAGCCCTAAAAACTCTTCAATCTTGCCCTATAAAAACATTTGGATTATACCCCGATAGGGGTGATTACATTTTTGGAAAAGAAGGGAGGATAAAAGAATACGATAACGATGCCCCACCCATTTACCCTCCTTTTTCAGAAACCCAATTTTGTGAATGTTTCATCGCAGCAGTGGCTGTTGCAAGAATTGTTGGACTTTCTTGGGAAGAAATTGCAATAGGTAGCAAAAAGCTACGACCACCCCAACTTCGATTTGAGCGTATTAGAAGGGGCGGGATCACCTTTATTAATGACTGTTACAGCGCCAACCCTGAATCGATGACAGCAGCACTTCATAATCTCCCCTTTTCTATCCCAAAAAAAGGTAAAACCATCGCTGTTCTTGGAGAAATGCTGGAGTTAGGTTCCTACTCCCAAGAAGCTCATTCTAAAATTGGGGTTTTAGCAACGGCTGTTGTTGACTGTCTTCTCTGTTACGGGGAGGGTTCTCTTCCCCTGCTAGAAGCTTTTAGTCAAAGCGGGAAACCGTGTGAAAAATTCAAAAGTTTGGAGCAACTAAAAGCCAGACTTTTTGAAATCACCGAACCCGACGATGTCGTCCTCATTAAAGGATCCAACACGAACCAGCTTTGGAAAATTCTTAGTGATTAATGAAGCCTGCAGAGGCTATAATATTGAGATGAAGTGCCAGCATTTTTTTTCTCACTCCCCCTTTTCTCCGTCTACTGTTTCGAATGATGAAAACCGATCGTTGTTGCTCCAGCTCATTCTTTATGAACTAATTAAAGCCAATGATTCACTGAAAAAAACCGCCTCTCACGCGGTCCTTCCATTTGACTGGTCCTCCAAAGTGGGGTCTGCTAATAAGGTCGAAGAGCACGCCTCTCTACTCTCTTTTGCTTTTCCAGAGCTTCTCTCCGATGCCCAACTGTTTATCAATACCCTCCACCTTCCGTGCAAAGAACTGGTCTCCAGTTTGGAACCCTTCATCATGGTTTGTCAAGAAAGTGAAAGCTTACTTTTGTTTTTGATCAAACATCAAAAATTTCTCAATATTAAATCGGTCCTAGATAAACTCTCACCAAAGGGAGAAAAAAATCTTAAAATGGTTGTCAAGGCTCGATACAAAAAGCGAGGATTTCTTATTTCGAAGTGGAAACATTCAAACGACAAACACTTGAATTTTTAAAAGAAGAGGCGAAAAAAAATCGATCCATTCTGATTTCACCTGAAGAATGGGACTCCCTTTTTTCCTCTCCTATCAAACCTCCCCCTACCTCTGTTGACCCGATGTCCGATATTCGAGAAACCGTAGCTAAAGTTTTGCCAAATTCGGCTGTTGTTTTTACCGTTCCAAGTGATGCAGGGGCTAAGAAAAAAGCATTGTTATGGGAGCAGCAGTACCTAACCTCAAAAATTTTCATCCTCTCACTAGAAGAAAAAACCCCTTCCCTATCTTTTTTAAACAATATCGCAAAAGCCTTGAATCGATTGTCGTTTTCTACCCTTCTTCTCGAAGCCGATTTTTTTGAGATGAAAAATGAATGGGCCTCCGCTTTTACCTCCCCCCAACTTCGCTTCATTGTGGCTCCTCCACTTACCCAATGGAAAACAACTTCTTTGGCCCGTTTATATTGCGAAAATCGAGCTTCTAGAGGCCACTTTCTCAAAGGGATCCCTCTTTTATTACTTGAGCCTATAACAACCTATTTGGAAAACCCTATTCTTAAACAAAAATTATGGAAAACCCTGTCTTTGCTGCTGTCTATGTCGACGTAGCTGTTGATAAGCCGCTTGACTACGCGGTGCCTCCCTTCTTAATTTTGGGAGCAAAACCCGGAGTTAGGGTTAAGGTTCCGCTTCAAAAGAGAATTTGCACAGGCACAATTTTACAAATTAAGCAACATTCACCTCACAAAAAAATTGAATTCATTCAGGCCCTCTTACCGGAAGAAAACTCTATTCCGGAAGATCTTTTAGAATTTGGAGTCTGGATCTCTCATTATTACTGCTCTCCTTTCTTCAAAATTCTAAAACTCCTTATCCCCCCTCCTATTAGGAAAGGAGTGAAAGAAAAACAACAGCTTTTTGTTACCCCTCTTCTTTCGAGACCCCAAATTGCTGCCGTTTGTGCTCGTACTAGAGGCGCTCAGGCTAGGGTTCTCGAAGTTGTTCTTCAGCACCCAAAGGGGATCCTCCTAACAGCTTTATTGGAAAAAACTAAAACCTCACGAACCGTTATCGGACAACTGGCCGAAAAAAAAATCATCTCCTTAATGCCCATCACCATTGACCGCTCTTTGTTAGATGAATACGACTTCTTCCCAACACGCTTTAAAGAGCTCAATTTAGAACAAAAAAAAGCCGTGGAAAACATTAATAAAAGCTTAAAAGCTAAAAATTTCGCAACCCACCTGCTTTATGGGGTAACAGGAAGCGGAAAAACAGAAGTCTATTTGAATGCCATTGAGACAGCCCTAGCCATGGGTAAATCAGTCCTTTTTCTCGTCCCCGAGATTATCCTAACCTCCCAAACCTTGGAACAGCTGAGGGGCCGGTTTCAAAAAAAAGTGGCGCTCCTTCACCATCGCTTAAGCGATGGGAAACGTCGCGATACATGGCAAAAAATTCACCAAGGAACCCTCTCATTAATTGTTGGGCCACGATCAGCCCTCTTCAGCCCCATTAGAAATCTAGGACTTATCATTGTTGATGAAGAGCATGACTCCTCCTACAAGCAATCGGATGAAGCCCCTTGCTATCACGCCCGTGATGCCGCTGTGATGCGAGGCAAAATTTGTCAGGCTACGGTCATTTTAGGAAGTGCAACACCGGCCCTAGAGAGTTATGCAAATGCTCTTTCCAATAAATATTCTTTAAATATCCTTTCATCTCGGGCTGATAAGGCTGAGCTTCCCGTTGTCTCTGTTGTCGATATGCAGTTAAAAAATCAACGTTATACCCTGTTTTCGGAACAACTCCTTCAAGCAATAGAAAAGCGACTCAAAATCGGAGAACAGTCGCTCATTTTTCTTAACAGGAGGGGATTTCACACCACCGCCTTCTGTACGGCGTGCGAAAAACCGATCCACTGTTCCCACTGTTCGATCAGCCTCACTTTTCATAAAGGGGAAAACATCCTCTCCTGTCACCTGTGTGGCAAGACCGCTTCAACCCCAAACCAGTGTCCTCTTTGCTTCGCCAACAAGACGCTTAAGTTTAGGGGGGCCGGCACTGAAAAAGTTGAAAAAGCTCTACAAGCCATCTTTCCAAAAATTCGAAGTTTACGCCTCGATGCCGACACAACTCGCCATAAGGGGAGCCACGAACAACTATTTAAACAGTTCCGCTCTGGAAAAGCCGACATCCTTATCGGCACACAGATGATCGCGAAAGGGCTTCACTTTCCCTCTGTAACACTAGTCGGTATTTTAAATGCTGATGCCGCTCTTCAGATTCCCGATTTTCGGACTGGAGAACAAATTTTTCAACTCATCACTCAAGTGGCAGGTCGCTCTGGGCGCAGCTGCTTAAAAGGGGAGGTTATTCTTCAAACCTGCCTGCCCCATCATCCTACTCTTCAATATGCGGCGCAACTCAATTACTCCTCTTTTTTTCAAGAAGAGATGGGGATCAGAAAATTATTTCAATTCCCACCCTTTTGCCACCTTATCAAACTTGTCTTCAAAGGAAAAAAAGAATCCCTTACCCTTCAACATGCTCAAACCGTTCGATCACAGCTTATTGCAAAACTTCCCCCAGAATGTCAGCTTTATCCTGTTATTTCTTGTGGACATGCCAAGGTCAAAGACCTCTTTCGGTTTCAATTTCTTATTAAAGGTAGGTCATCCCAAGGAATAACAAAAATCATGAACGACCTTAAAAAAAACCGGCACGTTCACCTTCTTATCGATGTTGATCCAATCACCACTTATTAAAAAATTTATTGAAAACTGATATTTCAATAAAGTTTTTAACGTTTCTTTCATCAAAAAAAGTTGTTTCTTTTGCTTCTCTATTGAATATTAACGGTTTTTAAGATACGCTGGCTTTCTCCAAATCAAAATTGCGGATAATCCATGGTAAGTGTGGTCATTTCTGGTAGCGTGAAAGATGAAATCCTGAAATTCTTAAAAAAATCAAAAAAAGTTGACCTGGTCACCGTTTATCTCTTTTTTTTGGGAAAAAGTTTAGGCATTAAACCGGTCATTTTTTTTCATGAAAAAATGATTTATCAAAGTCTTGAAGAGTTATTACAGAAATTGGAAAAAGAGGGAAAGCTGTGGCGAGAAACAGAAATCAAAATTCAGGTTGGTCCTCAAAATGTCAATGAACAGACGCGAAAGATTCATATCTGCCCCTTCTCCGGAAAGGTTTTTGCCGATAATACCCACCGTCACCCTCAAGATGCCATTTATGATTGGGTTTCTAAGTGCCCAGAAAATACTGAAAGATCGGGCGGACTCCGTGTGAAGCGATTTTTTGTCTCTGAGGACCCAGAGATGATTAAAAATTATATCGTAAAAAGAAAAGAGCCCATTAAAAAAATTGTTTTTTCTTCGGGACAAACGGGAAAGCTTTTTAACTCTAAGCAAGCTGTCATTAACGATTTCATAAAAACCCAAACCAAGAATCTAGAGCTGAGCGAAGTCGTCAATCAAAATCGGTACCAAATTGAACCTCGGTTTTTATCTTTCATTCGAGACCAGATTGAAGAAGAGAGTAAAATTTCCGCTTTTATCGAGGCAATCTCAAAAATCGAAGATTTTGCTCCTTATATGGGACAATGGCCTGAAGAACCTCTTGAAAATGAAAAGTAGTTTTCTCACTTCCTCACCGGAAGAGACCGAAGCCTTAGGAAGAGATTTTGCTGGTTCTCTTGAAAAAGGAGCCGTTGTTGCCCTTTTTGGTGTTTTGGGGAGCGGAAAAACAACCTTTCTTAAGGGAGCCATTAGTTCCCTCATAAAATGCCAGCCCGAAGAGGTAACGAGCCCTACCTTCAATTATCTCCACATTTTCGAAACTGCTCCGTTTCCCGTCTACCATTTTGACCTTTATCGACTAAATTCTCAGAAAGAATTTGAGAAGAATGGGTTTTTTGATTACTTAAACCCAACCTACTTTTCAGAAGGGTTTTACTTCTTTGAGTGGGCAGAAAAAATACAAGAAAAACTTCCATCCAAAACCATTATTATTCACATCTCTTACGAAGGGCTCGATCAACGCTTGATTTTCATCGAGCAATGAGCAAATACCTTTTTAAACAAGCCGAATTTCTTCAGTCAACCCTAACTACTCCCCCCGTTTTCATACATGATCGACATAAAACCTTACCACAGATCGCTGTGGTCGGCCGCTCTAATGTCGGCAAGTCATCCTTAATCAATCATTTTTTTAATCAAAAAAATTTAGCAAAAGTATCGGGTAAGCCAGGAAAAACTTCGACTATTAATTACTTTGATGTTGATAATCAGCTAATTTTCGTCGATTTACCTGGTTATGGTTATGCCATTCGTTCACGAGAAGTACAAAAGGGATGGAGCGTTGCAATTGATGCTTATATGAATCACTGTTCATTTCTTTCGCTTCTTATCTTACTGATTGATAGTCGTCGCACTCCAGTTAAGGATGATTTCGCCATGGTTGAGTGGGCGCAGCACTACAAAAAGCCTATTTTACTCATCTTTACTAAATTTGACACATTAAGGGAAGAAAACCGGGAAAAAATCAAAGACCATGCAAAGGCGTTATCCATTGATAGTTACCTTTGCTACTCCACTAAAAACTCTGTTTATAGAAAAATGTTAACAACTGCTTTAAATAAAATTTTATGGGTCTGATTAATAAAGATACCTTTCTCTGTCTTGATTGTGAAACCACAGGCCTCGATCCAGATACAGATAAAATTATTGAAGTCGCTTTCTCAAAATTCACTTTCTCAAAGCTGTTAAACAGCTATGAGACTCTCATCGATCCAGAGTGGAATATCCCAGAAGCCTCGATCGCTATCCACCATATTACTCCAGAGATGGTCAAAGGAAAGCCAAAGATTCAGGAGGTGTTGCCAAAATTAATAAAATCGATGAACGGTCATATCATTGTTGGTCATGGAATTAAACTTGACTTAACCTTCATCGCCCAGTCAGCAAAACGGTTCCAAATTCCGTTTCCCCTTGATGATTTTACGACAATTGATACCCTTCGTATGGCCCGACTTTATGGAGAAAGCCCCTCTAATTCACTTGAAAGACTTCGAGAACACTTCAATATTGAGGCAGAAGGAGCCCACCGAGCGATGAACGACGTTCTTGTTAATATCAAAGTTTTTAAATGCCTTACCGGTCCATTCACAACAACTGAACAAATTCTAGAACGGCTTAAAAAGCCCATTTTGCTTAAAACCATGCCCCTAGGGAAATATAAAGGACGGCCATTCAATGAGATCCCGATAGAGTATCTAAACTGGGCTGCCAAAGCAAATTTTGATCAAGACCTTATCTTTTCTGTTCAAACAGAGATAAAAAAAAGAAAAAAAGGTAATCGGTTTTTAGAAACAACAAATCCCTTCTCTCAACTTTAAGAAAATATTATATTGTTTTAGTTCTTTTTTTATGATATTGTAATTCTTCGAATTTAAAACGAGGGTATTGGTAATGAGCAGAACAATAGAAAGATCTGTCATTTTAAAAGAGATCTCCGTTGAGGGATATGAAAAAATTTTAACAGTAACAGATGATACAACAGGCTTAAAAGCGATCATTTGCATCCATAATACAGTGTTGGGCCCTGCCTTAGGAGGGATTCGAATTTATCCTTATCCGACTTTTGATGAGGCTTTATTTGACGTGCAACGGCTGGCTTTTGGAATGACCTACAAATCTGCCTTAGCTGAATCAGGTTTAGGTGGAGGCAAAAGCGTCATTATTTGCGATCCTAAAAATAAAACTAAGGAGTTGCTTATCTCCTTTGCTCAAGCTGTTGACAGCTTAGAGGGGTTATATACTGGAGCTGAGGACATTGGATGTGATGTTAATGATGTGACGTTAATGAACGAGTATACTCCGTATATGGTGGGAACAAACCATAATAAAAGTAGTGGAAATCCTTCCTTTTTTACGGCATGGGGAACTTTTCGTGGTATTCAAGCAACCTTAGAAGTATTGGATGGCTCCCCTTCTGTTGAAGGGAAAAAAATTGCCATTCAGGGTGCAGGAAGTGTTGGGGCCATTTTAGCAGATATCCTTTTTTGGCACGGATCCGATTTAATTGTTGCTGACATCGATGTAAAAAAAACAGAAATTCTTAAAAAAAAATACAAGGCGACGGTCTGCTCACCTGATGCGATCTTAAGCATCCCGTGCGATATTCTTGCCCCCTGTGCGATGGGAGGCATTATTAACGCCGAGTCAATTCCCCTTCTGAACTGCCGCGGTATTGCCGGTTCTGCAAATAACCAACTTTTATCGTCAACCGATGCCGATGAATTGAAAAATAGAGGAATTCTTTACGCCCCCGATTTTGTTATCAACGCGGGTGGATTAATCAACGTCAGTCTAGAGATTGAAGAAGATGGGTATAGCCCTACCTTAGCTAGGAAAAAAACTGACCAGGTTTATGATCAGCTGATCCGGCTTTTTGAAATCGCAGAGCAAAACCATTGTTCAACGCATCACGCAGCGATTTCTCTTGGCGACTATCGAATTAAATATGGTGTCGGGAAAAGACGAGCCCCACCCTGCTATCATCAAAAAAGTCAGATCAATATTGAAAGGCCGTGAGGAGTTTGATTGATCTTTTAGAGGAGCAAGCGGCCCGTGCTCTGGTTATAGCCGTGGGGCGCCCTGTTGTTCCTGAAATCACTTCTTCAGCTCAACCTCAATTTGGCCATTATCAATGCAATAATGCGCTTAAGTTAGCTAAAGAATTGAAAAAAGATTCTCAAAAGGTTGCTCAAACAATTGTTGATGCCTGGGAAACACCCCTAGAGATGATTGATAAAATAGAAATAGGAGGGGCTGGCTTCATTAATATTTTTCTAAGCAAAAATTTTTTATCAAATCAGATTAATCTCGTTTTACGTGATGAACACTTAGGGGTTCCTCTACCAAAGCACCGCGAAAAGATAATTGTAGAATTTTCCTCTCCTAATATTGCTAAAGAATTACACGTAGGTCACCTACGCTCGACCATTATTGGAGATTGTCTTGCTCGGCTTTTTGAATTCTTGGGTCATACGGTTTTACGGCTCAATCATATTGGAGACTGGGGAACACAGTTCGGGATGCTTATCGCCTACTTAAAAGAGGAGGTCCCCGGCATTTTGGATGGAAAAAATGAGGCAGATTTAAACTCTTTAATGAGCTGGTATCAAGCCTCTAAAGAACGGTTTGATGACGATTCTGCATTTAAATTTCGAGCTCAGCAAGAGGTTGTTAAGCTTCAAAGAGGAGACGCCCTCTCTCTCCTTGGGTGGAAAATAATTTGCGATATTTCAAGAAAGGCCTTCCAAGAAATTTATGACTTGTTAGACATAAAGCTTGTTGAGAGGGGTGAATCCTTCTATCACCCTTATTTAGCTAAAATGATCAGTGATCTTGAAAAAAAACAAATGATCACCCTTTCTGATGGGGCTAAGTGTATCTATCTTGATGGGTTTATAGGTAGAGAAGGGGAACCCCTACCCTTGATTATTGAAAAATCTGATGGAGGGTATAATTACAACACAACGGATTTGGCTGCAGTACGTCACCGAATTGAAAAAGAAAAGGCAAGCCGTATCATTATCGTTACCGACCTAGGACAAACCCTTCACTTCAAAATGTTATTTCAAGCTGCTGAAAAAGTTGGATATCTTGACTGTAAAAAAGTTCAAATTAACCACGTCGGCTTTGGGGTTGTCTTGGCTCCTGATGGAAAAAAATTTAAAACTCGATCAGGAACAACAGAAAAACTGATCGACTTACTCCTTGAGTCAATGCGACAAGCCAAAATAATTCTAGCTAAACGGTTGCCACAACTTACCGAAAAAGAACTCGATGATCGAGCAAAAATTCTTGGAATCGATGCCGTTAAATATGCCGATCTTTCTTCCAATCGGCTTAAAGACTATACTTTCAGTTACAGCCGTATGTTGCGTTTTGAAGGAAATACCGCCCCCTTTTTACTCTACGCTTACGTTCGCATTCAAAGTATTAAGAAAAAAATCGGAAAAAATCTAAAATCGTTACTTGAAACCGGTCAAATCCATCTAGAAGACCCTTCAGAAGTCGACCTATCTCTTCATCTAATACAGTTCGGGGAAACTCTTGATACGATTGTTAAAGATCTCTTACCTCATCGCCTTACGGAATATCTTTATCTTTTAGCAGAAAAATTTCACTATTTCTTCCACGCTTGTCAGGTAAAAGAATCTCCACAAGAAACAAGCCGCCTTCTCCTATGCGAAGTAACGGGACGTATTCTTCATCAAGGATTAACGATCCTAGGCCTTAAAACACTAGAAGAGATGTAACCTTTTCTCATTCTGAGGAAAGTAGATTATCGTGCCGCCAAAGCCTCGGGGTTGGATGGTCGAAACGATACCGAAGAGAGCTGAAACCAAATTTTCAGCTCTCTTCGGTATAGCTCGTATTTTCTCAATCGGCATAACATAAACTCAAAAAAAAAGCCTAGCCAATACAAGATTGACTAGGCAAAAAAAAATCTGGCGACGACCTACTCTCCCATACTCTTGTGTACAGTACCATCGGCGATGAAGGGCTTGACTTCTGAGTTCGGGATGGGATCAGGTATTTCCCCTTCTCAATTGTCACCAAGAAAAACAGTTCGAATATCTATTATAAGTAAGCTTTTGACATAAAATAGCGCTCGAGGTTGTTTATTCACAACATACTTTACACTGCGCTTCAGCTTTTCATTATCATTGACTCGACCCTTAAAAATAAGGGTAAAGCCGAAAAAAAAAGGTGGTCAAGCCAATGGACCGATTAGTATTGGTTAGCTCAACACATTACTGTGCTTACACACCCAACCTATCAACCCCGTAGTCTTCAGGGGGTCTCATTGGGATACCTTATCTTGAGGGAGGCTTGGCGTTTAGATGCTTTCAACGCTTATCCTTTCCGAACATAGCTACCCGGCTATGCCCTTGGCAGAACAACCGGCACACCATTGGTTCGTCCACTTCGGTCCTCTCGTACTAGAAGCAGCTCCTCTCAAGTATCCTACGCCCACAACAGATAGGGACCAAACTGTCTCACGACGTTTTGAACCCAACTCGCGTACCGCTTTAATTGGCGAACAGCCAAACCCTTGGGACCTTCTCCAGCCCCAGGATGCGATGAGTCGACATCGAGGTGCCAAACCGCCACGTCGATATGAACTCTTGGTGGCGATAAGCCTGTTATCCCCGGAGTACCTTTTATCCGTTGAGCGACGGCGATTCCACTTTCCACCGCCGGATCACTAAGCCCTACTTTCGTATCTGCTCGACTTGTTGGTCTCGCAGTTAACTTGCCTTATACCTTTACGCTCTACTCGTGATTGCCAACCACGATGAGGCAAGCTTTGGACTCCTCCGTTACTCTTTAGGAGGATACCGCCCCAGTAAAACTGCCCGTCTGACAATGTCCGATCTCCCAGCTTCACGGGAGATCGTTAGATTCCCGACTTTTCAAGACCGGTATTTCAACGGTTGACTCCAGCACCCCTGACGAGGCACTTCACAGTCTCCCGGTTATCCTACACATGACAAGTCAAAAGCCAATATCAGAGTACAGTAAAGGTTCACGGGGTCTTTCCGTCTTATTGCGGGTAAACAGCATCTTCACCGCTACTACAATTTCACCGAGTCTCTCGTTGAGACAGTGCCCAGATCGTTATACCATTCGTGCAGGTCGGAACTTACCCGACAAGGAATTTCGCTACCTTAGGACCGTTATAGTTACGGCCGCCATTCACCAGGGCTTAAATTCAATGCTTCGCCTTGCGGCTAACATCTCCTTTTGACCTTTTGGCATTGGGCAGGCATCACACCATATACTTCGACTTAGACGACTTTGCATAGTGCTGTGTTTTTGTTAAACAGTCGCCTGGGCCATTTCTCTGCGGCCGCCTCTCGCTTCTTGACGCTAAGTCAATCACAACTAGCGGCTCCTCTTCTCCCGAAGTTACGAGGATAATTTGCCGAGTTCCTTAACGAGAGTTCTCTCGCGCGCCTGAGAATATTCTTCCCACCCACCTGTGTCGGTTTTGGTACGGTCGCCATCGAACGACTAGAGGTTATTTCTTGGAAGCATCGCGCTACGCCATCGGTTCCTCCGAAGATTCCCCTTGTCCACTACCTGGCTTTATGCTGACGGATTTGCCTACCAGCCCACCTCATAGCTGTCACGGACACTTCCAATCGTCCGCGCGCTTAACTTACTTCGTCAACCCATTGTCATAGTCTTAGGCGGCGCAGGAATATTTAACCTGCTTTCCATCGCCTACGCTTTTCAGCCTCGGCTTAGGGACCGGCTAACCCAGGGAAGACGAGCTTTACCCTGGAAACCTTAGGTTTTCGGCGAGGAAGATTTTCACTTCCTTTATCGTTTACTCATGCCATGCATTATCACTAGTATGCGCTCCAGCACTCCTTACGGTATACCTTCGACGCACATACTACGCTCTCCTACCGCTTACATACTTACGTATGTACACCCGCGATTTCGGCTCTATGCTTTAGTCCCGGATATTATCGGCGCAAAGTTTCTCGATTGGTGAGCTGTTACGCACTCTTTAAATGATGGCTGCCTCTAAGCCAACATCCCAACTGTTTTTGAAACTCCACTTCCTTACTCACTTAGCATAGAATTAGGGGCCTTAATCGACGATCTGGGCTGTTCCCCTTTTGACAATGAAGCTTATCCCCCACAGTCTATCTCCCGGCATGCTTCTTGGTATTCGGAGTTTGATTTCCTTTGGTAGGCCGGTAGGCCCCCGCGTGAATTCAGTGCTCTACCCCCAAGAAGTTTATATTCGAGGCTAACCCTAAAGTTATTTCGAAGAGAACAAGATATCTCCAAGTTTGATTGGCCTTTCACCCCTATCCACAACTCATCCAAAACTTTTTCAACAGTTACTAGTTCGGTCCTCCACAAGGTGTTACCCTTGCTTCAACCTGGTCATGGATAGATCACTTGGTTTCGTGTCTACGTCAAATGACTTAATCGCGCTATTAACACTCGCTTTCGCTTCGGCTCCGGAACGTTTATGTCCCTTAACCTTGCCATATAACGTAACTCGCTGGCTCATCATGCAAAAGGCACGCCGTCAGCCATTTCCCTAAAAAGGGCATAGGCCTTCGACCGTTTGTAAGCTGCTGGTTTCAGGTTCTATTTCACTCCCCTAACAGGGGTTCTTTTCACCTTTCCCTCACGGTACTGGTTCACTATCGGTCATCAACGAGTATTTAGCCTTGGAGAGTGGTCCCCCCAGATTCAGACCGGGTTTCACGTGTCCGGCCCTACTCAGGTGCCAATCTTGCTCGCTTCTTCTTTTCGCATACGGGGCTATCACCCTGTGTCGCTCAACTTTCCAGATGATTCTGCTAAGATTCATGATACACTTATGACTGGTCCTACAACCCCAAGATACTAAATTCTCGGTTTGGGCTCTTCCCGCTTCGCTCGCCGCTACTAAGGGAATCTCTTTTGATTTCTTTTCCTCTGCCTACTGAGATGTTTCAGTTCGGCAGGTGTCGCTTCTCTAACCTATGTATTCAGATAATGATAATGGAGATATTACTCTCACTGGGTTTCCCCATTCGGATATCTCCGGGTCAATGCTTTTTTCCAGCTCACCGAAGCTTTTCGCAGGTTTACGCGTCCTTCATCGCCTGTTGATGCCAAGGCATCCACCAGCAGCCCTTAATAACTTGACCAAAAATTATTTGCTCTAATTCGCCGTTATAAATTATTACTATTGCATGAATTATTCTTCAAGCGCTATTTTTACTTCAGTGAAAATTGCAGCTTTGATTTATATTGTAATACTTATATTAATTGAACTTACTTTACTTATCGTATTCAAACTTGTCAAGATATAACACTTGTGATTCTAACTTTACATCTAACATCTGCTTTAGACAAGAGAAGAGAAGCGATGATAGCATTACAAGAAAGACAAGCTTGCTCAACCTAATGTAACTAGCTGGAGAGCTAACTATCACATTGTCCTTAAAAGGAGGTGATCCAGCCCCACCTTCCGGTAGGGCTACCTTGTTACGACTTCATCCCAGTCATCGGCCTCACCTTAGACGCCTCTCTCCCTTGCGGTTAAGTCAGCGACTTCGGGTAAAACCAACTCCCATGATGTGACGGGCGGTGTGTACAAGACCCGGGAACGTATTCACGGCGATGTTGCTGACTCGCCATTACTAGCAATTCCAACTTCATGTAGTCGAGTTGCAGACTACAATCTGAACTGAGATCGGCTTTATGGGATTTGCTTCACCTCGCGGTCTTCGCTGCCTTCTGTACCGACCATTGTAGCACGTGTGTAGCCCCAGACATAAGGGCCATGCGGACTTGACGTCATCCTCACCTTCCTCCTGGTTAACCCAGGCAGTCTCATTAGAGTTCCCACCTTACGTGTTGGCAACTAATGATAAGGGTTGCGCTCGTTGCGGGACTTAACCCAACACCTCACGGCACGAGCTGACGACAGCCATGCAGCACCTGTGCAGCAGTCCCTGAGGGAAATACCATTTCTGGTATCGTCCACTGCATGTCAAGCCTGGGTAAGGTTCTTCGCGTTGCATCGAATTAAACCACATGCTCCACTGCTTGTGCGGGTCCCCGTCAATTCTTTTGAGTTTCACCCTTGCGAGCGTACTCCCCAGGCGGTATACTTAACGCGTTAGCTACGGCACAGCCAGGGTTGAGTCCAGCTACACCAAGTATACATCGTTTACGGCAAGGACTACCAGGGTATCTAATCCTGTTTGCTCCCCTTGCTTTCGCGCCTCAGCGTCAGGAATAAGCTAGAAAACCGCCTTCGCCACCGGTGTTCTTCCACATATCTACGCATTTCACCGCTACACGTGGAATTCCGTTTTCTCCGCCTACCCTCTAGATATACAGTTTCAAATGCAGCTCCGAGGTTGAGCCCCGGGATTTCACATCTGACTTATCATATCCGCCTACGCGCCCTTTACGCCCAATAAATCCGATTAATGCTTGCACCCTCCGTATTACCGCAGCTGCTGGCACGGAGTTAGCCGGTGCTTCTTTACCTGGTACCCTCAAATTGACTGGTTATTCACAGATCTCTCTTGTTCCCAGGCGAAAGAGCTTTACAACCCGAAGGCCTTCATCGCTCACACGGCGTCGCATCGTCAGGCTTTCGCCCATTGCGAATGATTCTCGACTGCAGCCTCCCGTAGGAGTCTGGGCAGTATCTCAGTCCCAGTGTTGGCGGTCAATCTCTCAATCCGCCTAGACGTCTTAGCCTTGGTGAGCCATTACCACACCAACTAGCTGATATCCCATGGACCTCTCTTTAACCGCAAGGTCTTGCGATCCCCCACTTTAATGAGTGAAAGATGCCTTCAGCCACCACATTCGGTATTAGCGATCGTTTCCAACCGTTATCCCCAGGTTAAAGGCAAGTTATCCATGTATTACTAACCCTTCCGCCACTAAGTACAGGTTGCCCTACAATTTCGTTCGACTTGCATGCCTCATCCACGCCGTCAGCATTCAATCTGAACCAAGATCAAATTCTCAAGTTGAGAATTTAATAAAAAAAATTTAAAAAGGCATTTAAAAATAAACTTTTAAACGCACAAGCTTGTTATTTTGCTTGTACATCGCTTCTCTTGACTTGTCTAAAGAGACAATTGTGACTTCTACATCACAGGCAACCCTTAGGATTACCGTTCGCTCAACCTTTCGGTTCGAGGAAACCAACACTCTACTAAACAACAGAATTTTTGTGCAATCTTTTTCATTTATTATAAATTTATACCGAATTATCCCTGAGTGAACTGAAAAAATTTGAGTTTGGATCACCGCAAAACCTCTCGCGCTCTGATCTTATCGCCTCGTACGTTTTATACCGAAGTGAGCTAAAAAATTTGGGGTTGGACAATCGCAGCTTTCACGACGGCCCAAATCCAAATTTTTTAGCTCACTTCGGTATAAAAGGCCCAAAATCGGTACATTGCGTGGTGCGAGAAGAGCGCGTTAGGCTAATTATTTGTGTTCAGAATTCACTTGGCGACCACTGAGATATCGCGTGAACTTCCGGAACACCTGGTTCACTCTAGCTTTGGATATCAGACCCTGATATACCGGCTCCATATCACAGCGATTACCCGTTGATCGCGATCCCCTTGGCGGACGTTAATGCCCTCTTCTGGAGCAACATGAGCATCACGACTCTGCTGAAAAATATTCACTCCCTCTCTCGCCTGTCGGACAAGGTCAGGTCTTTGATCAGCAGAAGCACGAGCCATGGCCTCGATCATCATAATCCTATCGTGAGCCTCCATTTGATAGGTAATAGCCTGAAGCGTGTGGTCGATGACGTCCATCCTTTCCCGAAGGGAGACAGCTCCCACAGCGGTAAGGATGCCCGCCCTTTCGGACATCTGCATCCGTTGAGTAATAACCAGCAACGCAAAAGCTGTAACCTGATCTATTTCATTAAAAGGTATACGGAGAACAGCTTCGACCAGGCCAATTCTCTCATGCGGCTCCATTTCTTTTGTGTTCAGAAGAAATGCGTTTGTAACCACTTCAGCTCTTTGCTGATCGGAAAAATCAATCACAGCTTTGAGAATTTTCTTTATTTCAAACTCCCCCATTTCCGGTTTGACCAGCAACATGGCACTTTTAAAAACTTTCTCCCTCTCCAAAACGGGAATCTGAGCTACCAGAGTGTCAAAATGCGCCCTTTCAAGAGACAAGGAAGAGCCGGTGACTCGATCTTTAAGCCAAAACGCCGCCCCAAAAAAACAAGAGCCGATCCTTTGAAAAAATCCAGCCACTTCAGCCACTGCTATTAATGAAGAGGTTGTTACCCGCACTATATAACCCCCTCGAGTCACTACTCTACCATTCAGAAGTCTATTAAGCCTTACAATCTCTGGTGCAAAATGAGTAGCACGGCATCCATGACAGATCATCGGACCCTGAAATTCTCTGTTTTTTTGTCTATCAAACGGTATCTGTTGCATAAAATATTTAAACCTTTTTTAAAATTATAAAAAAATTGAACAAAGTTAGAACGGTCATTGTTTATTTTTTAAGATTATACTGCAATTTTTAAAAATTTTAATTGCCATCATACATCTGAACCGATTTACAGAAAAACTGTTGCTTTGCAATTCAAAGTTCTTATAATGCCAGTGAAAAGTTTAAATATTTTATGCAAAAGATCACATTTGATAGGCAACAAAACGGGGAATTGCGTGAACCGGAGCCCCATCATGGATACCGAGCTACTAATTTTAGAGCCGTGGCTGCAGTGGGGAATAGAGTCGTGGCTGCAATGGGTATCGGCTTTTCTTTTGTTGAGGCGGTATCTTCTTGGCTTAAAGATCGAGTCACCGGCTCTTCCTTGTCTCTTGAAAGGGCGCATTTTGACACTCTGGTAGCTCAGATTCCCGTTTTGGAGAGGGAGAAAGTTTTTAAAAGTGCCATGTTGCTGGTCAAACCGGGAATGGGGGAGTTTGAAATAAAGAAAATTCTCAAAGCTGTGATTGATATTCCCGCTCTGAAAAGAGATAAAGTGGTTGAAAACTCTCTTCTTCTGATCAGAAACGATATGGAGTCGGTTGAAAGGGTTATCGTGATTGAAGCTGTTGCCAACTTACCTGATAACGAAATAGGTGTCATCACAGCTTTTGCATTGCTGGTTATTACCGAAAAAATGGGAAGTTTCGAAAGGAGGAAGACCCTTGAAACTGTGGAAGCTCTTCCCGCTTTGGTAAGAGATGATGTGATTAGCTACGCTCTTTTTCTGATTACACACGACATGGGGCTATCTGACAGGATTGACCTGATTGAAGCTGTCAGAGATCTTCCCGATCTGGGAAGAGGTGATGCGATTAGCTACTCTCTTCTTCTGATTAGAGACGACATGGGGCCATCTGACAGAATTGACCTGGTCCAAACTGTTGCCAGTATGCCTCATAAAGAAAAAGGTGAGGTTACAGCTTTTGCATCGCTGGTTATTACTAGGCAGATGGGGGGACGTGAAAGGATGAACCTTCTTAGGGTTGTGGCTGATCTTCCCGCTCTGGAAAGAGAGGACGCCTTACACCACGCTCTTCTGCTCATTATTGATGAAATGGACGCGTACGAAAGAATTAGGATAATCCAGAACGTGGCCCGTTGTCCTGCCCATCAAAGACCTAACTTTGTCCAAGCGGAGCTAAGGACCTATCGATCCAGGTCGGATTTTTAGCCCTTTGGTTTTATAACCGTTACCATACTCCTCGATCTGAATTTACAGAACGGAGATTACACTACCATAGCTTGAATTAGGTTATCCCTATCAGGATACGCTACATTCTGTGCAATCAGACGAAGGACGTTGCTAACCGCTTTACCTCTTTCCCAAGAGGGAATATCTCTTACAGCTCTAACGATGTCCACCCTTGCAGCGGGCCCCATCCCTGGAGTAATAACCTGCAATACAAAAGCTATCACGCCATTTCTTTCTTTACCAGGTATACTAGCAACGGCTTGGATCAGATCAATGCTTTGATCCCAATCCATTCCCTCTGTAATTAGAAGAAGAGCTTTTCTAACCACTTCATCTCTTTCCCAAGCGGGAACACATCTCACTGCTCTAACGATGCTCACCATTCCAAAGCTGCTTATCCCCGGAGTAATAACCTGCAACACAAGATCTATCACCTCATTTCTTTCGTTACCGGGTATACCGGCAATATCTCGGATCAGCTTATCTACTTGAGTCGAATCCATTCCCTGTGTAACGAGAAGAAGAGCTTTGCTAACCACTTCACCTCTTTCCAGAGCGGGAACATCTCTCACTGCTCTAACGATGCTCACCCTTCCAAAGGCGCTAACCCTTCCCTGGGTAATAACCTGCAATGCAAGAGTTATGACCTCGTTTCTTTCGTTGCGATGTATACTAGCAACAGCTTCAATCAGCTCAGCCCTGTCTGCCGACCCCATGTCCTCTGTAATTAAAAGAAGGGCTTTTCTAACCACTTCACCTCTTTCCAGAGCGGGAACATCTCTCACCGCTCTAACGATGCTCACCCTTCCAAAGCCGTTCGTCGCCGGAGTAATAACCTGCAACACAAGATCTATCACCTCATTTCTTTCTTTACCAGGTATACGGCCAATATCTCGGATCAGCTTACCTACTTGAGTCGAATCCATTCCCGGTGCAATTAGAAGAAGAGCTTTGCTAACCACTTCACCTCTTTCCAGAGGGGGAACATCTCTCACAGCTCTAACGATGCCCACCCTTCCAAAGGCGCTAACCCTTCCCTGAGTAATAACCTGCAATGCAAGAGTTATGACCTCGTTTCTTTCGTTGCGATGTATACTAGCAACAGCTTCAATCAGCTCAGCCCTGTCTGCCGACCCCATGTCCTCTGTAATTAAAAGAAGAGCTTTGCTAACCACCTCAACTCTTTCCAGAGCGGGAACATCTCTCACAGCTCTAACGATGCTCACCCTTCCAAAGCCGTTCGTCGCCGGAGTAATAACCTGCAACACAAGCTCTATCACCTTATTTCTTTCGTTACCGGGTATATAGCCAACATCTCTGATCAGGTTAGCTACTTGAGCCGAATCCATTCCCGGTGTAATTAGAAGAAGAGCTTTGCTAACCACTTCACCTCTTTCCAGAGGGGGAACATCTCTCACCGCTCTAACGATGCCCACCCTTCCAAAGGCGCTAACCCTTCCCTGAGTAATAACCTGCAATGCAAGAGTTATGACCTCGTTTCTTTCGTTGCGATGTATACTAGCAACAGCTTCAATCAGCTCAGCCCTGTCTGCCGACCCCATGTCCTCTGTAATTAAAAGAAGAGCCTTGCTAACGACCTCTTCTCTTTCCTCAGTGGGAATATTTCTCACAGCTTTAACGAGGGTCGCCACTCCAAAGCCGCTCATTCCAGGGGTAATAACTCGCAATGCAAAAGTGATGACCTCATCTTGTTGGTTACCCGGTATATTAGCAACGGCTTGGATCAGACAAACACTGTCAGACCACCTCATTTTCCGTGTCATCAGAAGAAAGGCGTTTTTAATCGCTACAGCCCTTTCCCCAGACGGAGTATCAGTCGGGGTATTGAGCGCTTTCGTTATTTGAAACGGTTCCATTTCCGGTTTGGTCAGCAATAAGGCACTCATAAGAACCTTCTCCCTATCCAAAACGGGAATCCGAGCTAGGGCATTTTCGAAAGGCGATCTCCAAAACCACAAGGAAGAATTGGTCACTCCATCTTTAAGCCAAAATGTCTTCTCAACAAAACAAGAGCCGATCTTTTGAAAGAGTTCAACCACTGCAGCAGCTACTTTATTCCCCAATTCAGCGACTGCTCCAAAAATAGCAGCACGAAACCCGCAATGAGAGACCGGCATTTGAAATTCTCTGTTTTGCGCTCTATCCTGTGGTATCTGTTGCATAAAATAACTAAACCTTTTTTAAAATAATAAAAACCTTAATGCGATCAGATCAACAAATGTATCGTTTTTAATATTATAATGCAATTTATAATACTATCGTACCTTTGAACAACCGCAAAAAACCGACATCGTTTGAGATAAGACATCCCGGCCTACACCACTGATGGGCTCCTAACTCCAAACTTTTCAATTTTTTTGATCCTCCTACTGCGCAATTCCCTGGCTTTCCGCAAAGGCTCCGATTTCATGAAGAAACTCGTCCCGATTTACAAGGGGGTTTTCATCACAAAACCGATTAGCAGCGTCGATGAGAGGTGGCAGCTGATCGATAGCCTTATGGCCCTCGACATTGAAGAACATCTCCATAGCTTGTTCTTTAAAAACTTGCATTCCTTCCACTAATTCAATATTAACTCCTGGAAAACGGCCCTGTAGCACGCTGACAATCAATCTCTGCACCTTCCCTTCTTGACAGACCCTACCCATATAATACGACTCTTTGAGAGCAGAAATGATCCCTTCTTTTGCAATTGTCTGATCAAGCTCTGTTAACCCTGATGCAAAGATCCAAAGGCGGCCGATCATTTCTTCCCCTGATATTCCGAGCCCCGGGATACTATCGTTTCCATCAATAAGAGGTCCGAAATCGGCAGGATCGTGAGGCCCCTGAAGAGCGTGTTGGGCTAGTTGTTTGTGTTCAGAATTCATTTCGCGACGATTCAGATATTCCGTGAACTCCTCCACCGCCCGGATTATTCTATCTTCCGATATTCGACCCTGACGTTCCCGCAGAAGGGCGATCGCTGCCGCTACTCGCTGGTCCCGATCGCCTTGGTGCACGTCAACACCCTGTTCCGCAGCAATACGACCATTTGCTCCCTCTCTGAGCCGTCGGACAAGGTGAGGTCTTTCATTTGCACGAGTACCAGCAATCGCCCGGATCATCGCAATTCTTTCAGGAGCCCGCATTCGATCATTAATAACCTCAAGCGTGTGGTGCATCACGTTCGCTCTTTCCTGAGCGGGAACATTAGCAACCGTTACAAGGATCCCCATCCTTGAAGGCATACTCATATCTTGAGTAATAACCTGCAGCGTAAAATCTATGACATTATTTCTTTCGTTATCAGGTATACGGGCAACAGCCCGGATCAGGGCAACCCTCTCAGACCACTCCATTTCCTGTGTCATCAGAAGAAGGGCCTTGCTAACCACCTCCTCCCTTTCCTGAACGGGAACATTTCTCACAGCTTCAAGGATGCTCACCCTTGAAAAGATCTTCATAACTTCAGTAATAACCCGCAATGCAAGAACGATAACATCATTTCTTTCGCTTCCAGGTATATCGGCAACAGTTCGGATCAGATCAGCCCTGTCAACACCCCCCATTTCCTGTGTTATCAGAAGAAGAGCCTTGCCAACCACTTCCTCTCTTTCCTGAGCGGAAACATCTCGCACAGCTCCAAGGATGCTCACCCTTGAAAAGATCTTCATATCTTGAGTAATAACTCGCAATGCAAGAGCGATGACATCATTTCTTTCGTTACCGGATATACGGACAACAGCCCGGATCAGGTCAACCCTCTCAGACCACCCCATTTCCTGTGTCATCAAAAGAAGAGCCTTGCCAATCACTTCCTCTCTTTCCTGAGAGGGAATATCCCTCACGGTTCTAAGAATGGTCGCCCTTCCAGGGCCATGCATCCCCCGAGGAATAATCCGCAATGCAAAACCGATGACCTCATCCCTTTCCTTATCAGCTAAACTAGCAACAGCTTGGATCAGGTCAACCCTGTCAGATTCCCCCATTTCCGGTTTGACCAGCAATAAGGCACTTCTAAGGACCTTTTCTCTATCCAAAATTGGAATCTGAGCTAAGGCATTTTCAAAAGGCGTTCTCGCAAGAGACAAGGAAGACTCGGCCTCTCGATCTTGAAGCCGAAATGCCCCTCCAACAAAACAAGAGCCGATCATTTGAAAGGGTTTAGCCATTGCAGTCACCACCCTATTCCCCACCGCAGTCACAGCTCCAAAAATAGTATAACGGTATTGACGATGGGACCCCAGTTCGTGAATCGCTCTGCTTTGTTGTCTATTAAGTGTTATTTGTTGCATAAAATATTTAAACCTTTTTTTCAAATTATAAAAATATTTGAATAAAGTTGGATGGATAATTGTATATCTTTTAAGACTATAATGAAATTTATAATGAAATTTTTAAATGTTTTAATTGCTATCGTAAATTCAAGCTACTGCAAACGACGGAAAAAAGCTACGGTCCCTCTTTTTCAAATATCGACATGTATGGATTTTGCACCGCTCGCATTGAAAAGCGATCGTCCAACCCTGAGGTTTTGCCTGAGGTTTTGGTGGAGTTGAAACCCAAATTTTTCAGCTTACTTCGGTATCCTTCTGACCAAATTGGGCTTCGGCATAGGCTTTGATTTCATCAAGAAACTCGTCCCGATTTACAAGGGGATTTTGATCACAAAACCGATTGGCCGCCTCGATGAGTGGCAGCAACTGCTCGATAGCCCGATGGGCTTCCACACTAAAGAACACACCGACAGCTTGTTCTTTAAAAACCCGCCTTCCTTCTATTAATTCAATATTAATTCCTGGGAAACGGCCTTGTAGCACGCTAACGATCAACCTCTGCACCTTCCCTTCCTGACAGACTCTACCCATGTCTTGCGAGTCTTTGAGAGCAGAAATGATCCCTTCTTTTGCCATTGTCTGATCAAGCTCTGTTAACCCTGATGCAAAGACCCAAAGACGGCCGATCATTTCTTTCCCTGATATTCCGAGCCCCGGGATGCTATCGTTTCCATTGATAAGAGGTCCGAAATCGGCAGGATCGTCAGGCCCCTGAAGAGCATGTTGGGCTAATCGTTTGTGTTCAGAGGTCATTTCGCGCTCATTGAGATATTTCGTGAACTCCTGAACCGCCCGGGTCATTCTATTTCTCGATATCTGACCCTGACGTTCCCGAAGGAGGTTGATCGCAGCGACAACTCGTTGATCGCGATCCCCTTGGTGCACGTCAACACCCTGTGCTGCAGCAGCACGGGCATCCAGAAAAATATTCCCTCCCTCTCTGAAGTGTTGGACAAGGTGAGGTCTTTCATCGGCAGAAGCATGGGCCATGCGCTGGATCATCCTAATTCTTTCGTGAGCATTCATTTGATCTTCCATGATCTGAAGTGCGCTTCCCAGGACGCTCTCTCTTTCCTCAGCAGAAACACCAGCCACAGCTCTAAGGATGGCGACTCCTTCAACGGCTCTCATCCCTGGAGTAATAACCTGCAATACAGAAACGGTGACACCCTCTCTTTCGTGAACAGGTATATTGGCAATCGCTTCGATCAGCTCATAGATGTCATCCCAATCCGTTATTCCCTCTGAGACCAGAAGAGCGTTGGTAACCACTTGATCTCTTTCCCTAGCGGGAACATTAACCACAGCTCTAAAGATCTCGACCCTGTGATCCCCCCCGGTTTCTCGGGTAATAGCCCGCAATGCACAAGCTGCGATCCCCTTTCTTTCGTTAGCAGGGACTTTGGCAGTCGTTTTGATCAGGGCAACCGTATTACAATCATTCACCTCCTGTGAGCCGAGAAGAAGAAGAACGTTGCTAACCACCTGCTCTCTTTCCTGAGGAAGAATATTAGCCACAGCTCGAAGAACGCTCACCTTTGCAGAGATCTTCATCTTTTGAGTAATCCCCCGCAATGTATGAGCGATGAGATCATCTTTTTCGTTACAAAGTATACTGGCAACAGCTTCGATCAGGTCAACCCTGTCAGATTCCCCCATTTCCTGTGTCATCATGAGAAAGGCGTTTTTAACCCGTTCAGCTCTTTTCTGAGAGGGAACATCAATCGGAGTTTTGAAGGTTTTCCATATTTTAACCTCTCTCATTTCCGGTTCGGCCAGCAACAACGCCCTTCTAAGAACCTTCTCTCTATCCAAAACGAAAATCCGATCTAGGGTATTGTCGAAAGACGTTCCCAAAAAACACGAGAAAGAGTCGGGTGCTCGATCTTTAAGCCAACATGCCGCCCCAACAAAACAAGAACCGATCATTTGAAAGGGTTTAGCCACCGCAGTCACGACTCCAAAATGAGCAGCACGGTATCCATGATGGGGCTCCGGTTCACGAAATTCCCTGTTTACTGGCCTATCAAAAGCTATCTGTTGCATAAAATATTTAAACCTTTTTAATATTATATTTTTAAAATTATAAAAAATTGAATATAGTTAGATTAAAAATTGTATAGTTTTTAATGCTAAAATACAATTTATAATGAAATTTTTAATCGTGTTAATTACTATTATTAAATACTTTAATTGCTATTGTGCATTCGAGCCGCTGCGAAAAACGGAAAAGCCAACGACCCGTTTTGGGATAAGGCGTTCCAAAAGAAAAGATTTTTTTTGAAAAATTACAAACAAAGGCTAGGCGTCCTCAGAAGAACCCCGTATTCTATTGCAGCCTACAACCGAAGGGAGCTGAAAAATTGGGCCTGGCCCCCACCCAAAGCCCCTGCCCCCACCAAAGCCCCTGCAAAGGGCTGAGGGTTGGACGACCGCAACTTACCCGAGTGAGCTAAGGGGGGCCCCCAAGTCCAAATTTTTCAGTTTTCTTGGGCATCCTCTTGAGCAAATTCGATTTCTGCATAGTCTTCGACTAATTGAAGAAACTCGTCCCGATTTACAAGGGGGTTTTCATCACAAAACCGATTGGCAGCCTCGATGAGAGGCGGCAACTCTCTGATAGCCTGATGGGCTTCCAAACTGAAGAACATCTCGGCAGCTACTTCTTTAGCAACTTGCATTCCTTCCTCTAATTCAATATTAATATCTGCAAGACGACCTTGTAAGACGCTGACGATCAACCTCTGCACCTTTCCTTTTTGACAGACCCTACCCACGTTGTAGGAGTCTTTGAGAGCAGAAATGATCCCTTCTTTTGCCATTGCCTGCTCAAGTTCTGTTAACCCCGACGCAAAAATCCAAAGACGGGCGATCATTTCTTCTCCTGATATTCCGAGCCCCGGAATAGTATCGCTTCCATTGATAAGAGGCCCGAAATCGGCAGTATCGCGAGGCCCCTGAAGAGCGTGTTGGGCTAATCGTTTGTCTTCAGAATTCATTTCGCGCTCATCGAGATATTTCGTGAACTCCTGAACCGCCCCGGTCATTCTAACTTTCGATATCTGACCCTGACGTTCTCGAAGCAGGTTGATCGCAGCGACGACTCGTTGATCGCGATCCCCGTCGTGCACGTTAACACCCGGTGGTGGAGCAAAACCAAAATCGTCCCTTCTCCAAATAACAAAACCCTCCCTTCTCCAAATAACAAAACCCTCCCTTTCCTGAATAAATTGTTGGGCAACGAAAGGCCTTTCAGCGGCAGGAACATCAGCCAGGGCCACGATCACCCTAACTATTTCGTCAACCCACATTTGACCATCAATGACCTGAGCCAGGTGTTCCATGACGTTCTGTCTTTCCTGAGCGGGAACATTAGCCACAGCGGTAAAGATCTCCATCCTTTCCGACATCATCCTTTCCCTTTGTGCAGGAAGATTAATAATTGTTAATGCAAAATCTACGACTTCATCTCTTTCATTACCAGGCGTACGAAGAACAGCTTGAATCAAGTTAAGCCTGTTATTCCACGTATTATGAAGATCCCACAGCTGCGGCATCAGACGAAGAGCGTTGCCAATCACTGGACGCCTTTCCCGAGCGGGAATGTCAAGCACAGCTGTTAGAGCGGCCTTTCTTTCACTGGCGCCCAGCCTCGGAATAATAAGCTCCAATGCAAGATCGATGACATCACCGATTTCGTCAACAGGTATACTGGCAATAAGGCGGATCAGCTCAACCGTGTAATTCCAAGCGATGTCCTGTCTGACCACAAAAAGAAACTTGGTAACGAATTGATCTCTTGCCTGAGCGGGAACTTTAGCAATAGCTCTGAAGAGCTCCACCTTAGCTCTGAAGAGCTCCACCTTTCGATCGAGCCCCATCCCTGGAATAATAAGCAATACAGAGGCCATGACTCCATTTCTTTCGTTAGCAGGCACACCCGCAATCGTTTCGATCAGGTTAACCGTGTCAACCTCACTCACTCCCTTTAGGCCCGGAACACTCTCCAGAATAAGAAGAACATTACTAACCACCTGCTCTCTATCCTCATCGGGAATATTAGCCACAGCTCGAAGGACGCTCACCTTTTCAGAGATCTTCATCTTTTGAGTAATAACCAGCAATGCATGACCTACGGCATCATCTTTTTCACTACCAAGTATACTAGCAACGGCTTGGATCAGATCAACCCTGTCAGACTCCCGCATGTCCAATGTCATCTGAAGAAAGCGGGCTTTAAGCATTTCAGCTCTTTGCTGAGCAGGGGCCTGAGCGGGAGCATAAATCAGAATCCCGGGCGTTTCCCATGCTTTAAACTGTTCCGGCATGGCCAGTAACAAGGCCCTTCTAAGAACCTTCTCTCTATCCAAATCAAAAATTCGATCTAGGGTATTGTCTAAAGGCGTTCCCCAAAAATACGAGAAAGAGTCAGTCGCTCGATCTTTAAGCCAAAATGCCCCCCCAACAAAACCAGAGCCGATCATTTGAAACGATTTAGCCACTGCAGTCATGACTCTATTACCTTGCGGAGGCACTAATCCAAAAATAGCGGGATCGTGTCCAGTCTTAAGCAGCAGCTCGTAAAATTCTTTGCTTAGTTGCCCGTTATGTCCTATGTTTTGCATAATATTTAAACCTCTAATAAAATTATATCGATAATTATATTCTTCTTTAATATTATAATTCAATACTAATGCTTTAATTACTATTATTCTTCTAATTTTAAATGTGTTAATTATTGAAATTATTTAGAAATTAAATTTTTAGTATATAGGTCTGACAACCAGGGCTATGGTATTAGTCAAATCACCGCCTACAAAATCATTAGGTGGGTCGAAGAGTCTTTAATCAAACACCCGGCCTTCACTTTACCAGGTCGTAAAACCCTCTTAAGAAGGGATCTTGTTTTAATGGGCCCGACAGAAACGCTTATTGAAAGACCAAAAAAAGCAAAAACACTTCTGCTAAGAAAAGAAGAAGAAGCGCATGCTAAAGAACCAAATTGCTGTGAACGAAAAAAATCAACAAATTATGTGCACAGCGTTTGCGAATAGGGAATGGCACGATTTCAGATTATTCAAGAAGTCAAAAATACGGTTGCACCCATCAATATACCGAAATGAGTTGAAAACTTGGATTTGGACCCCGCCAAAGCCCCTGGGAAGGTCTAAAGGTTGGACGATCGCAACTAGCCCGCATTTCTCAATACGAGCGACGTTGCGATAAGATCCAACCGCGAGGACTTTCGCGACGGTCCAAATCCAAGTTTTCAGCTTATTTCGGTATAAACGTCATCACCGACAGCGGCTATCGGGGCCTTCAGAAGATTTACGCCAAACAAAAATTCTGCGCCCTCAGAAGGCTCCCGCACCTATCGCAGCCTACCCCCAAGTGACTTGCGCATAGTTTTCGACTTCACGAAGAAACTCGTCCCGATTTACAAGGGGGTTTTCATCACAAAACCGATTGGCAGCCTCGATGAGAGGCGGCAACTCTCTGATAGCCTGATGGGCTTCCAAACTGAAGAACATCTCGGCAGCTACTTCTTTAGTAACTTGCATTCCTTCCTCTAATTCAATATTAATATCTGCAAGACGACCTTGTAAGACGCTGACGATCAACCTCTGCACCTTTCCTTTTTGACAGACCCTACCCACGTTGTAGGAGTCTTTGAGAGCAGAAATGATCCCTTCTTTTGCCATTGCCTGCTCAAGTTCTGTTAACCCCGACGCAAAAATCCAAAGACGGGCGATCATTTCTTTCCCTGATATTCCGAGCCCCTCGATCGTATCGTTTCCATTGATAAGAGGCCCGAAATCGGCAGAATCATGAGGGCCCTGAAGAGCATGTTCGGCTAGTCGTTTGTGTTCAGAATTCATTTTGCACTCACTGAGATATTTCGTGAACTCCTGCACCGCCCCGGTCATTCTACCTTTCGATATCTGACCCTGACGTTCCCGAAGGAGGTTGATCGCAGCGACGACTCGTTCATCGCGATCCCCTTCATGGACGTTAACACCCTGTGCAGCGGCAGCAGGGGCATCGAGAAAAATATCGCCTCCCTCTCTGAACCGTTGGACAAGGTTAGGTCTTTGATCGGCGGGAGCAAGAGCCATGCGCTGGATCACCCTAATTCTGTCGCGAGCCTCCATTTGATCATCAATGATCTGATTGGCGTTTCCCATAACGTCCTCTCTCTCCTCAGCGGGAACATCAGCCACAACTCCAATGATGGCCACCCTTCCAGCCGCTCCTATCCCTGGAACAATAACCTGCAATGCAGAAACGGTGACACCACCTCTTTCGTGAGCGGGTATATTGGCAATGGCCTCGATCAGCTCATCCGTGTTATTCCAATCCTCTATTCCCTGTGGGACAAAAAGAAGAGCGTTGTCAACCACTTGATCTCTTTCTTCAGCAGGAAGATTAGCCAAAGCTCTAAAGATCATCAACCTCGCAAACCCCCCCGCCTCTGGGGTAACGGCCCGCAATGCAGAAGTTGTGACACCATTTCTTTCGTTAGTAGGTAAATCGGCAATCGTTTGGATTAGGGCAACCGTGTTAACCTCATTCACTTCCTGTTGTCCCATAAGAAGAAGAACGTTGCTAACCACCTGCTCCCTTTCCTCAGCTAAAATATTAGCCACAGCTCGAAGGACGATCACCTTTGCAGAGATCTTCATGTTTTGAGTAATAAGCGACAACGTAAAAGCTATCTCATCATCTTTTTCGTTACTAAGTATACTACCAACGGCTTCGATCAGATTAACCCTATCGGACTCCCTCATGCCCTGTGTCAGCAAAAAAAAGGCATTTTTAGCCGCCGTAGCTTTGTCCTGAGCCGGGATCAGCATCGCTGATTCGAAGATTTTCCTTGTTTCAACCTCTCCCATTTTCGGGTTAGCCAGCAACAAGGCCCTTCTAAGAACCTTCTCTCTATCCAAAACGAAAATCCGAGCTAGGGCGTTGTCGAAAGGCTTTCCCCAAAAATACGAGAAAGAGTCGGTCGCTCGATCTTTAAGCCAAGATGTCGCCCCAAAAAAATAAGAGCCGATCATTTGAAGAGGTTTAGCCACCGCAGCCACTACTCTATTACGCCTAATACCCGCTGCAATGAATGCGCCCCGACGCCCATGATGGAGCACCAGGTCGACAAGCTCTCTGTCTGGTAGCCGGTTATCTCCTATCTGTTGCATAATATTTAAACCTTTAATAAAATTAGATATACAATTATATGTTTTTTAATATTAAGATTCAATCTTGGCGATTTAGTTACCATTACAATTATTATTAGAATTATTTTGAAAATAAATTTTTAGTATACAGGTCCGTCAGCAGTGACAGAGGAGAAGTGAAGTTTGCGACGGTCTAAATTCCAGTTTTTCAGCTCACTCGGGTATGTTTTTTTTGGCTTGAAAAACTTCACCGGCAGCCGTCATCCAACAACCCATGAAAAAGGGTTCATGACTCGGTTTTGTCATCTTAAAGCTATGCTCTTTTAATGATTTAAATACCCTTTCAGAGCACGAAAGCCGTTCCGCTGCTTCACTCAAAAAAGTATGTTTGTTTAGAACGTCTTCACAATTTAATACGTTGGTGGGTTCATAATCGTTTCGAATGGTTTGGATATATTGTTGGGTCTCTGAACTAACAAAAGGGGGGAACGGTTTTTCTCGTTCAGACCCAAGGCTATACAAGTAAACAGTCCGAAACATACCAAAATGCATTGCATCGGCGTCTGCTTCTACAAGAGCGTTTATGGTTTCGTCATCGAGCCCTTGAAGGAGCTTGTTTTTAAAGAACTCACACCCCTCTTTTTTTACGAGAGGTTCTACATGATTGACTACGTGCTTTAAAAAGGGATGAAGCGCATCCCTTGAAAGGGGGTTATTGACTTCTTTTAAATCAAAAAGATGACATTCATTTGCCCATGATTTAATATAATTTGTATCTTCATCACGTAAAAATTTTAATACTAAGCGAGAGAGTGATTCATGAGTAGGGATGTTAATACGATAAAAATTTGTAGTAAGATTTCGAAAATTCCAAAATATCGTGAAAAAGCTACTGCTTAGCCTTGGGGATGAAAACAGGCGCAAGGAAGTATTTTGAAATAAAAAAGAGAGGCTCAGCAGGATGGAGAGGACTAAGGTTTCAATGACCGCTGTCACCAATAAAAAAGGGATCCCCACTTCCACCACAAAAAGACAAGGTTTAATTAAAGCAAACTTTTGATCGGATAGAGGGAAATTCCATCGAATCCAATTTTTTTCTTCCCCTTTCGGGTTCCGAAAGGTTATGAGCTTTGTTGTAAGTTGACTGGAAATAGAACAAATCGGTGTCATTTGAACGATAATTTTAATCTGTTTAATTGTATTTTTCAAATAAATTTAAATTAAAGTAAAATTGTTATAAAGGTTTTATTTGTGGATCAAAAAGACTCTATTGTTTTTTTCTTAAAATCTTTAAGGGATGAAGTGATCGCCTCTTTTGAACAGCTAGAGAAGGATCGGAGTAAGAAATTTAAAAAAAAGAAGTGGGATTATTCCGAAGAGGGAGGTGGAGAGATCAGCCTTTTGCGTGGTTCTGTATTTGAAAAGGCGGCGGTGAACTGGTCAGGAATTAGGGGGGCTAAATTTCCCATGAAAGATGGAGAGGGGGCTTTCTTTGCAACCGGGGTGAGCCTGATCACCCATATGAAAAATCCACACGCCCCTACAGCCCATATGAATGTTCGGTATATTGAGACCGAAACAGGTTACTGGTTTGGGGGTGGGTATGATTTAACCCCGATGGGGTTTCCTTATGAGGAAGATCGTGATCATTTTCATCAATCTGCAAAGACAGCTCTTGACCGGTTTGATCCCTCTCTTTATCCACAATTTTCTGAAGAGGCTCGTCGATATTTTTTTATTCCTCATCGGCAAAAAGAGAGGGGGGTTGGTGGGATTTTTTTTGATCATTTAAACACGGGTAATTTTAAAAACGATTTTGATCTTTGGAAGGGAATTGCTCACAGTTTTTTGCCGGCTATCCTGCCTATCTATGAAAAACGAATTGAAATACCCTATACTCGCAAAAATAGAGAAGAACAGCTTCGGTTGCGCGGTCATTATGTCGAATTTAATTTACTCTATGATAGAGGTACTCAGTTTGGCTTTCGATCTGGAGGGAATCCTGATGCCATCCTTTGTTCTATGCCACCCATTGTCAAGTGGTAATTTTCGAAAAACCGTCGCAACAACCGTCTAAGTAAAATTTTTTTATTCCATTTTTTTCCTGAAAAGGAGAGGAGGGAAGTTGCTGGCTGATCAATAGAGGCCAGGACCTCTTCTCTTGTATCAATATTAATGCCGATGCCAATAATGACCCCAACTTTTCTTTGTATAAAAAAAGTTTCCGTTAGAATGCCACCTACCTTTTTTTTATTGATAAGGATATCATTCGGCCATTTCATTTGAGCGGGAAGGTGATAGCTGTTCAGACATTCAACACAGGAGTGGGCCATTAGCTGCCCCATGTTAAAAAAAAATTGTGCTTCAACAGGAAGTGTAAAAAAAAGAGAAGCATAAATATTCCCACCCCGTGGAGAGATCCAGGTCCGCTTAAACCGGCCTCGGCCGGCTGTTTGAGTAGAGGCAGAGACACAAGTAAACCCTTTTACGGGTAATTGTTGGGCATGAGTTCTGACCCACTGATTTGTCGAGTCAACGGATTTAAAATGGATAAACGTGACTTTTAGATTGCTCATTAAATAGGCTATCTCATAATGGGGTATTTCGCTGGGGTTGCATGTGGAATTATCGATACTTAAAGCACATTGATTTTCGAACATTGCCCCTTATTTTAGCCTTAATGGGGGTCAGCTTTCTAGTCAATTCTGCAATGACCGCACATGAGGGAGTTGGCCTTTTAACAAAATCTGTCAAATCTCAAATGCAATGGTTTACAATCGGATGGGGGGTTTATCTTTTTTTCGTTGGAATGGATTATCGTAAACTTCAATCCTGGGCCTGGGTCTTATATGGTTTTTCCCTTTTGTTATTAATGGGGCTTTTCCTAACAACTCCGATTCAAAATGTTCACCGTTGGTATCGAATCCCCTTTATTGGAAGGGAGTTTCAACCTTCTGAATGTGCAAAACTTGCTGTTATCATTATGTTAAGCCACCTCTTGGAGAAAAAAGAACGAGCCGTTTCGTATTGGAGCACTGCTCTTCAAGGGCTTGTCGTTGTCACGATTCCATTTTTTCTGATCTTGAAACAGCCCGATTTAGGAACGGCCCTTGTTTTATACCCGATTACTCTTGTGATGTTTTATTTGGGAAATGTTAATAAAAAGGTTGTTAAAGGGATGACATTGGTGGGAATGGCGGTATTGCTCGTTGTGGGATTAATTTTTGCAGATATCGTGTCTTATGAACAATTCCGTCCCTACGCAATAAAGTGCTTAAAAGAGTATCAGTATGAACGACTAAATCCCCATACTTATCACCAAAAAGCGGCTCAAACAGCTATTGGTGTTGGGGGTATTACGGGAAGTGGGTGGCATGAAAGCACGTTTTCAGGCCATAAATGGCTCCCTTTTGCTCATACTGACTCCGCTTTTGCTTCGTATGCCGAAGAATTTGGACTAATAGGGGTTGTTTTGTTGATACTTTTTTTTTTCAGTTTGATTTATTTTAGCTTTCAGGTTACAGCTAAGGCTAAGGATCCCTTTGGGCAGCTTTTGTCGGCTGGGATCACCGTTTACTTGGCAACTCACATCATCATGAACATTGGGATGATGTGTGGCTTTTTACCGATTACAGGAGTTCCTCTTCTTCTGATTACGTATGGAGGGTCTTCAGTAGTGTCGACGATGATGGCCCTGGGTATTTTGCAAAGTATTTATAGCCGAAGGTTTGTATTTTAAATGAAAGAACATCGTTTTATTTTAACTCCTACTGCTTGGATTGGAGAGGGTAAAATTCAGTTAAATGTGATAGAAGAAGAGCTTGGCTATTCCACCAAGTGGAACATTTCTGAACGGGACAGCACGGGTAAAATTACGTGTATTCAGGAAATTCAGGTCAAAGGGATCTCAGATATCATGCAAAATCAATTCCTTTTTTTTGATCTGGCTTCTGGAAATTTTTCAATTGAACTCGATAACCCAAGCATTGGAAAAATTGTTGGGAAAGGGATCCTTACCGATCGATTGATTGCATGGGAGTTTCGTTTGTCTTCAAGGGAATTTGAAGGATTTGAGATGTATGAAAAACAGCCAGATGAGACCTACTTAATGTATGCAGAATATGCAACAGCTGATCAGCTTCGCACCATTGTTAAGGGTAGGGTATGGCAAGACCTTTCATTAAAAGAGTAATTTTCTTCATTACTTTGTCCACCTCCTTTCTTCACTCGGAGCCTTTAATTATGACCCGTCCCGATTTTAATGGGATTGAGCTGGGCACTGACATCAAAGAAGTCGTAGAACAGTGCGGAGCCCCTTATCGTATCCAAAAAAAAAACGATGGTAGTCAAGAGTATGAGTATGTTGAGAGGGTTATGATGGGTGAGCAAGTTATCCAAGAAAATAGATATTTTCTAACCGTAAAAGATGGAAAAGTGATCTCGAAGGAGAGGGTAGAAAAGAGACCTCCCGCCTATAACGAAATCTATGATGAAGATCCAAATGACGTTTCAAACTAACGTTTTATCGCAACGTCGCTCGTATTTCTGAATACGAGCGACGTAAGGGGAGAAATTTCAAGAATTTCATGAAACCTCAGACTCCAAAAAAATCATAAATCGGATGAAAAAATTTTATAAAGAGCCAACCCTTCATCGTCTTTTTTTAAGATTTTTATATAAATAACGAACCAAAAAACAAGTTTATTAAATCCAAACGATTCGATTTCTTTTTCATAAATTTCGGAAAGGTTAAGATGTTTAGCAAAAACGTGCATGATAATTCTAAGCCGTTCCACAGAAAGGCCCGCTGTAAAACGAGAAAGATCTTCCATTCCGGAGGGAAAGATCTGCACTGTCTGCTCCAATGTTAAGCGACTTAGGTCGATGACAGCAAGTTGTTGCGGTGACAGCAATCTCAGTACATGAAACGCCTCCATCCTTCTGGCATCGGCTTCAATAGATTTTGCAGGTAGCCGGGTAACCCTCTCCTTTACTTTTTTTCGATCAGCAATAAAGAATATTTTTTTGAATAGTTCGTCTGATAAAAAGAGCGTCTCTTTTTTTGAAAGGTGCTCAACTACCTCTGCTTCGGCTAAGGTATCTTCCTCAAAACTAAGTTCATTAATCGCATTTTCTTCTCTCTCTTTCAGCCTTTTATCGTGGTTTTTCAGATTCAACAAAGAACCTGAATTTGATTGATCTAATAATTCAATCAATCTTTTTCCAAGAACCCTTTCAGAAGTTGTCTCATCTGTAGAAGTCGCAATTCCCACTTCTTCTTCTATCAAACGGAGTAAACATCGGAGGCGGTCCTTCGAAAGGCCTGCAAGCAATCCTGCCGATTCTGCATAAAAGCGTGAGAATATGGCTTGCAGTCGACGCACTGTCAAGCAAGAGGGGTTAATGGCATCAAGTTGCTTAGGAGAGAAAAGGTTAAGCAACGAATAGGCGTCTAACCTATCGATATGCGCTTCAATATCCTCCGGAGAGAATGAGGCAAAGATCTCCCTTGCTCTATCCTTATCGGGAAGGATAGAAAGGGCTTTTAGCTCATCGTCCGAAAAATCTTTGAGACACCGACTCTCCATCTTTTTTCCCTCGTTTCCTTCTGTGAAATAGGAAAACGGGGTGGGATTCTGGCTTGTGGGGGAGACTGGATTCATAATACACTTAAGTAAATATTTTAAAATACGGAGAGCATCCTTTGTGATTTTTGTTAAATTGTCAATTTATTTTTTAATTTATACCGAAGTATACTGAAGTGAGTTGGAAAATTGGGTTTGGGCTGTTGTGAAAGCCCTCCTGGCTAGATCTTATCGCAACGTCGCTCGTGTTGAGAAAATACGAGTGAGGTGCCGGAAGAAATTTCAAAAATTTAATGAAACCTCAGACTCCAAGAAAATCACAAATCGGGTGCAAGCTTTTCATAAAGAGCCCACCCATCATCGTCGTTTTTTAAAAGTTTTATATGACCAACTAACCAAAGAAGAAGTTGACCAAATTCAAATGATTCAATTTCTTTTTGACACTCTTCGAAAACCTCAAGATGTTTAGAAAAAACGGTCATGATCATTCTAAGCTGTTCTATCGAAAGGCCGATTGTAAAATTAAGAATATCTTCCATTCCTGAGGGGAAAATCTGTAATGCCTGCTCCAATGTTAAGTGATTTAGATCGATGACAGCAAGCTGCTGCGAGGATAGTAATCTCAGGACACAAAACTGTTCCATCCTTCTGGCATCGGCTTCAATAGAGTTTGCAGGTAATAAGGCAACCCTTTCCTTTACTTTTTTTCGATCGGCAATAAAGAATATTTTTTTGAATAGGCCGTCTGATAAAAGAATCGTCTCTTTGTTTGAAAGGTGCTGAACTACCTCTGCTTCGGTCAAGGTATCTTCCTCAAAACCAAGCCCTTTAATCGCATTTTCCTCTCTCTCTTTCAGCCCACTATCGTAGTTTATCAGCCTCAACAAAGGACTTGAATTTGAATGATCTAATAATTCAATCAATCTTTTTGTAAGAGGTCCTTTAGAAATGGTCTCATCCGAAACCAATATTCCCAAATCCCTTTCCATCAAAGAGCGAAAATATTGAAGACGATCCTCTGAAAGACCCGCAAGCAACCCTGCTATTGCTAAATAGCCGCGCGAGAATATGGCTCGGAGTCGACGCACTGTCAAGCAAGAGCGGTTAATCAGCTCAAGTTGCTTAGCTGAGAAGAGATTAAGCAACGAACAGGCGTCTACCCTATCGATATGCTCTTCAATATCTTCTGTAGAGAATGAGGCAAAGATCTCCCTTGCTCTATCCCTATCAGGAAGGGCAGAAAGAGCTTTCAGCTGATCGTCCGAAAAATCTTTCAGACAACGACTCTCAATCTTTTTTTGCTCATTTGTTTCTCCGAAATAGGAAAGAGGGGTGGGGTTCTGGCTTGTGGGGGGGACTGGATTCATATTAATCCTAGTAAAGGTTTTAAAATATGCGGATGATTTTCTATGATTTTTCTTAAACTGTCGATTTATTTTTTTAATGTATACCGAAATGGTCGTCCAAACCTGAGACTTTGACGACAGCCAAAATTCCAATTTTTCAGCTCACCTCAGTATGCCTTTTCGTCAACAACGAAAAACCGGCACATCCCGGCACATCCCAGCACATCCCAGCACATCAAGGATTGACAATTTAAGAAAAATCACAAAAAATGTTCCCCGTATTTTAAAACGTTTACTAGGATTAATATGAATCCAGTCCCCCCCACAAGCCAGAACCCCACCCCTCTTTCCTATTTCGGAGAAACAAATGAGGAAAAAAAGATTGAGAGTCGTTGCCTGAAAGATATTCCGGACGATGAACTTAAAGAGCTTTCAGTCCTTCCTGATAAGGATAGAGCAAGGGAGATCTTTGCCTCATTCTCTCCAGAGGATATTGAAGAGCATATCGATAGGGTAGACGACTGTTCGTTGCTTAACCTCCTCTCACCTAAGCAACTTGATAACATTAGTCCCTCTTGCTTGACAGTGCGTCGACTGCAAGCCATATTCTCAGGCGGTTATATAAAATCGGCAAGGTTAATTACAGGCCTTTCAAAGGATCGCCTCCGATGTTTACTCCTTTTGATAGAAGAGGAAGTGGGGCTTGCGACTTCTACAGATAAAACAGCTTCTGAAAAGCCTCTTGGAACAAGATTATTTGAATTATTAGATCTATCAAATTCAAGTTCTTTGTGGAGGCTGCAAAACCACGATAAAAGACTGAAAGAGAAGGAGGAAAAGGCCATTAAAGAGCTTCGTTTTGAGGAAGATACCTTGACCGAAGTAGAGGTAATGGAGCACCTTTCAAAAAAAGAGACCCTCTTTTTATCAGACGGCCTATTCAAAAAAATATTCTTTATTGCTGATCGAAAAAAAGTAAAGGAGAGGGTTACCCGGCTACCTGTAAAATCTATTGAAGCGGATGCGCGTAGGATGGAGGCGTTTCATGTGCTGAGATTACTGTCACCACAACAGCTTGCGATCATCAACCTAAGTTGCTTATCATTAGATCAGGTACTCCAAATCTTTCCCTCCGGAATGGAAGATATTTTTCGTTTTACAGAGGGCCTTTCTTTGGAACGGCTTAGAATCATCATGAACGTTTTTTTTAAACATCTTAAACTTTCCAAAAGTGATCAAAAAAAAATTGAATCGTTTGAAACTAAAACTCTTATTTTTTGGTTAATTGTTACTATAAAAATATTAAAAAAAGACAGAGAGGGGGTCGTTCTTTGTGGAATTTTTTCATCCGATTTATGATATTCTTACGGGCAAGATTTCACGAAATTCTTGAAATTTACCCGCCCTTTTTGCGCCCTTTACGGGATGCCTCTTTTTAGGTGAAAACAGAGCTCAACCTTAACAATGTCTCTATACCGAAATAAGCTGAAAACTTGCCGTTGCGATCGTCCAACCCCGGGGCTTTGGCGGGGCCCAAAACCAAGTTTTTAACTCATTTCGGTATATTTTTACCTTTTCGTGAACAACTAAAAACCCGCACATCAAGCATAAAATGAAAAATAAATTGATAATTTAAGAAAAATTATAAATGATGCTTCCCGTATTTTAAACCATTTACTAGGATTATTATGAATCCCGTCTCCCCCTCAAGCCAGAACCCCACTCCTCTTTGGTATCCCAAAGAAACCAATGAGAAAAAAACGATTGGAGGTCGTCATCGGAAAGATTTCTTGGACGATCAGCTGAAAAAGCTTTCTGCCCTTCCCGATAGGAATAGAGCAAGGGATATCTTTGCCTCACTCTCTGCAAAGTATATTGAGGCGCATATCGATAGGTTAGAGGCTCATTCGTTGCTGAACCTCTTCTCACTTAAACAACTTGAGACCACTAACCCCTCTTGCTTGACAGCGCGTCGACTGCAAGCCATATTCTCCCGCGGTTATATAGAATCGGCAATGTTGCTTGCAAGCCTTTCAAAGGGTCGTCTCCAATGTTTACACTCTTTGGTAGAAAAGGAAGTAGGGCTTGCGACTTTTACAGAACAGAGAGCTTCTAACGAATTTTTTATACAAAGATTGATTGAATTATTAGATCTACCCAATTCTTTGTTGAGAATGCAAACCGAGGGAGGAAAATCCGATTAAGGGAGTTATCCAAAATGAGCTGAAAACTTGGATTTGGACCCTCGCCAAAGCGTCGGCGCCCAAATCTCGATTTTTCAGTTCACTTCGGTATCGATTGACAACGGTATACGATTAAGTCGCTTGAGTGTAAAATTCGGTAATGGAATCGAAGGTTACTGCCCTCTATATTCATGGAGCCCGTGGACGGATGGGAAGGGTGCTTCACTCTCTCGTTGAGGAAGACCGCTCTTTTTCGGTTTGTGAAAACATCGATACGGCTGATGTCGTTATTGATTTTTCCGCAGCCGAAACTGTTGAAGCACTCCTAAGCCGATGCATAGCTCACCAAAAACCTGTTGTTATTGGGACAACAGGGAATTTCGATTCCTCCCTTTTGTCTCTTGCTGCTAAAAAAATCCCCATCCTTTTCTCGCCTAACTTCAGCTTTGGGATGACCCTCTTTATGGAAGTTGTTCGATCCCTCTCTTTGAAACTAGGTGAGTTTTGTCAAACAAAAATCATTGAAAGCCATCATATTCATAAAAAAGACCAACCGAGTGGTACGGCTCTGGCTTTGCAGAAGGCTCTTCATGGACAGAAGGCTGAAATTAACTCTATCCGTTCTGGAAATACGATAGGGGATCATACGGTTTTATTTTCACTCGGTGACGAAGAAATCGAACTCAGTCACCGTATTCAATCACGAAAAGTTTTTGGTAAAGGAGCTCTTCTTGCTGCTAAATTTTTAAAAAATCAACGTGAAGGGCTTTACTCTATGGATGAGGTGTTTTCCAATGTCGCTCATTAAAGTTAAAAATTTTTTTATTGGGAAAAAACAACCCCTCACTCTGATATCAGGGCCGTGTGTGATTGAAGGTGAAAAGGAAGCTTTTTTAGCTGCTAAATTTTTGAAAAATCTTTGCCTTTCATTAGGGATTAATTTCGTTTATAAGTCGAGTTATGATAAGGCTAACCGCTCTTCATATGACTCGTTTCGAGGCCCTGGTCTTCACGAAGGGTTAAGAATTCTTAAAAAAATCCGTGATGAACTCGATGTCCCGATTCTTTCCGATATTCACACCGTTGAAGAGGCGATTGCTGTTGGAGAAGTCTGTGATATTATCCAAGTTCCAGCCCTCCTTTCTCGTCAAACTGATCTTATTTTAGCTGCCGGAAATACAGGAGCCATTGTTAACCTTAAGAAGGGGCAATTTATGGCCCCTTGGGACATGAGTCACGTTATTAACAAACTTTTAACGACGGGAAATCACCAAATCCTTATTACCGATCGAGGCACCTGCTTCGGTTATAATAATCTTATAAGCGATCTGCGCGCCATCCCCATCCTACAAAGTTCTGGATTCCCCGTCTGTTTTGATGCCTCCCATTCCGTTCAACTCCCAGGGTCACTTGGAAATTGCTCCGGTGGTGAAAAAAAATTCATTCCTGTCCTAGCCAAGGCCGCTGTTGCTGCTGGCTGTGATTGCCTCTACCTTGAATCCCATCCTCATCCGGAAATGGCACTATCTGATAAAGATTCCTCCTATCCATTTGACCAGCTTGAGGCTCTGCTTAGAGAAGTTAACCAGATTTATCATATCGTTTCGTGTTCGGAAAGACCCTTTTCATAATTTTTTTGTTCATAGGCATACTAGGCTCCGCTTGGCTTTATCAACTTACTCACCTCTCTAAGGTTGATTTTAAACAAATTGAAGAAGACGAAAGGAGCGCGGCGACTCCCTCAAACGGAGTAGAACTTGATCTAGACGGAAAATTAGGCCAACTTCAAATGGAAAATCGTCGTAAAACCGTTTCTCTTTTTTCTCAAAAAAATCTCTCCTTCACCGCTAAAAAGCTTTTTTGGGATCACGAAAACAATGTTTTAACCCTTAACGGCGGAATTTCCATAGAAGAACCTAGCCTGGGAAGTTTTTTCTCCGACAACACCGTTTCTTTTTCAAAAAAAGGGAAACAAATTTCAAGTTTCAAAAGTTTTGGAACAACAACTCTAACCTACCTGAACCACCACTCTCTTGTTTCTCATGGAGTCATTACTTTTGAAAAAGAGTCGCTAAGCAGCACCATACAAAGCCCTCTTATCAACGGAATGGTTCCGAAAGGACTCCAGCTTTGCTATAAGGGAGATGAGCTAGGTCTCTATGCCGATAAAGCTCGAGTTGACTATCGGGAAGAAAACGGAAAACTTTTCCCGCTGGTAGTCTCTCTAGAAGGAGAAGTTCAACTTTTTTCCCTTTCTCAAAAAAACAAATCCCGTTTCGGGCTTGCCGATCACCTCACTTATCATCCAAAAACAGGCTCTTTCATCCTGACCGCTGACCCTAATAAAAAAGTTTGTTTTGTTGATAAAAAAGAGAATCTCTACCTCAGTGCTCGAGAAGTCCACCTAACGCGCGATCCAATAACAAATAAGCAGGTTGTGAAAGGTGTGGGTAATGTTAGACTTGCTCTGACGGTTGACGAAAAATTAAAAATTAAAAAATACTTCGGTTTTTTTTATGAACTTTAAATCACCGCTTCTTAAAGCCGAGGGGCTAAAAAAAAAATATGATGACAAAGTCGCGGTGGAGGCCCTTTCTTTTGAAGTCAATCAAGGAGAGGTTGTTGGCCTTTTAGGCCCTAACGGAGCTGGAAAAACGACAGCCTTCTATATGACTATCGGTTTAATCCGTCCCGATGAAGGAAGGGTATTATTTAAGAATCGCGATATCACTTCTTTGCCTATTCACAAACGAGCCAGGCTTGGAATGGGTTATTTAGCTCAAGAGCCCTCTGTTTTTCACTCTCTTTCAGTAGAGGAAAACATTTTATGTGTCTTAGAAATCATGCCTTTATCGAAAATCGAAAGAAAAAACCAGCTGAACTACCTATTAGAAGAATTTCATCTAACAGAGCTGCATAAAAAAAAAGCAGGAACCCTTTCTGGAGGCGAACGACGACGCCTTGAAATTGCTAGAACCCTAGCCTTGCACCCCTCTATTCTTTTATTAGATGAACCGTTTGCTAATATTGATCCCATCATTATTGCCGATCTAAAAAAGATCATACGACAGTTAAGAGATAAAGGAATTAGCATCTTAATCACCGACCACAACGCCCGAGAAATTTTCACGGTTGTTGACCGAAGCTACCTCATTCAAAAAGGAAAAATATTGATCTCAGGAACCGTTGGCGAATTGTTACAACATCAGGAGGCCCGCCTTTCGTATTTTGGAGACGATTTTAAATTATAGAAAAAGGGTTTTGATAGAAGTCGTGAACTTTTCTAACCGCTCGTCACATTGATCATATCCCTCCTCTACAGAGCTAAAATTTTTTAAATGAGCCGATACGTAGACTTTAAGCTTTGTCTCTGTTCCTGAAGGTCGAATGACGACTTTGCTTCCATCTTCTAAACGAAAGAGCAAAATATCGGAAGAAGGGAGGCCGTCAGAAGTCGGTTTTAAGTAGTCGCGAACCGTAACGATACGTTCACCCCCTAACGACAAAGGAAGATTTTTTCTGAAATTCTTCATTGAGGCGTGTAAGGTATCAAGGCCGCTCTTTCCCGCTGAAAACGTTAAAGCGAGCTGGCTTTCACGATAAATTCCAAATTTTTTATAAATTTCATGAAGCAAATCAATCATCGTCCTCCCTTCTTTTTGCATCATAGAGGCGATTTGTGCAAAAAGACAGCCGGCGATAATGCCGTCCTTATCTCGCGTATAAGTCCCCATGAGGTATCCATACGACTCCTCCGCTCCAAAAAGAAAAACGTATCCATTACGATCCTGTTCCCATTGATGAATCTTTTCTCCTATATATTTAAATCCCGTCAAAACCTCAACATAGTGGACCCCAAACGCCTCGCAAATTTTTTTCAACAGTTCTGTTGTTACAATAGTCGAAACAATCGCCCCCCGATCGGGTAGTTTTTTTTGCTCCGATAGGGTTTTACAGATAAAATAAGCCCCCAAAGTGGCCAGCTCATTCCCCGTTAAAATAACCGCCTTTCCTCGATGCTTTGCAACAACACCCAACCGATCACAGTCCGGATCCGTTGCCAAAAGGATATCCCCATCCGTTATTAGTAGATCCTCAACTCCAAGCTTCAACGCCTCTGGATATTCTGGATTTGGGAACCGTACGGTCGGAAAATCTCCATCCGGAACTGCCTGCCCTGCGACCAAGTGCGGATGTAGGAAATGAAAACGAACCAGCGCTGCAGGTAAAAGCGTGATACCGGTTCCATGCAAACTTGTATAAGAAATTTTGAGCCCCTGATGTTGCTTCCCAGGAAAAAGTTGTAACCCCTCTATAGCCTGAAAATACGCCTCATCCAGTGGGGGTCCTGGGATAACGACTAATTCATTATCGATCGACGAGGAAAGGCGCACTTGATAAGGAGAGACTACCGCGTCAACCTCGCTCATGATTTCAGTATCATGCGGGGAAACCACCTGCCCCCCGTCCTCCCAGTAAACCTTATACCCATTGTATTCCTTTGGGTTATGAGAGGCTGTAATCATCACGGCTGCTTGAGCCTTTAAATAGCGACAAGAAAATGAAATATAGGGGGTCGGACGTAGTTCGTTAAGAAAAAAAACCGGTATTCCATTCCCAGTAAAGACCTTAGCCGTTTCTTGAGCAAACGATTTTGAATGATGGCGACTGTCAAAACCGATAACAACCCCTTTTAAGTAACTCCCTTTCTTAAGAATGTAATTGGCCAATCCCTGAGTCACCCTTCGGATCGTATAAAAATTAATCCGATTTGTCCCCACCCCCATCACCCCACGCACCCCCCCTGTCCCAAAAGAGAGGTCACTAAAAAAAGCATCAGCAAGTTCCTCTGGAGACGTCATTATCCTTCTTACCGCTGTTATCGTCTCTTGGTCATAAATAGAAGGATCAAGCCATGCTTCGGCTCGTTCTAACAAAAAAGAATGATCCATAATAAAATCTTTTTAATTTTTGTAACTTGTTTATTACAAACAAGATAGATTGTCCTATTATTAAGTTATCTATAAATATAAAGTATGTTAAAATATAGAGTAATATTATACACGGAGTTAATGAATGTCAGCTTCTACAATCCCTACTTTATTACAACCAACGCCCGCTATTAATATTGAATTTTCTCCTATCAAAAAATCAACCTCTCCTGCCGTTTTAATTGGTGAAAAATTTTACAACCTCACCTTTTATGAAAGAGCCTCTCCAGACGCCCCAAGAACCGTTATGACCGTTAACCAAAAGGAAAGGGAGGCATTCATCCTCGCCATTCAACAATGTCACCAAATTTTCCAAAAAACGCACCCCGATCTCTCTGGTTCTCAAGCCTTTACTTTTCATTTTGAGAAATCTTCTGAAGCTCAGCCCGGGTTTTTAGATAAGTTTATGGGGAAAAAGGAGAACCCATGGCTTTTTGAGGCTTTTTCATACCGCCCCCTCAGCTCCCCCCCTCCGAAAAAGGAAAAACCATCCGTGTTGACCAAAATATAATGAATCAGATCAAATTTTTAAACATCAGCGAGATCGCCCAAGCTATTTTTTCGGAACCTCTTTCTCTGCTCGCAATGGGATTCCTTTAAAGGGGATTCCGTGGAAAAATTATAATTGTGGCGCCAATGCTGCCATCCAGTTGGTATTCAATGACGAAACCTTGCTTAATGATTTAGAAAAGAAGTTTAATGATCACCGTGATGACGAAAACATAGCCGATTTTTTAAAAGCCTTAAACGGCTATAAAATCGATGAAAGGTCAGAGACCCTCGATTTTACAACCTCTATAGGAAAAATGCTTACCCTAACAGGTTCAATGGGTCAAGACTTTGCTGACCCTATGGACGTCCTTTCACAATTGGCTGATCTTAAAGGAGAGGTGTCGTTTCCTCAGGCTGCCATTTTATGTCCGGCCCCTAATGAAGAAGAAAACGAAAAGGGAATCGACCTCTTGAAAAAGAATAGAAAAGATAGCCCTATTCTTCAGGACTTTTTCAATAACGATCCGAAACTTGACCGGTTTTATGTAAGAGTAAACCATGAGGATCTTTCATCAAGGACCGCCATTGAGATGCCGGAGGCCCTTCAGAATGAAGTAGGTGAATATGCGCTAAGATCGATCCTTGTCCATAAATCAGAACACTTCTTTGCCCTAATTAGAAGGAGTCGTCACGACCCCTGGATGAAAGCAGATGATGCCAGGATAACCGTTGCAACACAAGACGAAGTGAAGGGTGCCTTGAACCATTTTGGCTATGTCTATTTTTATGATCTAAAAAAATAAAATTTTCAAGCAGCTTGAAAAGTCACTAAAATATCCCTAATATTAAAAGCGCTATGCCCGAACCGAAAAATTTGGGTTTGGGGGTGTTGAAAACGGTTGACAAATTGGGACTATGGGTAGGAACGCTAGCGCGATGGAGTTTGAGGAGAAGAGGAGCAGGATCGAAAGTGATACTCCTTTTTGTGGCCAATTTTTAAAAGTTCGAAGAGATCTCATTTTTTTCCCGGGCTCTCCACCTAAAGTGTGGGATATTGTTGAGACTGCAGGAGCGGTTGCCATTCTTCCCATAGACTCTTCAAAAAATCTCATTTTAGTCGAACAGTGGCGCAGAGCCGTTAATCAAATTACCCTGGAGATTCCGGCTGGCCTACTCAATCCTGGTGAATCCCCTGCGGAATGCGCCCAGAGGGAGCTTCAAGAAGAGATCGGTTATTTCGCTCATTCACTAGAACCCTTTGGAGGCTATGTTATGTCACCCGGCATTATGACCGAGTATGTTCACCTCTTCCTTGCTACTGATTTAGTGGCGAGTTCCTTAAAGGCTGATGATACCGATGGGATTGATTTGAAAATTCTCTCTTTGAAAGAGGCCCTTAACATGATTGAGAATAAAACGATCATCGATGCTAAGACGGCGTTGACTATCTTGAGGTATGCCCACCGATGATTAAGACCCTCTTTCGTCTTGTTATTCTATCTTTTTTCACCTTAGCTTTAGGAGTTTTTTTTTGCCCCCAATCTCATCTCAACTTCGTGGGGAAAATCGATTTTTTTAAAAATTTATAATTTTTCTACCGGAAATTCCCTTTTTATTAAGTCTCTTCATCTGAGCTGGTGGGAAGGGCAACAAGCTGATGGGATTCTTTTAAAGAGTTGTCGAAATAATTTTCTCTTTGGAGGAGAAAAAATCGCAACAAACGCAACTTTGTGGCAAATACTTTTTTATCGCAATCTAGGCGACATGGAGATGAAAGCCCCTAAAATAGACTCCAACTCATTGAAGATTTGGAATTCGACGGTCGCCAAAGGACAACCCGGTTCTTCTAAGCCTAACCCTGACTTTATACCTGCGACAAAGAGAGCCTCTCCTTTTTGTCATCTTATCATCGAAGATGGGATCATTCAGCTAGCCACACCCGGATTCACCCCTCTCGATCTAGAGATGATTAAGGCTGATATTAGCTTGTTTAACTACACGGTTAATATCAAAGCTTCTGGGAAAAAAAAGAATTGTGAAAACGATTTTTTTCACCTCACGGCTCTTCTCTCCATCCCCGACTCTAATATCGACTTCGATATCGGTGTAAATAACCTTTCTTCCGATGAAAGAGAGCAAATTGCTTCGGTATTTTTCCCAGAATTTAGGGGCCTCAAGATCATCGACGAGCCCCTTGATATCAAAGATATCAAAATAAAGGGTCGCTCCATTTCGGATCATTTGGCACTTCACTTCGAAGCAAGATCCTCGCTTTTCTCTCTCCTTATTGAGGCTGAACTCACTCCTACTCATTTTGTTTTAACCTCTCCAGGTCTAGTTCAATTTCATATTCCTCCAAATAGGCTAAAAGATTTCTCCAAAGAGTTTTTTGGTCAATTGAAAGTTGATACCTTTTCTGTTCCCCTTAAAGCAAAAGAAGAGACGGCCTTTCAAGCTACCTTGAAGGGGAGTGAGCTCTGTTTTCAAAATCACACTCTCCAACCTTTTTCTTTATTCGTTTCGACGAATAACTTTAAAACAAGAACCTTTACAGTTAAGGTCGACTCTCCGCAAATTCAATTGAGCTCTTCACTTTATCTTCCTGATGAATGGCGTAATCTCGTGGTTGACGGGCAAGCCTTATTTCCTGCTAATGTAGAGATGAGGTTTTCGGCTAAAACGGTTAACGACATTACTGGGACTTTGGAAGGGGACGGGTGGCAAACACCGTTTTCAGGAGGTTATGAACCTCAAACAAACAGCCTTTTTCTTAGGGATTCTATTGACCTCTTCTATACCTTTTCTCAGTTTCCTTCTCAGTTTCCAAGAGAGCTCGACTTAAATCACTTGAAAAAGCCGGTCTCTTTACACCTGGAGATTCAACCTTTCCATATCTCTCTTCCTTCCCTAACAGGCCCTATATCAGCAACACTTCGTTTTGAACCATTTTATTTAAATCATATGAACGTGGGTGAAACAACGGCTGTCTTTTATGGCGACCTTAAAAACCCTTTTTTTGACTTCTCTTCGACGCTTGAACAGGGTGTCTTGAAAAGTTCTGGAAGTTTTACACTTGGCTTGTCTAGTGGAATTGATACGATTGCAGCTCAGTTTTTCTTTGACCAACTTCCCAACCGGTTTTTGGATTTCGTCGGCCTTCAAGCGATTGCCCCTATTTTAGGAACGACGTTGAACGGATCTCTTGATCTTCTCCTCTCTTCCGAAGAAAATCGAGGATTTCTTCAACTCTCAACCGATTTTTTTCATACCTCGCTCTCATTGAAACAGGAAACCCACTCTCTTCAGTTGGCCGCGCCGGCTCGGTTCAGTCTATCCCTTACCCCAGAACACTACCCTCTATTCTCTCGATGGATTAACCCTTCCGCGGCTCCTTTTATTTTAAAAAAACCGTTAAATATCGACATCACAGTTCCCACCCTACAGTGGCCGCTTATTACTGATGCAGACGGAATGATAAAACCTTCTGATGACTTTTCGTCTATAGGGTGTGAACTTCATCTATCCACCACCCCCCTTTCATTCTTTACTTCAACCTCACAACCTCCTGTCGGCCTCGATCACATTAATATTCATCTTCAGTATGGTTTAGAGAAACGCCCCTTTACCTTCTCCCTTGAAACAAAAGAAGTTGGGGGATCTTTGCAAGGAGCTTTTGATCTAAAAAATGGTAACGGAGAATTTCAAGGGAACCTCTCTCAATTTCCCTCCGAAGTTATCGACTTTTTTTTCCATCTCATAGGGAAAAAACAACTTTCTGCAGCTTCTCTCTTCGGCCCTCAACTGAATTTTTCGATAAACTCTTCGTTGAAACAGTGGAGCGGAACCGTAAATTTTAAACTCGATTCTTCTTATCTTTCCTCCTCCTTAAATGGCTCCATAATAGACGGAGTGCTTACCCTGAAAGAGCCTTTTCGCCTTCAAGCCAGCTTAACTCATGATTTAACGGGGAAAATCTTTTCCGTTCTTAATCCCCTTTCGCTGAGTTCGGTTGCCTCTGCCAATAACATTATGCTTGAAATTCCGTATCAAGGATTCTCCTATCCTGTTTATCCAAAAAACCTTACCCGTATCACGATTCCTTCAGGACGGTTAACATTGGGGAAAATTTATTCTCGCAATGAAGGGAACTTAAAGACCGCTCTTGAATTATTAAGACTTACAGAGTTTTCACCAAATGACGATTTAGAATTATGGTTTACTCCCCTTGATTTTCACGTTCAAAACGGAATTTTAGAGAGCGAACGAACCGAAATTTTTCTTGCTAACACTTATCAAATTTGCACTTGGGGAAAGATTAATTTTCTTGTTAATGATATCGATATGAATATCGGTGTCACCAGTCCCTGTTTGAAGAAGATTTTTGGTATAAAAAATCTTCCAAAAAACTATCTTTTTTCTATTCCGATGAAAGGTCCCTTAAACCTTGCCTCTATCAACGCCCCAAAAACAGCGGCTAAAATTGCTGCCCTTCTCCTTTGGGGAGAAAAAAATAAATCAAAGAACTCTAAAAAAACTTCGAAAGGAATTTTTTTAGATCAATTCGTCAATAAATTAACCCCTTTGCCTGATGAAGAACTCTCGACGCCACCCCCAAAACTTCCTTTTCCGTGGCAAGAACTCCATGGTGAAACCGATGAAACTCCAGAGTAACCGATACCAAAGTAGGCTGAAAAATTGGAATTTGGATGATTCAACTACTTGCTAATAAGCTGGCGGAATGCCCGGACATCAAAAAAAAGATAGAACTTCTTTCGTCATTTCCCCCGGTGCTCTCATTTTTAGAAAAAAATCCTTTGATGAAAGAGTTCATCATAGCGGCCTCTCCCGAAGAGGAGCTTATCCTAAAAGCTATTCTTGCAGCAGGTCAAGGAGATCGGTTACTCACCCCATTTTCAAAAAAGAAGGTTTTACCCTTCTTATATCAGCTAATCCCGGTTGAAAAATTTTACTCGCCGATAGGGGGTATTGTAGGTTATCAGGCTCGTACAAATGATATTTTACAACAGATAAAAAAAGAAAAACAAAGGCCCCTCTTTGTTTGTCACCCTTTCAAAGGAATCGATATAAGGGAAGAGAATCGAGAGATCCGTCGCGCCATTATTAACGGAATCAAAGCCCTTCCCTTCCTTGCTGAAATTTATCCTTTAGGTGGAGCCGCTGACCGGTTAAAACTTCATGATGAAAAAAGTGGCTTTCCCCTTCCCGCTGCTTGCCTTCCTTTCCTTGGGAAAACCCTCCTTCAAGGGCTCATAGAAGATCTGCAAGCTCGTGAATATCTTTACTACAAACTTTTTGGAGAACAGCTAACAACCCCTATTGCAATGATGACATCAGAGGAAAAAGATAACCATACTCATATTGTTACCATGGGGGAAAAGTGCGGCTGGTTTGGCCGTCCTATTGATAGCTTCCGACTCTTTCTTCAGCCAAGGGTTCCCGTTATTAATCGAAAAGGAGAGTGGTGTCTACGAGGTCCGCTTGAAATTTTAATGAAGCCGGGTGGACATGGGGTTATGTGGCAACTTGCTCGTGAAGAGGGAATCTTTGATTGGTTTTTTCTTCAAGGAAGGGAAAAAGTTATTGTTCGTCAGGTAAATAATCCAGTTGCCAACACGGATTATGGAATTATCGCCTTCACAGGAATTGGTTATGCTGAAAAAAAATGGTTTGGCTTTGCCTCATGTCCGCGCCAAGTCAAGGCTTCTGAAGGGGTGAATGTCCTGATTGAGACCGCGACTGAACAAGGGTTTAACTATCAGTTGACCAGTGTTGAATACTGCGATTTCAAAAAATTTGGTATTCTTGATGAACCAGAAAATGGCAAAAGCTCTTACTCTAAGTTTCCTTCTAATACCAATATCTTATTCGCTGATTTAAAAGCCGTTCTAAAAGCATTAGATCGATGCGCCTTTCCAGGAACACTGGTCAATTTAAAGAATTTCACCTATCACCTTAAAAATGGGCAAAAAAAACAGGAAAAAGTAGCTCGGCTAGAGTCAACGATGCAAAACATTGCCGATTTTTTTGAAGAACATTCTGAAAAATGTCTTGAAACCCATGAACAAGCAGAATTAAAAACTTATCTCACTTACAATCATAGGCGGAAAACAATTTCTGCCACTAAAAGAGAATTTATTTGTGGCTCTTCTCTCTTAGAAACCCCTGAAGGGTGTTTCCTGGATCTTCTTGAAAATAATCGGGACCTTCTTGTTCTTTACTCTTGTTTTACTGTTCCAGCAGTTACGACACCCCTTGATTTTATTGAAAAAGGGCCTTCTTTTATCTTTCTTTACCACCCTTCTTTGGGACCCCTTTATTCAATAATCGCTCAAAAAATTCGCATGGGAAAACTCCACTACCACAGTGAATTACAGCTACACCTCTCAGAGCTCTGTATAGAAAATCTCGATCTTCATGGGAGTTTATTAATTTTTGCTGAATCAGTTATGGGACACCTTGATAAAGATCAGCACTTGATTTATTCCGAAAGATGTGGGCGAGCTATTTTAAAAAATGTGGTCGTTCGTAATTCTGGAATCGACTACGGGAAAAAAAATTTTTACTGGCGCAACGAAATTCATCGAAAAGAAATGTGCCAAATTCTTCTGCACGGAAATAGCGAATTTTATGCCGAGAATATCACGCTTCAAGGGAACCTCTTTATAGAAGTCCCTGATGGACACCGGTGCCGCGCTGTAGAAATTAATCAAAAAATAGAGTTTATTTTTGAGCCAATAGCAGCTCCCTCATGGTGGTGGAATTACGTCATCGATGAAGAAGACCGTATCGTCCTCTCGATTACTTCCTGATTATACCGAAGTGAGTTGAAAAATTGGACTTGGTCTGCCGTGAAAGCTCTTGCCCCGGCCCAAATCTCAATTTTTCAGTTCTATTCGGTATTAATCATATAGTTAATGACTTCTTGAGAAATCCCCGCTTTCTTAAGATCGACAAGGTCAGCCGTATTCAAATAGAAAACACTTTTAGTCGCTTCGATTTGACTGATAATGACCTGATCGCTTAAACCGGCTTTAGCCATTTTTTTAATATCCTCAAGAGAAAGCTGTTCCCCCTTTTCAATTTTGTAAACCGTTTTAGGGCTTTCTTTATTTAATAACTCCCTGTCTGATTCATCAAGAGAAGCTCCTATGACAGCTCCAGTAATCGCACCAGCAGCTCCGCCAATTAGGACTCCCCCCACACTTCCCGTCACAAGCCCCCCAGCGACAGCACCCGTTCCCGCACCAGCTAAAGCACCCGTTCCCGCTTTGTTTGAACAACCAAGTAGAGAAATCAACACAAAAACCGCTGCGAGGGGAAAACCATGATGCATACAAGAATTCCTCTTTTATACCCCTTATACCGAGGGGGGTGGGTGTATACCGAAGTGAGTTGAAAACTTGGGTATAACCCTTTATATGAAAAAAAAGAATAACCAAAAAGAAAATCTTTTGATCTTTACAAGCAGTTGATCTCCCAGTCTTTGGCAAGGTCCAAAACCAAGTTTTCAGCTCACTTCGGTATATAAAAAACCTCTTTAAAATAAGAAAAAAAATAGCCAAACCTTTTACGTTTATTTTATTGATTAAAAATATCCCCCTTCAATACCATTCAGCTCGTAAATTAGGAGGTTACATGAAACTATCACCACTACTGATAGCTCTCTCTATGATTGGAGGAACGTCATTTCTTACTGGGGAAGACAATAAGGCTTTTGTTTCAGGACTATCTTCTCCTGCAGAGGAAGTCAATGAAACACCTCAACCTGATGAGAAGACCAATTCTCAAAATGTTGAAGAGAATAGTAATGATCAACAGTCTGAGGATACCGTTGCTGATCAACAATAAAAACCTTATTAATTAACTAGCTCTAAGTTAAAAGAAGGCCCTCTCTTTAGAGAGGGCGCTTTCAATTTTTTTTACAATCTCTTCTTCCTTTTTTTCTTCTCCAAAAACATTCTCGTAGAGAATTTTTTTAGATCTTTTCAGAAATGGGGTCTCTTTATGTGAGTAAATCGATTTACCTAGATGGTGATCCCATGAAAGAACTGTGCCCACTTTATAAAGGGCCCCTTTGTAACGATTAATAAAATAAAGAGGTTTATCAAAAGAAAGAAAGTCGTATCCAATTGATGAGAAATCACCAAGATACCCATCAACATAATTTAAAATGGGATAAATACATGGGAATTCATTCAAAAAAATGACTCCCTTTGTATCTTCATACTTGTCCAATAGTTGTTCTATGCATCCTGGATAAATTTCGTTAAAAAAGGGGTGAAATCGGATTATTATATTGTAGAACGTTCCGACTTCTTCGATGATGCGTTCACTTTTGGTAAGAAAAGAAAGAGAGCTTTCCTGATCCGACCACGAAGGGGCATAAAAAATCGCTTTCTTGTCCTGATCGACCTTTCTTCCAACTTGTTGCATGAGAAGAAAGTCGTAAAAATTTTTATTTTTTAAATAATAAAAAAAACGATAATTACCCGTGAAAATATATTCATTAAGGCTTTCACCTGTCTGACGCAAATGATCAACCATATGATTACCGTAGACTAAAGAGATATCCTTAACCATACGGTGTAACGATCGTTTATCGGAATTACCATGAGGGCAATAGACTATTCGCATCTTTTTGTGAAACAAAAGATCAAAAAGAGGCAACAACTCTGCTGCCCAATAATGTCCTGATTCGAAAATCACATCAAAATGGTACGCCATGTAATGTAGGGTAAGGTCCTTTAAAGGAATCAGCTCTACCGACAAGGCGGGATAGTACTGTCTAGCGGCCTGGAATGTCTCCTCTTCCGTGACAAGCAATTGAAGATTTAATAAAATAGAGAGAACCCCCAAATGATCTAAATAATGGGGACCCCCTGTATGAATCGCACACCAATTACTCTTCGGCATTGGAGCTGGAAAAAGCATAACGAAAAAGGGCTTGAGGAAGATTTTGGTCCTCTACCTTTATGAAGGAATCCTCTATTTTAGTCAAATCAACGGAGCAATCTTCATTACCCTTAAGCGGAATATACTTTCCGGTCCGATAGTCGATAAGATTTGTTATATCAAACCCATCCAAAAGCCTTGAATGAAAAGCTCTTGGATGCGTATCGCCTCGAGAGGGCTTAAATTTGACTAATTTTACTTTACCCTCCTCACTTAAGTGTTTAATTTGTTCACTATTGCATAAACCCGCTTCACCTGAAAAATAGTAATCCCCATCGTGTAATCCTGTTACAACAAAAGGGGCTTTTTCTCCGGAAATGTTCTTAGAAACCTCAACCAAAGTCTTCTCAGGATTGGTATCCCATCCAGAGGCTTTGCAGATAGAATGAAGAAAACCTCCTCCCCAATACCCATCTTTTACTTTTTCAAAAGAAGAGGGCGATGCATGTAGACACCAGACGCCTATAATTTTAGGGTTAATGTCCATCACCTTAGCCGCAATAGCCCCTCCCAAAGAAAAGGCCACACCTAAATGAAATTCTTCAAACTGCTCTTTAAGCTTTTCAAGAAATTTCAGGTGCGTTTTTCCCGTTTCATTCAGGGGTTCTAAATACGGCTCTTCTCCTTTTCGAATATTACGAGCACTTAAAACAATTACCCTAGCCAAATATCTCTTGTTACTAGCAAGAGATCTTGCAATCGCTATTGATGAAGGATCTAATTCTATTTTCCCACAGTTACCTGGGAAAAAAATGATATTATAAATTTTAGAATCAACTCCTTTCCATTTTGGCTCCATTACTAAACAGTCGGCCGTTAAGGACTCCCCCACTTCTTTTTCAATCGTAACTTTTTGATGAATAATAGAAAAATCTCGCTTCAGCCCCTGTAATGCCAGCAACTGAAATCGGGTCTCTTCCTCCTCCACTGCAGACGGAATTCGAGGATAGATGAGCCTCTCTCCAATGACCCTTCCCATCGCATCCACAACAACCTTTGGAATACAGTGCAAGAAAGCCCCGAATAGATCTCTTTCTATCAAATTAAAAAAAACCGCACTCACTCTGCCAAGAGATCTTATGACGACGGTCCGTACTCGTACAAAAAAGGTCCCCTCATCTCTTTTTTCTTCTCTAACAAAAAGTGGGGGATTGAGACCCCTAACTACCGGGCTTATTGCCATTTTTTACCTTCCTTATTTATTATTTTTTAATTATATGTACTTCTATTAATAACTAGCTTTGAATTGATAGGCGTATATTCCCTATCGGGATGATGAAAAAAAATAACGGTAATAACCGCCGTCAGAGAAAGGATGGCAAGGAGTAAGAATGTTGCCTGATAATTGCCGGTAAAGTCGATTAACCATCCTGTTAAAGCTGGGGCAATAATCCCTGCAAGAGAAAAGCAACTTGATGATATTCCCTGAGAAAAACCGGCACGATTTTTTGCCACATCGATGTTAGTACTAAAAAACGCCGGCTGCGACATCAGACCAAACCCAAGCCCTAGACTAAGAAAAAACATCGACAATCCAAAAGAGCGGGTAAAACTGAGCAATATAAAAAAAAGGGCCGCTAAAAGTTGACTTGTCCAGATGATATGGGAGCGAGCTAACCGACTATTTCCTGTTCTTTTATAAATAAGATCGGAAAGAATCCCCCCCGCTTTTAAAAAAATAGCCCCAATAAGCCAAGGGATTGTCAGATACCATCCAACACTTTTCAAGTCGAGCCCATGTTGAGACAAAAAATACCCAGGAAGCCATAAAGTGGCAAAAAATAACATATATCCAAAAGCAAAATAGGCAATGTTATTAGCAATCAACGTCGGATGAGTCAGAATAACCCGCCAATCGATCACCCCTTCCCCACTTCCATTCTTCATTTTTTCTCTCTGCAAAAGCTTTCGTTCTTCTTCACCAACAAAACAAGACTCTTCCGGCTGATCTCGAAACGAGCAATACCAAAGTACAGCCCAAATAATTCCTAAACTACTCATCATGAGAAACATGACTCTCCACCCAAAATCAATAACTAAGTACGAAATGAGAGGTGCTCCTATAACAGAAGAGAGGGGAATCGCAATAAGCCCAAGTGATAGCGCACGGGCTCGTTCAGAAGGAAGGAGCCAGTTGCTAATTGTCCGAGACATGGCTGGAAAGTGAGGGCCTTCGGTAATGCCAAGCAAAAGTCGCAATCCAATAAAGGCCCAAAACCCAGCTGCAAAACTCATAAACGCCACACACAACGACCATGTAATCGCTGCTAGTGACCAGACCAAACGAGTTCCCCAACGATCGACCAGCCATCCACCGAGAATCGTCAACAGAACATACCCAACTCCAAAAGCAGAGAGAATCATCCCAAATTGCGTGTCGGTAAAGTGAAATTCCTGCTTTAAAGGGTAAATAACAAAAGAAATTGCTGAGCGATCAATAAAATTGATTAATGTAATAAAAAAAACCAATATACCGACCACCCAACGATAACATGTGGGGCGCCCATTACTCATAAATTTTTTTCTTTAAAAATCAAACCGGGCTTGAAATGATACCCCGCTAACCGCAACATCTCCTTGATTGGAATTATATTTAACAGGAAAATTGCTGAAAAAGTTCATATCTTTATTAAAGCCTATGAGGAGGTGCTGCTCCCATGCCAGCTGAAGACGAATCCGATAAAGATCATCGCTAAGGAGACGATCCCATCTTAACCCAGCGCTCAAGTCAGTCATGGCCCGTACCATCGTCCATTTATTATGAACATTCAGAAAAAGCCCCCCTTGAGCAGACTGAAGCTGATGTAATTGCTGTCTTCCATAAAGAAGAGAGGCTGCCGCATCTCCAAAAAAACTCCAACCACAGCCAAGCCCCCACTGAGTATTTAACCCCCCACGCAAACCACCACTACGGAAACGATTTTGTAACTCTACACTTATTGTCGACAAAGGCAGACTAACAAGCTGTTGATATTTCATTCTAAATGTCCTTGTAAACCACCCCCCACGCGCTCCTATAAAAGGACGAAGGGTAACCCATTTACTAACAAAAAACTCGCGGCCAAACTCAAAATCGAGGAAATCAAGGTGAAAGCGAGAAGAACCTTTTGCCAAACCGACTTGCGGTATCGCATTTGTAAACGCTGTATAGGTCTGGTAGATTGACTGAGAAAAAGGCTCCTTATCCGACGCTTTCTCCCCAGAGCGAAACCATGTCCAATTAAGAAGAAGATCCCAACCATCATGAGGAAGATTATATCCCACTCCGAGGCGAAAACCCCAATCCCAATCATAACTGATATTCTTGACCACGCCCCCAAGGCCATTAGGAGAACCAATAAGGTTACTATTCCCGTCAATAGCATAGCTAAGACCATCCTCCGTGGCTTTCATAAGAAGAGCTTCGGCTTGAATCCAAAAATCAACGCCACTCTTTACAACAGGGCGAGCCGGAGGGTTAATCATTCCATTAGCACCCCGTCGTTGCTCAAGCGCGCTCACTCTATTTTCTAAATTTCTAACTTGCATATCCTCAACAGCAAAGAGACCCTCCGTAACGACAACGAACGATAAGGCAAGCGCAGACCAAACTTTTTTCAAACTTTTTTCCATGATTAAATCCCTGTGATTTGAGTTAACCCCTCGCGACGGCGTTGAAGACAACAATTACCGGCGGAGCAGTTGCCAGCTTAGTAGGGATATAAATTTTAAGTCAACTCAAAAAAATTAAACTTCTTAAATGAATTGAGTGTATTGATCCCGATTCATCAGAAAATTAAGCTCTTCGAGATTTGAAAGACGAATTTTAAACAACCATCCGGCCATTTCAGGATCATTATTTAAAAAATCAAGAGAGTCGTGAAGGGCTGTATTGACCAAAATGATCTCCCCTGTAACGGGAGCATAAAGATCAGCGGCCGCTTTCGTTGACTCCAAAACCACAACTTCTTCCCCAATTTTTATTCTTTTCCCCTGAGGCGGGAACTCAAGATATACGATGTCACCTAGTTCTCGTTTCCCATGGACTGTAATGCCAACTGTTCCTATATCTTCATCAACTTTAATCCATTCGTGCGAGTCTGTGAAATACATCTAAAAGCCTTTATTTTTTCATTCTATCTAACAACTGATGCATGAGAAGCCTTTTAGCATCAGCACTGAGTAAATGTTGTTCATAAAAAATTTTATCTTCGACCGACTCTTTAGGGGGTTCCTTTTTTATGAGCTGAAAAAAAGCGACATCTCCATCAGAAAGCATAGAAACCAAAGACCACTCCCCTTCAATTGTTGAAAATATTTCTGATTTGGAAAGGGTCGTAACCTCACTCCTTTTGATCTCCTTGACCTGTTTAACCAATTTCCACTGATCAGCTAGGGGGTCTCCAGTTTTTTGAAGAAAAAAAGAATTTTGACCATGAATTTGAATATCTTGTTTTGCCTTTTCCATCAATGAGACAAAAGAGGCCCTCCATTCTTCTCCTTCCACCTCCTTATCTTCTAATTTTTGATCGGAAAGCTCTACTAGCACCCCTTCCTTTAGCGCCTCTTCAAAAGTGAGAATTTCCTTTCTCTCCGGTTTATTTAAAACGATAATTTGATAAAAAATTTGATGATCCTGGGTAAAAAAAGAGAACGGGGCGCCAATCACCGCTTGCTCTAAGGAAGAATTAAACATCGACCGATCTTGAACCGTTTTAAAAAGAGGATCCCGGACTCTATCAGCTGAATAGAGTGTGACTGTTTCTTTTTGGAAAGGGACCGTCGAAAGCGCCTCATCAATCCACTCCGGATGCAATTTAACAAGATCCGACTGAGCTTCACGATCAATTTTTAAACGAAGAGAAGGATGGACTGCTTCAAGAATTGCGAAACGTGACTCCCGGTCAAGCGGGTGCGTTTCGTTTAGAAGAGGATAGCGAGCGATCAATTCCCTCCACCCCTCGTCACTGATCTGATAATCCCAGATCTCCTTCAATGTTAGGCGGTTCGCCATCTCTTCTTGAGTAACTCGACGAAGCTCAAGGTCATATCGCTTAACCACAAGTTCTGGGGCTTTTTTCTCGACCTCTTCCGGAGAAAGAAACCGTATCGGCAATTCATCCCCCGCTCTTCCTAATCCTGTGAAAGGAGTTACACGATCTAAGTAATGCTGCAGCTTGATAAATAAATCAAAATTTTTCATTTTCAATGCTGCGGGAAGTTGATACAACTCAAGCGTCGCTGTTTCATTCGCAAAGGAACTGAATTTTTCATAACTTAATGGGTCAATTAAAATCGATTGCCCCACATCATTAAAAAATCGATAGGCTAGCATTACTTTTTTCCAAATTTTTATCGCTTCAATCTCTTCTACTCCAACCCTTTGAATCTGATCGTGCAAAAATTGATTCGCTTCTGCAAAGGTTATCTCTTTATTTGAAAAATTCTCTAAGGGATTTGATCGAAGCGCGTTCAAAAAAATCTCCAAAAGGCTTCTCCTTGCTTCTTCCAATGAGACTTTATACCCTTTCTCTTCAGCGATGATAGCAGCATTGACAAAAAACTCTCCAAGCAGCTCCGTAAAACAGGTTCCAAACCACTCCTCAAAAGAGAGGTGCCCAAAAAGTGCGAGATTTTGCGGATTTTGTAAACTGATATCGGGCGAACTCGATCCATTTTTTTGTTGCTTGTATAGCAAAATTTTTCTTAACAATTCGGGAGGAAAGGCAACCTGATCAAGATAAAGGTCGCAGTAAATTGAAAAAGTTTTAGCAGAAGGATCTCCTTCTTGGACCTCTTTTAAATGTTTAGGTAGCTGAGGAATGAATTGATTCCAAACTTGAAGCGCCTTTAAAAGGGGGTATCGGGGATTAACATAAGGGTTTGACCGCTTTACTTTATCAAGCTTAACTTGAAACTCATCTTTGATCTTGTCAAAATAACGATCCGCCAGAATAGAAATCATCCCCGTAGAGGCAAGATCTTCCCTAATCCATTCGTGAGATCCAAGTGATAAAAAGGTTATCATTGCCCGGAGTTGTCGTTGCATAATGGGAGAGCCATCTAATGCTTGAGCAACTTGCTTGTCAATAACCCCTTGAGAAGGAAGAGGATTAAAGACACCAAAAAAAGTAAACGAAGCAAGGGTCGCCACCGAAACGACTAAAACTAATTTTTTTTGGTGCCTTCTCAAAAAATTCATCATACTAGTACGACTTGGCATAAATAACACGTCGCTGACTTTTTTTCCCACTAATAATACAGCTTCCCTCCTCATCTTCGGTATCCAGAGGAATGCACCGAATCGTTACTCCAAGATCAGCTTGAACTTGTTTCTCAACTTTTTCATCACCGGACCAATGAGACAGGGCAAATCCGGCATGGATTTCCGGCTGTTCTTTATTTTTTGGAGTGAAAAAATTATAAAACTCCTCCTTGCTGTCAATTTTATGGGTGTTTTCGCGACAAAACGTCAACGCTTTTTCGTATATATTTTTTTGAATATCATCTAAAATGTGAGTGATTCTTGAAACCAGCTCCTCTCGAGATATCACCACCGTCTCATGATGTGGCTGATCCCGTCGCTTAAGGGGCAGAAGCTGTGCGGCAATATCACGAGGTCCTATTTCAATTCGGAGAGGGACCCCTTTTTTAATCCAAGACCACCCTTTGTCACCACCTCCCATCTCCCTCTCGTCAACGATGACAGAGAGAGGTTGGCCATGATACAAAACGTGGCGAAGCTCTCCTGACAACCCGTGACAGTAACCCATCACCTCTGCCCGTCCCCCTTTTCGATAAAAAGGAATGATGACAAGATGAGCTGACGCAATCTTAGGAGGAAGAATAAGACCATCCTCATCACTATGAGTCATCACTAAAGCTCCAATTAATCGAGTTGTAATTGCCCATGAGGTCGTCCAAACATACAATGTCTCCCCGCTAGCGGCTCGAAACTTGATCTCTCCAGCGCGAGCAAAATTTTGACCTAAAAAATGAGAGGTCCCAACTTGCAAAGCCTTACGATCCTGCATCATCGCTTCAAGGGTATAGGTTGCAACGGCACCTGGGAATCTTTCCAAGGGTGTTTTTTTACCTTTTATCACAGGGATAGCCAGAGTCTTCTCTATAAATTCCTCATAAATCTGCAACATTTGAACCGTCTCTTCTATGGCCTCATCAGCCGTCGCATGAGCGGTATGCCCCTCTTGCCAAAGAAACTCTGTTGTCCTCAAAAAAAGCCGCGTTCTCATCTCCCAACGAACAACGTTGGCCCATTGGTTGATTAAGAGAGGGAGGTCTCGATAGGAAGTGATCCACTTCGAAAACATCTCCCCTATAACTACCTCAGAAGTTGGCCTCACTATCAAGGGCTCTTCTAATCGACCTGCCGGAATGAGATTCCCCTCTTTATCCTTTTCTAGTCGGTGATGAGTAACAACGGCACACTCCTTAGCAAACCCTTCGACATGCTGAGCCTCTTTTTCTAAAAAGCTCAACGGAATAAAAAGAGGAAAATAGACATTTTGATGTCCTGTCTCCTTAAGTTTTTTATCCAATAACTTCTGAATATTTTCCCAAATCGCATAACCCCAAGGTTTGATAACCATACAACCCCGAACAGGAGAATGCTCTGCAAGGTCGGCTGCTTTCACAACCTCATGATACCATTCAGAGTAAGAACTCTCCCGCTGGGAAAAAATTCCGTTTCGATCGGTTTTCAATGATTTTTTCATAAATTCAAAAAATTTTTCCTTAACAACTCTTTGAGTCTTTTTTTACCCTCATTCAGCTGCCGCCTATCGGCAAGAAGGGAAAAGGTCGTTTGCATGATGGCCTCCTTTACAGAGGAAGAATAAAGAAGCGATGCCAAAAATTCTTCATCGGGCTCCACAAGCGCTACCGTTCCTTGGTGTAGAAAGCCGCCCCTTGTCTTTCGTTGCGCAGCACCAGCGACCTTTTTTCCATTTAACACCACGTCGTACCGAGTCGGGTGTGCCATGCAGAAGGAAAGAGCCTCCCCATCATAAAGCCTCTCCTCCTTCTGAACCAACAAAACTTCTTTTTTTCCTAAAAACTGGCTAACAACTTCTTTAACGACATCATTCACTAAACGATAATTATCGAATGTATTGATTGAAAACAAGGAAGATTTGGCTGGAATTAATACAGAAAAAGCAAGATCCCAAAGATGGAAAAGAATTCCACCTCCCGTTGGCCTACGAGCCAGGTCAAGCCCTCTTTGTTGGACTTCATGAAGATTAAGAAACCGCTCTGGCTTAACAAAATGCCCATAGGTTGCGCTTTCACGCTGCCACTCATATAAGTGAAGAATTGGTCGCTGGGCCTCACCCAAATTTTTCAAAAGCTCGCTATCCAGACTCATAATAGCCTCCGCGGAAGAGGCCTCTGTCTCAAAAATTTGCCAACTCATTTGAGGATGATTTTACCTTATTTCGTAAATTTTCTTGAGAAAAAAGAAATTAGGGCTATAATTCTGCTATTGCCATCCCAAGGAAGCCCATTGAAAGAAACTCTAAGAAGAATCTTGGATGTCCAGGATCTCGACATAAAGATGCTCCGCCTAATGCGGATGAAGAAAGAGCGTTTAAAAGAGATTGAACAAATAGAAGCGCTCCGAAAAGAGCTTCATCTTCAGCTTACTGAAAAGGAGAAAGAGCTTCAGGAGCTTGGGACCCAAGTTCAGATCTTTGAACAAAAAATTCAAGAAAATTTGGCTAAAACGAAAAAGTTAGAGGCCCAGCAGAATTTTATCAAAAAAATTGATGAGTTTAATGCGCTAACCCAAGAGATGACGGCTCTAGAAAGAGAACGAGTCAGTGTGGAGCAAAAAATCTCTGATCTTGTCGACAAAAGGGTGGTGGAAGAGGAGTTTTTGTTAAAGATCAAGGAGAGCCTTCAGGCTTCCGAGTTTAATAGCCTTTCGTTGGAAGAAGAGATTCGGCGAAGTATCCAATTAATCAATGTCGAAGGGAGTTCGCTAAAAGACGAGCGAGCTCGTCTTGCTCAGTTAGCTAACCCCGAAATTTTACAAATTTATGAAAGGCTTTTGCGTAACAAAAAAGACCGTGTCGTCGTTCCTATTGAAAATCGGACGTGCAGCGGGTGTCATATAGCCTTGACGGCTCAGCATGAAAATATTGTGCGTAAAGGGGAGAATCTCGTTTTCTGCGAACACTGTTCTCGCATTCATTACTGGCAACTGAGAAGAAGCTCCGGTGGAAGGAGCAGCGGTACAGTAACAAGCGTCGTCGTCGCATTGCAACAACGTGAGAATGTTTTTGGGAAAATAAGCAATCGCTGTTGTTAGCAAGACTAAGGAGAGGAAAGTCTGGACTTCACAGGAGAGGATACCAGTGAAAGACTGGGGGCCGTAAGGCTACGGAAAGTGTAACAGAAAATACTCCGCTGTTTTGAGATGCTTTTTTTAAGCAATCGAAGTAGACAGGATGAAAATGCTGGCTTTAGGAGCCAGCCTCAGTTACTGAGAGGTAGCGAGTTATAAACCCTATCTGAAGCAAGAGATGCCAACAGAGACTGTTCTCCGCAGCTGTTTGGCAAAATGATATCGCTTGAGAGCTTTGGTGACAGAGTTCCTAGAGGAATGATTGCTCACGACAGAATCCGGCTTATCGCTTTCCCTTTTTGTGAGAATGATGAGAAAGACGCTCTACCTAATGGCTTTGCTTTCGTTTTTGTTCTGGGGTTGTTCAAAAAAGAAAAGTGACCCCCTTGATCAGGGCAGTTTTGAGGCGTTAATGGGGCGTAGTTTCCCTGCTTGGCAGTATGTCCAAACTGCAGAAGATTTTGATAATTTGCACTTTTTTAAGTCCCTCTATAATGTGAATATTCCTTTCCTTGATGTTAGATCGGCATCATTGCGCATTCCTAAAATCATTCATTTTATCTGGATTGGGCCCAAGCCTTTTCCGCGAGAATCGGTTGAGAACATCCGAACCTGGATCGGAAAACATCCTGACTGGATTTTTAAGTTTTGGACAGACCGTGACAGGCCGTTGCCTCATAAGCAAATGAAGATGGTGAAAGTACAAGATTTTACGTTTTTAAAACTACGAGAGTGTTATAAAAAATCGGATAACTATGGAGAGCAGTCGGATATTCTTCGTTATGAAATTTTATTTCAGGAAGGGGGGGTCTACGTCGACCATGATGTTAAGTGTCTTCGATCTTTTGAATCGCTGAATGAGGCTTATGATCTTTATTGCGGGATGGAGCTTCCGCGCAAAACATCGCTAAGTTCTTCCATACTTCCAACCAACAGCATTATCGGGTCTAAGGCTAATCACCCTATTTTAGCATGCTCCATTGATTGGCTTTATGAAAATTGGGATCGGATTGATGAGGCGTACCCAGGAAAAGATCGAGATTCCGTCATTGATAGAGTTTCTCATCGAACATTTCAAGTTTTAGGAGAATCACTTAAAAAGTTAGCAGGAAAAAACGGAAATCGAGATATTGCCTTTCCCACTTACTACTTCAATGCTCCCGACGATAAGCTCGCTCTTTTTGCACGTCACTATTATCAAGGGACTTGGTTTGAGAATGAAACGGTATTTGAAAAACTAGTTCGTGAACGATTAATGAAAATTTCGAAAAAAGTTAATAAACTTTTGCTTTTTTTTGGAGCTTTCTCTTTCTTTAGTCTTGTTGGCTTTGCATTTTTATTTATTAAAAACCGAAAACCAACTTGACCATTCCCCCCTCATCTCTTCTTAATTTTTTTTATCGAGGCCTAATTCCTGGCCCGAGTGAAAGTGAAGAAGCTTTTTTAGAAAGAGTCAAGAAAGCTGTTGCTTTGAACCATCCTGAGTGGGAGGAGGTTTCAAAACAAACCCGCTCTTTGTTTGGATTTGTTGTCAACTGGATACCACTCTGTTATTCCAACAAAAAGATGATTTTTTGGGAGGGAGGTGTAACGTGGCTATCAAAGGATGCCCTTCCTTCAATTCAACTGAGAAAGAACTTTAAACAAGGAAATTTCCTTTATCACGATCGTATTGACCTCTTAACCCACGAGGCTGTTCACGCCGTAAGAATAGGTTTTCAGGAACCTTTTTTTGAAGAGTTATTGGCTTATAGAACAGCCCGGCAACGGTGGAGACGTTTCTGGGGACCATTATTTACCTTTTGGTGGGAACCGTTTCTTTTTTTAGTTATTTCATGGTTTGCTTTTTTTTCTCCTCTATTGCCTATTTTCTCTTTCCTATTGTGGATAGGTTGGCTAGGCCTTCGTCAAATAACGTTTAAAAGATCGATCCTTCGATCCTCTTTGCCCATTGTTTTATGCCTTACCGATCTTGAAATTATCAAATTGGCTTGGTGTTCACGGCAAAGCTTCCCCAAAGGGGGAACCCCACGAGAACGACTACTCTCCTTACTAGCTTTGCAGCCTCGCATACCAAGCTGAAAAATTGTCGTCATCGTGGGACCTTCCTCAAGGACTTTCGCGATCGCCCAAATCTCAATTTTTCAGTTCACTTCGGTATAAGTTGGGCTAAAAGATTTAAAAACAATACTTGTAGTAGAAAAAAGATTCCCATCCAAAGGATCTCTCAAACTTAAGAGAATGAGAGGTTTCCCCTCCCCTAATAGACATTCAGTCATCGCTATCGCTGTAGGGTTTTTCGATGCATTATAAGAACAAACAATGACCACATCAGCAAATTCGACTTGTTTCCTTGCAGCCTCTATCTCACTGTTCGACGGGTTAAGGCTATTGAAAAAATAAAAATTTGTTGTTTTTCCAATCTCACAAAGAGAGGTGCTATCAATACGATTTCGCAAAAGGTCTGGCGCAACAACGAAAATTTTCTTATCACTCAAATCGACAATTTTATCAGAATTACTGCTCTTCAAGACAAGAGAAGCAATCTTTTGAGCAAGAGCGCGATGTTCCACTGTATAAACCTTCTCATGAAGATCTGGCGCATGAAAATCTGGTGGTGGGGTAGTGGCAATTTTTTGGCTTAAATAACGCTCTTTTAGTTTAAGAATTCTTTTGACAGCTTCATTTAGTTTTACCTCGGAAACAGCACCACTTTTGACTGCTTGTACAATAGAACTGTGAATTCGCTGAATATCGGCTGGAGTCAGCTCAAGCTTTCTATCCTTGCCAACTAATGACCTGCCTCCCAAAAGGAGAATGTCGCAACCTGCATTCAGCGCCATGATAGAGGCTTCATCAACGGAGTGACATTGGTTAAGAACTCCATTCATGACAAGAGAGTCTGTGACAATAATACCCTGAAAACCGATAACCTCTCTAAGATATTTTAGAGTCTTTTCTGAAAGCGTAGAGCAATTTTCTGCATCTAGAGCAGGAACAAGGGTGTGGGCCATCATGATTGCATCGGCAGATGAAGCAAGCATTGCAAAGGGAAGAAGTCCGACTTTCTCTAAATCCTGTTTTGACTTATCAATGATAGGCAAATCTTCGTGCAGATCAATCGTTACATCACCGTAGCCAGGGAAATGTTTTAGTGTAGCGATCACCTGAGCTTGCTTGAAGCCGCTCAAAGATTGTTCTCCAAATGCAATGACGCTACATGGATTATCTCCAAAAGAACGGAAGCCTATAACTGGGTTTCTAGGATTACTATTGACATCCACGACGGGAGAAAGATCCATGTTGATGCCAACGGCTTGCAACTCTTCTCCCATAGCAAAAGCCACTGCTTTCGCAAGATTTGGATAGCCAGTTTCTCCTAACACCATATTCCCCGGGAAACAGGTGAATCCAGATTGCAATCGAGCCACGATCCCCCCTTCCTGGTCCGCTGCGATCAAAAGAGGAATGGAACTACGATTCTCTTTTGTTAATTCCTGAAGAGCTCCGCTCAAAGTCTGAACTTGCTCGGGGGAGGTAAGCCCGTTGGACCAGTTGTAGTAGATGATCCCTCCCACTTTTACCTCCTGAACTAGGATCCTTGCCTCATCGTTGACCGTCTCTCCATGAAAATGAACCATCATGAGCTGTCCCACCTTCTCTTCAAGGGACATATTTTCTAACAGGTCAGACCTCAAACAAGAAACTGAACACAAACAAGACAAAGCCAATACTCTCAATAACATGGTCGCTCCTTAAAAAATTTTTATTTCGTTTCGATTAAACAACTATACCGAAGTGAGCTGAAAGATTGGATTTATACTCTCCTCTTCTCTAAGCACTTGTTGAAGATTTGGTGGAAGGTTTTCGGCCAGCGCCTTCCAATAATCGACAGGTAACCTGAGCTCCTTCAATACAACTTTAAGCTGATTTTCAGAAAAACCACACACCGTTTTAACAATCAAATCAATCCCTTGCTCCGCCTCCAAGCGCCTCTTCTCTGCACCACTCCCATACCTTGATTTATAAGACTCTAATTGAGCAAGCAAAACTCTTTTCATTCCAACTGAGCCCACAAAACAACCAAAAAGAACACCAAGCAATGTCGATGTCATTTTTACAGGAAGAGGATAATTTTGAATCATCCAACGAGCTTTTGCAGTCCCTAACTGTGCCCCAAGAGACAATATTGAAGCAACAATAATAAAAATTCGTCTATAAAATGGTTCTATAGTCACTTCTGATCGATCGATTTCTTGATGACTATCGTTGCAACATCTCCCGATGAACCGCTTAAACGTTTTGCCACAAACTGTATAAACATATTTAAGCCTAAATAAAGTATCGGAGAGAGTGCATAAAGGCGCTAGCGACCATAAAAAAACTTCAAAACCTGGATTGTTTACTGAGATGCAATCAAAATAGGCCTCCGTTGAATTATTTAACGCTAAGGGAGCATTTAGTGTTGAATTGAGAGAGGGGCATAAAAGATATTCTGAAATAGTTCGAATACCACTGTAAGAGTGACGAATAGAAAAATCCAAAGAATTAAACAAAATCATAATGAAAATAACATTCCACACATAATCTTTGATCTTATTTTTTTTTTGAATTGTTCCATCTTCTTTAAATATGTCCGAAATGAGGGAGCAAATTAATGAATAAGAATCATCAAAATTTTCCTCTTTTTTTTCTCGAAAAGTTGCCCACAACTTTGGCAAAAAATCAGGATTTTTTTGACGCAACTGGCTAACGTTATGAGATAAAGTTGCTTCAAACTGTTTCCTAAGGGAGGTCCATGCCAGATTTTTGTCACAACTAACAAACTCCGACATGATCTTTTGCACGGAAGAATCAAACAACACTATCCACGAAGCAACATTAGGAATCCCACCCAAAAGAAGATGAGCAAACCCACCTCCTGAGCCCAATGGCCCATATTTATAAACAATATAAGCAGAAGGCACTTCTCCTATTATTCCTAATTGTAAAGCAACAACATTTTTAAAAATTTCTTTCCCTTTTCTTGTACAGGAAAGCCTTTTCCATCGGTCTAATACTTTTTGGGTAGACAAAAAAGTAAAAGTACCAAAAGTAAACGCGGAGAATACAAAACATGTAATTCCTAGGGCCGTCGCAACCGCTGGACTAATAAAAGTAACTTTTCGGAACCCATCTCTATTCAAATAAAAAAAACCTATGTTGGGAGAGGCTAAACAGAGCGCGTGAATAGAGAAACGCACAAAAAAATTCGCATTTTTAAAAGAACAACTTTCAGGTTTCTTTAAAAAAATTTCAAATTCTTTATCCAAAACCTGGTTTATGCTTTGCCTCATGCCCCCCCCTGAAGAGGACGTCAAAGGCCCCAAAACAATATTCATCTTATCCCCAAAAACTTCAAAAATTGGTTATAAAAACCCAAATGCCAATTTTTCAGTTCACTTCGGGATAGCCCTGCAGAGAGCTTCTCTGTAGACCCTCCCCCATCGTAGAGGAAGAGAACTTTTATACAAATGCGCCCACCTCCCTCTCGTTTATGCTGAGGTTTGAATTGACAACATTCGAGTTCATTTAAAAATTTCATGCTGCGATTATGCGGTTAAGAGAAAATTTTTTGAATCAAAATTTTCATTCACGAAGAGAATAAATTTTATCGAAGCCGAGTGATGCCCAGGGGAGCTGAGAAATTGGGGTTTGGAGGCCGCCAAAAGCTCGGGGTTGGATCGCAACTAGCCCGTATTTCTCAATACGAGCGACGTTGCTATAAGATCCAACCGCGAGGACTTTCGCAACGGTCCAAATCCAAGTTTTCAGCTTATTTCGGTATATACGGAAGCGTCGGCAGGATATAATATTAAGGGAAAGCCGTCAGTAAGTTCAGCGCTTCCAAAAAATTGAATCGGTCCTACCTCTTGATATTCGTCTTCGAGCGCCCACCGAACGGCGCTTTCTTTAAAGGATCGATATCGTTTTCCTTTGATATCGACAAAGGTTTTCTTGATAACCGGTTTTATGATTCCGGATCGCTCAACGAGCTCCATTTGAGAGGTTAAAGGAACTCCTCCGATGCCCCACGCTGAGGGAGCTTCTGTGAGGTGATTAACAAAGGTCATATACGAGGTAACTCTGAGGGCCGTTAAGAGGGCTGCTGTTTGTCCTAACGCATAGCCATAGTTAGCATCAAAATTAGTTGGAAAAGCCGATCTTCCTTCATAACCAAAGAAATGAGGAAGGGGATAAAAGGGTTTATCTCTTTTTTTCAACTCTACCGAAACCGCTTTGATAAGCTGTTGCTCTATATCAATATCTGAAACAATAACATTTCCGTGAGAATCCCTTTTTATACCGAGAGAGTCGCCCATTCCTGTTTCTGCAATCCCTTCCGGAATCAAGATAAGGCCGAAATTTTTCCCTAAAATGGCTCGCTGATCAACTAAATCACTAATTTCCCGAATAATTTGAGCAAAGCTTTTTCTTTCTTCCGTTATCAGGGTTAGATTAGGATGAGTTTTTAGAGAACACTCAAGGGTAACATGAGAAGCTGAACGGCCCATCAGCTTGATAAAATGATAATTTTTTTTCGAAGACAAAACATCTTTGGCAAGGTTCCCGATCAATTCGGCATAAACTTTCGTTGCTGTATCAAATCCAAAGGGGATCGAGACATACTGATTTTGCAGATCGCCATCAATTGTTTTGGGAACGCCGATGACAGTAATAGGCGATTTCTGAGAGAGGAGGTATTCAGCAATAATGGCCGCATTGGTGTTAGAATCATCACCCCCAATGATAATAATCCCATCCAGGCCTAAGCCAGAAAAGGTATTTAAAACGAGTTTGAGTTCCTCTTTCGTTTCAATTTTTTTTCGCCCTGTTCCCAAAAGGTCAAATCCACTTTGATTACGATAGTGATCGACCTTTTCTATCGTTATGTTCGTATAAGTTCCTGTTATCATTCCCTGAGGTCCATCTAAAAATCCAATAAGGTGACTATCCCGATTGAGTTGTTTCAACGCATCAAAAACTCCTGCGATGACATTATGCCCACCCGGTGCCGGGCCACCTGAAAAAATGACCGCTACCTTAAGAGGCGGCTGGACAAAAGAAAGCCCCTTTTCGACATGCAATAAAGGGTAGCTCGATGTTTTTGGAAACAATTTCTGAATCTCTTTTTTAACAGGGAGAGTAACTCCTTTTTTCAATGAAAGAGAGTTAAGACTCTCTAAAAGGGACGGAATTTTTGGTCGATAGAGACGTCGAAGACCGGTCAACATTCCGAAATGTTTATTGAAACTTGTGCAGCAAGCCCCCCTTCGGAGGTCTCTTTATATCGACTTTTCATGTCAAATCCTGTTTGTTTCATAACGGCAATCGTCTGATCAAACGATATACAATGGTCTCCATCTCCCCTCAGGGCTAACCTGGAAGCGGTAATCGCTTTTATGGCTCCCATTGCATTTCTTTCAATACAGGGAATTTGAACAAGACCTCCAACAGGGTCACAGGTAAGACCAAGATGGTGCTCTAAACCAACCTCAGCACTGTTTTCAATTTGTTCATTACTTCCTCCCAGTGCGGCTGTAAGTCCCGCCGCAGCCATGGCACAAGAGACGCCGATTTCTCCCTGACATCCCACCTCAGCTGCCGAAATGGATGCCCCCATTTTGCAAAGAATACCCACCGCCGCTGCGGTAAGAAAAAACTGAAAAATTCCCTCTTCTGTCGGATTTGGAGTAAAGTGGAGGTAGTAATGCAAAACAGCCGGGATAACCCCCGCCGAACCATTTGTAGGAGCGGTTACAATTCGCCCTCCTGCAGCATTTTCTTCATTAACGGCTATGGCAAATAGGCTGACCCAATCCATAAATTCCGAGACATCATTGGTATCGGCCGAGTTCATCAGTTGTCGGTGAAGATCAGGTGCTCTTCGTCTCACCTGAAGTCCGCCCGGCAAAATCCCTCCCTGCCGTATCCCTCTGTCAACAGAGTCTTGCATGATTTGCCAAATTCCCATAATTCCTTCTTTTATTTGCCTTTCTGTCCGAAGGGCTTTCTCATTCTCCATGACAACCTCATAAATCATCATCCGATTTTCACGACAACACGCTAAAAGTCCCTGACACGAGGTGTAAGGAAACGGCATAAGATCGGCCGTCTTATCGATAGAAGAAAGATGAATTTGTTCGTGAGGGACGATAAATCCCCCTCCGACCGAATAATAAACTTGATTCCTCAATAGGCTTTTTCTTTTATTATACGCCTTAAAACGAAGCCCGTTTGAATGATAGGGAAGTCGCCTCCCTTTATGAAAAATTAAATCAAGGGAAGGGTCAAAATCAATTTCACCCTGTTTAAGAAGAGAGAGTTTTTTTTCATTTCGTATCCTTTCAACACGAAAATCGACTAACGATGGATCGGTATCTTCTGGCTTTTCCCCCTCTAGGCCTAGCAAAATGGCTTTATCGGTAGCGTGTCCTATACCCGTCATAGCAAGAGAGCCGTAGAGCTCGACCACTAACCTGTCAACCTTCTCCTTTTCTGGGAGGTTTAAGGCAAAGCCTCTTGCCGCACGCATAGGGCCCACAGTATGGGAGCTAGAAGGACCTATTCCAATAGAAAATAATTGAAACAGAGAGATCATATAGCTGTCAGCATCACTGAACTTGGGATTAGTTTGCAAGAAAACAAGAAAGCATCATAAAATTGCTCCATATTATGAATCAAAAATATCTGTTTGTTACTGGAGGCGTCGTCTCTTCTATTGGGAAAGGGTTGACAGCGGCCTCGATTGCTATGCTTTTGGAATTACGGGGATTAAAGATCGCGCTACTCAAACTCGACCCTTACCTAAATGTTGATCCAGGCACTATGAATCCATTTCAACATGGAGAAATTTATGTAACGGATGATGGGGCCGAAGTCGATTTAGATCTAGGTCACTACTACCGCTTCACTCAAGCTAATTTGTCAAAAGCCTCTAATGTTACCTCCGGGCAAATCTATGATGCGGTGATTAAACAGGAAAGGCGGGGAGAGTATGCAGGGACAACCGTTCAAGTTATTCCTAATGTTACCGATGAAATAAAGAAAAGGATTTTAGAATGTGCTCACCATGACGAAAATACCGATCTCGTCATTGTTGAAATTGGAGGAACCGTGGGTGATATCGAATCGCTTCCTTTTCTAGAGGCAATTCGACAATTTCGACATGAAAAGCCTACCCAATGTATGAATATCCATCTGACCTATGTTCCTCGTCTTAGGGCGGCCGGAGAAGTTAAGACAAAACCAACACAGCATTCGGTGCACCTTCTAAGGGGAATTGGGATCGTACCCGATATGATCATCTGTCGTTGTGAAGAAGGGCTTTCGGATGAAATTAAAGATAAGATCTCCCTTTTCTGCAGTGTTAACAAAAATATGGTGATCGATGAACCCGATGTTTCGTTAACCATTTATGAAGTTCCTTTAATGCTTAATGAACAAAAAATTGATAAGAAAATTTGTGAATGGTTTAACTTTCAGGAAGTAGTCCCCTCTTTGGATCCGTGGCGAGAGATGATAGAGAGAATTCGCCATCCTAAAGAAAAAATCGTCATTGGTGTTGTAGGGAAGTACATCCAACATCAAGACGCCTACAGATCGGTATTTGAAGCCCTTCGGCACGCAGCCATTGCTTATCAAGTCGATCTTGAAATTCGATCTTTCGAATCGGATAAAATTCTTGAAAAAGGAGAGATAGAAAAAAATGCCCAAGGTTGTGATGGCTACTTAGTCCCTGGTGGGTTTGGGGAACGAGGTTGGGTCGGTAAAATTATGACAGCTAAGTACTGCCGAGAGAAAAAAATTCCGTATCTAGGTCTTTGTTTTGGAATGCAAGTGATGTGCGTTGAATTTGCCCGTCATGTTCTTCATCTAACCGATGCCAATTCGACCGAGATCGATCCCCAGACCCCTCACCCTGTGATCACACTTCTCGATGATCAAGAAAATGTGAAAAATTTGGGAGGAACTCAGCGGTTGGGTTCTTATCCGTGCCTTCTTCGACCTGACTCTAAATCGAGAGCTGCCTATGGAACTGCCTTGGTTAATGAAAGGCACCGACACCGATTCGAGTTCAACAACGCCTTTAAAAATGAGTTTGAAAAACAGGGGTGTATTGTAGCGGGAACACTTCAAAACCACTCCCTTTGTGAAATCATGGAAATTGTAGACCATCCATGGATGGTCGGAGTGCAATTTCACCCTGAATTTAGATCTAAGCCAAACCAACCTCACCCTCTTTTTAAAGATTTTATCAAGGCTGTCTTGAAATATAAAAAAGCTAGTTTTTAAATTGGGTAGAATTTTAGGTATTGACTATGGGAGAGTTCGGATAGGGGTTTCTCTGTCAGATGAAACTCATTTTTTAGCAAGCTCTCTTTGTTGTTTAAAGAATAACAAAGATTTTTTTCCCAATCTCAGAAATGCCGTACAATCCCATCTGATCGACGCTGTTGTACTAGGGCTCCCTTTATCGATGAATGGAGAAGACACCTCCATGACGATTGAGGTGCGACAATTTTCAGACCAGTTGAAAAAAGAGTTTGTTTTTCCTGTCATTTTGTGGGATGAGCGAATGACCACGGCACAAGTTGAACGTTTATTAAGGGACGGCGGTGTAAAACGAAAAAAAAGAAGCCAATTAACCGATGTTTTGGCGGCTTCGCTTATCCTTCAATCGTACCTTGACTATACCTCTCAATACTGACAGTATATACCCAAATGGACTGAAAAATTGGAGGCGATCCGGGAAGCTCTCACGGTTGGATCTCATACCGAAGTGAGCTGAAAAATACGGGCTAGACCGAATCCAATTTTTCAGCTCACTTCGGTATAGGTCAAGTTTTGATCATTAAATTATTGACAGAGGGATCTATTCAACTATGTATTCCTTAGAAGAAGGGGGAACTCGAGTTATCAACCCTTGTATTTTAGTTATTTTTGGGGCAACTGGAGATCTAACCTCAAGGAAGCTCATTCCAGCCCTTTACAATCTGCTCAAAGATAGACAGCTCCCCCTTGATTTCGCCTGCATTGGTTTTGCTAGAAGAGCTAAAACAAACGGGGAGTTTCGAGAAGAAATGAAAAAAGCCGTTTCCACCTATGCACGTGTTCAACCGATTGAGGAGTCCCTCTGGAATCAGTTTAGCGACCACCTTTTCTATCATCAGTCGGAATTTCATGATGACCTTGGGTACCAAACACTAAAAACGTTGTTAAACAAACTGGATGCTCAACTGGGGACCAAAGGAAATCGGGTCTTTTATTTTGCAACACCCCCCAGTTACTTCACCCTCATCACAGAAAAACTTCACCGTTCGGGCCTTATTTATAATTTTGATGAAGGGAAGGAAGATAAGTGGTCAAGAATCATCATTGAGAAACCGTTTGGTCATGATCTCTCTTCAGCTCACCAGCTTCAGAAAGAGCTCCTTGCTCACCTTTCAGAGCAGCAAATTTTTCGAATCGATCATTATCTCGGCAAAGAAACGGTACAAAACCTTTTAGTTTTTCGTTTTGCCAACTCAATTTTTGAATCGCTTTGGAATAACCGGTATATTGACCAAGTTCAAATTACCGTAGCTGAAAGCCTTGGCATAGGAAGTCGAGGTAAGTTTTTTGAAGAGGCAGGCCTCCTTCGTGACATCGTCCAAAATCACATGATGCAGCTCCTCTCTTTGACAGCAATGGAGCCACCCATTAGCCTCGCGGCCGATGCGATTCACAATGAAAAATTGAAAGTTTTACAATCGATTCGCCCTTTTAAGCCTGAAGAAATTGTTCGGGGTCAATACCAGCAAGGGACCATCAATGGAGAAAACTGTGTTGCCTATCGACAGGAGAAAGAGGTCAGCCCCAGTTCCTCTATTGAAACCTACGTTGCCTTAAAGATCCATCTCGACAACTGGAGATGGGCTGGAACACCTTTTTATCTACGGGCAGGAAAACGGCTTCCTAAGAGAACAACCGAGATTGCCGTGATCTTTAAAGACCCACCTAAAGTTTTTTTCCAATGTAAAGAGTGGGGGAGTGAATCGGACTCTCTCGTGATTCGAATTCAACCCGATGAGGGTTTTTCTTTGAAAATTAATTGTAAAGTTCCCGGCGCCTTAACCTTTATTCAACCCGTTAAGATGGACTTCCAATACGGATCTTATTTTGGAGAGGCCATTCCAAAAGATTATGAAAAGCTTATTTGTGATTGTATTTTGGGTGATCTGACCCTTTTTGCTCGTCAAGATGAAGTGTTTGAATCTTGGAAACTTTTTACCCCTGTTTTAGAATGGTGGAATGAAGGGAGAGGAGAGGGCCCCGTCCCCTATGCGGCAGGAAACTGGGGGCCCGCTACAGCTGATCAAATGATGAAACTTGAGGGCCACCGTTGGAGACAGGTTTAATCAAAAGTAAAAAATTGGAGTTTGGACGCCGCCAAAACACAATTTTTCAGCTCACTTCGGTATCCTCTGTATTTCTCAGCCAGATAACGACTTGAACTGAAGACAACCTTCGATAAAAATCCCAGAAATTTTCAAGTCAAATTAGAAGAAATCGGATATAATCCTCTCCCCATCCTAAACCATTTATGGAGCTTATGATAAACCCAGTTTCTTCTCTAAGTAACCCGGGATCCCCTGACTGTCTCATAGAGGTCGTTGAGGGGACACAGGTCGGAAGTCGATGCCTTAAAAATTTTTCAAATGATGAGCTTGAAGAGCTATCCACCCTTCCTGTGGATAAAGCACGGGCTCTTTTTTCGTCGTTTTTACCAAAAGAGGTTGAAGAGAATCTCTCCAGGTTAGAAACCTATTCATTGCTGAATCTTGTATCAGATCACCAATTTCAAGAGATTGATCTCTCCTCTTTGACGATGAATCGGCTACTCAGAATCTTTTCAAGAGGTTATCAAAACGCCATTGACTCGTTATCAACTCTTTCAGAGGATCACCTTGAAGGTTTAAGGTGGTTGATAGAAAATGAAATAAGGGTTCCCATTTCCATACAGGAGATCCTCCCCAAAAAAGGTCTGGTTCTCGCTTTGGTTTACACCTTGGATAGAGCAACTTCAAACTCTTTTTTAACCCTTGTGAAACATGATGAGAGGCTAAAGGAGAAAGAAGAAAATAGAATAAAAGCCCTTAATTTTGAGAAAGATTCCCTAACCGAAGCCGCGATAGCCGAGTACCTTTCAAACAAAAAAACGGTCTTTTTATCGGAAAATCTATTCAAAAAAATATTTTTTATCAATGACCGGGAAAAGGCAAAAAACCGGCTTGCTTTACTCTCTGTAGAGGGTGTTGAAGCCGATATTTTTAGAATTGAAAAGTTTGATTTGCTGAAATTACTGTCACCCGAGCAACAGGAAGTCATTAATCTAGACCGCTTAACCGTCGAGCAAATTATAGACCTCTTTCCTGTCAAAATCATCGCCTCTTTAGAGCTTTTGGAACGGTTTTCTCTGGAACGGCGTCAAACTGTTGCGAAAATTTTTTTGAAAAATCTCCTGCCGAAGTGGACTGAAAAATTGGAATTTGGACGCCGCCAAAGCCCCTGCAAAGGTCTAGGAGTTGAAGGCTCCCAACTAGTCCATACTTCTCAATACGAGGGACGCTGCGATAAGATCCAACCGGGAGAGCTTTCGCGATGGTCCAAATCTCAATTTTTCAGTTCACTTCGGTATAAACATTCTAAAAAAAGTGAGGAACAAATTAAATCACTTAATTCCAGTAAGCTTAACCTTCTTATCGTTCAAGATCTATCCCTACTCAGAGGTGATGATGAGGGCGCCGCTCTTTGTCAAAATTTTGAATCCAATTCATGATGGTTATGCCCAAGTATGCCCACAAGCATCCCGAAGTGAACTGAAAAATTGGATTTGAACCGTCGCGAAAGTCCTCGCGGATTGATTAAAAATTTTTTTATAAATTTAAAATCAAATTGTATTTTATCTATTAAAAAACAGAACTGTGTTTTAAAATGAGATTACTAAAAAAGGATAGTTAAATAAATGTTAGCAATACCGTTTTTGATTCCACCTTCCTATATTCCACAAGCCTATTTAGCCACTCATGTTAAAAGGCCTGTAGAAACAGCAAAGGTAAAATTTTCTAGAACAGGCGAATTTTCGTCATTCATTAGTAATTTGGGGATTAGGGAGGATACTTTTGTTATAAAAAACGATACTGTCAATTTCTGCGAAGCGATGGGCACAAGTTTTTTCATTCAAGGGAAAGCTATCATTTCGATAAACCCTAGGTTTTATGCGTTAGATCAAGAGGCCTGTCTTTGGGCGATGAAATGTAAAGCTTTTCATATTAAAAATAACGATTATTTCTATCGCCCTTCAGTCTCTGCTATTAGCTCATTAGCTGCAGCCATAATTTCTACTTTTTTTCTGCCTACTATTTCAGGAGTCGTCGTTACAATGATTGCAGCAACCGTTAGTTACCTCCTGCTCTCTCGACATTTTGAAGGGAACGCAGATGATTTTGCAATAGCTAACAGTTCCAATGGAGAATTAAAAGCGGCCAGACGATTTGTTAAGGCTACCCTAACTTATAACTTAGAAAAGCGCGGAGAAAGCAAGCTGCTAACATTTCCCATCTCATCTGCTGGTGACAATAGAATGATCTTTGCATCCCCTTCATTGACAAGTCGACTAAAAAAAATAGAGGCAGCGTTACAAAATCGGTCTATCGGTCTTGATGATGATGAAGAATTACATAAAATCAATGAATTAAAAATTTTTATTAATAACTCTAAGGGCGGAAAGATTTAAATAAATGTTAGCAATACCGTTTTTGATTCCGTCTTTCTATATTACACAGGCATATTTAGCTACTTATGTTAAAAGCCCTGTAGAAACACCCGACGTAAAATTTTTTGGAACAGACGAATTCTTATCTCTCATTAATCATTTGGAGATTAGGAAGGATACTTTTTTTATAAAAAAAGAGACGACCCAGTTCTGCGAAGCAACGGGCACGAATTTTTTCACTCGAGGGAAAGCCATCATTTCGATAAACTCGAAGCTTTATGAGGTACATAAAAAGGCATGCCATTGGGAGATAAAACGTAAAGCTTTTCATATTAAAAATAACGATTATTTCACTTTCCCTTCCCTCTCTGCTGTTAGCTCTTTAGCTGCAGCCGTAGTCTCTGCTTTTTTTCTGCCTATTATTCCAGGATTAGTTGTTACTATGATTGTAGGAACCGTTAGTTCCCTCCTATTTTCTCGGTATGTTGAAGGGAAAGCAGACGATTTTGCAATAGCTAACAGTTCCGAGGAAGAATTAAAAGCGAGAAGACGATCTATTAAGGCTAACCTAGCTTATAACTTACAGCGGCGCAAAGAAAGTAAGTGGCTAATCTTTCGTATCTCTCCTGCTGGGGACAATAGAATGCTCTTTTTATCCCCTTCAGCGACAAGTAGGCTAAAAAAAATAGAGGCTGCATTACAAAATCGATCTATCGGTCTTGATGATGATAAATTAAATAAAATCAATGAATTAAAACCCTTTATTACGACCCCTAATTCGGGGAGGATTTAAATAAATGTTAGCAATACCGTTTTTGATTCCGTCTTTCTATATTACACAGGCATATTTAGCCACTCGTGTTAAACCGCCTGTAGAAACAGAAGACGTAACACTTTTTACAACAGACGAGCTTTTGCCATTCTTTAGAGACGCGGGGATTAGAGAGGATCTCTTTCTTATAAAAAAAGATACGACTCGTTTCTGTGAAGCTACGGGCACGAATTTTTTCACTCGAGGGAAAGCTATCATTTCGATAAACTGGAATTTTCATAAGGTGGATCCAGAGGCATGCGGATGGGCAGCAAAACATGAATTGTATCATATTAAAAATAATAGTTGTTTCACGCTCCCTTTAGTCTCTGCTATTTGCTCATTAGCTACGGCCATTCTCGTTACTTTTGTCCTGTCCATTATTCCAGGATTAGTCGCTACTGTAAGTGCAGCAATCATTGGTAAAACCCTATTCTCTCGGTATGTTGAAGGGAAAGCAGACGATTTTGCAATAGCTAACAGTTCCGAGGAAGAATTGCAAGCAGGCCGACGATATATCAAGGCTACCCTAGCTTTTAATTTAGAATTGCGCCAAGAAAACAAGGCACTACCCCTTTTCTACTCCTCGGCTGGGGACAGTAGATGGGTCTTTTCACAGCCTTCAGTGACAAGTAGACTAAAAAAAATAGAGACAGCGTTACAGGTGTATATCGGTGTTGATGATGATGAAGAATTAAAAAAAATCAAAGAATTAAAAACCTTTATTAGGAACTCTACTTTGGGAATGGCAAAAAGAGAACTTGATCCGATCCATAAAGGAATCATATCAGCAGAGAAACGAAAGGGAACTGAAACGTTGGAGTTGGGACGTCGCCAAACCCTCGGGGATACGCAATCGTAACGTCGCTTATCCTTCTCTGCAACGTTGTGATCGCCTATACCGAAAAGAGCTGAAACTTTGGTTGTGGAACTCGCCAAAGACTCAGGGTTGGACGATCGCAACTAGCCCGTATTCTCAATACGAGGGACGTTGCGATAAGATCCAACCGCGAGGACTTTCGCGACGGTCCAAAACCAAATTTTCAGCTCTTTTCGGTATAACTGCAACAGCTTTGCCAACGGCCCAAACCTCAATTTTTCAGTTCGCTTCAGTATAGAAGCGAGCTTCGCCATCAAAAATAGCCTGAAGTTGGGCCTCTCGCTCTCGTATAGCGACCTGGATCTGGAGATCCCTCTGTTCGTTAAGAGCTCTAACTCGATCCTTCCATTTTTGAGTTGCGTGTTGAACTTCAACATTCCTCAATCGGTTAAAGAATTCGATTCTGTCATCCCTCCTCGGGTTAACGCCTTGAACTTGGGTCTTACACCTCCGGTTAACCTTCTGGACTCGGATATCTCGCCTTTGGTTTGCAGCTTGGGCCAGAGAATCTCGCTCTTCGGTAATAGCTCGAACTTGGTCATCCCGCTTCTGGTGAAAGTCCTGGACCCGAAGCTCACACTCTCGTTTAACGGCTTCGGACTGGATCTCCGGCTCCTCGGCAACCGCTTCTTGGGCCTTAGTAACCCTGTCATTTAACTGCAAGGCACAAAACGATGGACGTAAAGGGGTCACCATGGGGGGAATTTTCACCTATTTTGGTATAAGCTATCAAGTACAAAATTGAATTTGGGCCGCCGAGAACGCCCTTGCGGTTGGGCGATCGGAATGTCGCTGAGAAATACGAACAACATTCCGATCGTCCAGATCCCAAGTTTTGGCGGCATCCAAATCCCAATTTTTCAGCTCACTTCGGTATAAAGATGACGAAACCTGAACTGTCGAATCGAAAGCAATCCAAATTTGATTAAGAAGATAAGGCTAAAAATTGAAATAAAACATTTTTTAATTAAAAATAAATTTAATTTTATCTATTAAAAAATAGAGCCCTGGTTTATTATTGATAATAACAATGTTAGCAATACCATTTTTAATTCCATCTCTCTATATGCTACAAGCATATTCAACTACTCGTGTTAAAACACCTCTAGAAACAACAGAAGCAACATTTTTTAAAACAGACAAATTTTCGTCATTCTTTAATCAAGTAGAGATTAGGAAGGATGCTTTTGTTATAAAAAAATATACTGCTGGGCTCTGCGAAGCTAAGGGCACCAATTTTTCCTCTGAAGGGAAAGCTGTAATTTCGATAGACCCGAAGTTTTATGAGGTAGATCAAAAAGCATGCCTTTGGGTAATGAAACATGAAGTCTCCCATATTAAAAATAACGATAATTTTACTACCCCTTCAGTCTCTGCTATTTGCTCATTAGGTGCAGCGATACTCTCTTCTTTTTTTCTGCCTGTTATTTCAGTATTCTTTGTTACTATGATTGGAGGAATCGTTGGTAAAATCATATTCTCTCGGTATGTTGAAGGAAAAGCAGACGATTTCGCAATAGCTAACAGTACCGATGCAGAATTAAAGGCGGGTAGACGATTTATTAAGGCTAGCATGGCTCATAACTTAGAATTGCGCAAAGAAAACGGGTTAAAAATATTCTTTCCCACCACTGGAAACAATAGATTAGACTTTTTACATCCTTCAGCTACAAGTAGACTAAAAAAAATAGAAGATGCATTAGAAGAGCGGCATCTACATTTTGATGATAGAGAAGAATTAAGCAAAATCAATAAATTAAAAATCCTTATTAAAAACTGTTCTTCGGAAATGGAAAATAAAATAAAAAAAATAGGGCTGACTGGATGGATAAAAGAAGCTTATCAGTAGATATACCGAAATAAGCTGAAAAATTGGTTCCGGAAGCCCAAGTAAGCCCGAACTCATCCCCGAGAACACCCCTAACGACTGGACCCCGACGCTTTCGCGGCGGTCCAAAGCCCAATTCTTCAGCTCACTTCGGTATAGTGTGGTGTTGGAAGTGAGGTCCGTTACCAAAAATTGCCTGAACACGGGCATACTGGACCTGCTTAATGGCCTGGATTCGATCTTCCGCCTCTTTGTCAGCAGCTCTGACCTGGTTATTCCGCTTTTTGTTTGCGGCTTGAACCTTGATATCCCAATCTCGCTCAATGGCTCGAAGTCGGCTCCCTCTCTCTTGGCTAACATCCCGTAACTGAGTCCTCCAGATTTCGTCAGCGGCCTGGAGTTGAACGGTCCTCTCTTGATTAGCCGCTCGGACTTCAAAATCCCCTGCTCGGTTAGGAGCTCGAACTTGAAAATGCACCTCTCGGGTTGTGGCTTCGGCCCGGATCTCCCACTCTCGGTTAATGTCCTCCAGTTGAGTCTTCCACTTTTGGATAGCGGCCTGGATTTCAGCGCTTCTCTCTTGATTAGCGGTTTGGACTTTGGAATCCCGGTCCTGGTTAGCAGTTTGGACTCGACGACTCAGCTCTTGGTTAACGGCTTCGACCTGTGCCTCACACTCTCGGTTAACGGCCTCGGATCGGATCGTCCGCTCCTCGATAGTACCTTGGGCGTGAGCAACCCAAGTATTTAACCACAAGGCATGAAAGGATTGAGATAAGGGGGTCATCGTGGGGACGATTTTCACTTGTCTTGACATAAGTTATCAATTAAAAAGTTGGCAAAGTAACAGTTTTTTTTCAATTAAAGCCTCGGGGTTGGACAATCAGAATGTCACTGAGAAATACGAGCGACATTCCGATCATCCAACCCAAGCTTTGGCGACATCCAAATCTGATTAAGAAGATTAGACTAAAAAATAAAATAAAATTTTTTAATTAAAAACAATCATATTTCATCTATTAAAAAATTGAACTATACTTTAAAATGTGATCACTACATCTTAAAAAGGACAGTTAAATAAATGTTAGCAATACCGTTTTTAATTCCCTCTTTCTATGCTCTAAGCGCATGGTCAACCACTGGTGTTACAACACCTGTAGAAACAACAGAAGCAAAAATTTTTAACCCAGACGGATTTTCGTCACTTTTTAAAGAAAAGGATATTAGGAAGGATACTTTTTTTATAAAAAAAGATACAGCTGGGTTATGCGAAGCTAGAGGAACGAACTTTGTTACTCGAGGGAAAGCTGTAATTTCGGTAGACCCACAGTTTTATGAGGCAGATCAAGAGGCATGCCATTGGGAGATGAAACGTAAAGTCTCTCATATTAAAAATAACGATTGTTTCACCTCTTCTTCAGTCGGTGCTATTTCCTCATTAGCTGCAGCCCTATTCTCTCTTTTTCTTCTGCCTGTTATTCCAGGATTATTCGTTACTATGGTTGCAGTAACTGTTGGTAAAATCGTATTTTCTCGGTATGCTGAAGGAAAGGCGGACGATTTTGCAATAGCTAACAGTTCCGACGCAGAATTAAAAGCGGGTAGACGATTTATTAAGGCTGGCATCGATTCTAACTTAAAATTACGCAGAACAAGCGGGCTACAAACTTTTTTGATCTCCCCTAATGGTGACAATAGAATGAATTTTTCATCCCCTTCAGCGACAAGTAGATTAAAAAAAATAGAAGATTCATTACAAGCGCAGCATATACCTTTTGATGATATAGAAGAATTGAATAAAACCACTAAATTACGAACCTTTATTGAGAAATTTAAATTGGAAATGGAAAATAAAGTAAAAAAACTAGGATTAACTGGAATTTTTAAACAAACTTATCAAAATGAAATTTATCATCAGACAACTTCAAAAGTTACTCCCGGAAGCCCAAATAAAGTCGAATTGATTCCTGCGGCCACCCCTAATGACTGACCCCCAAAGCAGAATATCTCCGCAGTTGCAGTCGATAGAGTCTTTGAAAGAAGTCTAGTGGGGGTAAAAGTGAGGTCCGTCACCCAAAATCGCCTGAACCCGGGGGTGCTGGACTTGCCTAATGGCCTGAATTCGATCTTCCGCCTCTTTTTCAACAGCTCGGACTTGGGTGTTCCGCTTTTCGTTTGCGGCTTGAACTCGGGTATCGCAATCTCGCTCAACGGCTCGGCGTCGGATTCCCCACCCTCGGTTAAGGCCCTTGAACTGAGCCCTCCACGTTTCATCAGCGGCCTTAAGTTGCACTTTTATCTTTTCATTAGCGGCTCGGAGTTCAAAATCCCCTTCTTGGTTAGCAACTCGGATTTGAGAACGGAGCTCTCGGTTAGCGGCTTCGCATTGGATCTCCCACTCTTGGTTAATGACCTGAAGTCGGTTTTTCCACCTTCGGTCAGCGACCATGAGTTCAACGTTCTTCTCTTCATTAGCAGTTCGGACCTTGAGATCCCGGGCCTGGTTAGCAGCCCAGATTCGAAGATTCAGCTCTTGGTTAACGGCTTCGACATGTGCTTCAGACTCCCGGCTAATGACCTCCGAGCAAATCGCCCGCTCATTGGTGGAGCCTTGGGTAGTGCCTTGGGCGGGAGGAACCCAAGTATTTAACTGTAAATTATGGAAGGATAAAGATAAGGGGGTCATCGTGGGGGCAATTTTTACCCATCTTGGCATAAGTTATCAATTAAAAAAGTTGGCAAAGTATACCGAAGTGAGCTGAAAAAACAATAATTTTTTATGCTGAAGCAACTTGGGCATTGCTCCGATCGTCTAAGCCTCTTTTGCAGGAGGCTTTCGCGACGGCCCAAATCTCAATTTTTCAGTTCACTTCGGTATAAAAGTGAGATCTACCATCAAAAATCGCCTCGACTCGAGCATCCCGGTAAAGTTCCGCGGCCCGGATCCAGCCATTTCGGTCTCGCTCAGCAGTCTGGATCTGGAAATCTCTTCTTTCGTTAGCTTCCCGAATTTGGGTATTCCACTTTCGGTCTGCGGCCTGAACTTTAACACCCCTCTCTCGCTTACTGACTCGGACTTGATAATCTCGCTCTGGGTTAACACCTTCGAATTGGGTTCTCCACTTTCGGTTATGGGCCCGGACTTGGTCCTGAAACCTTTTGATTAGCGGCTTAGACCCGCCTCTCATAATCCAAGTTAGTGGCTTGGATCCGCGCTTCATAATCCGAGTTAACAGCCTGGACCCGCGGCTCACACTCTCTAGTAATACCTTGGGTCTGAGCAACCCAGTTGTCTAGCCGATGGGGATCATGGTAGGATGGGGGTATAGAGCTCATAATGGAACGATTTTCACCTAATCTTGGCACAAATTATCAATTACAAAAGCTGACAAAGCAAGAGTTTTTTTGAAATTTTATTTTTTTCTTTTTTATACGGAAGTGAGCTGAAAACTTGGTTTTGGACCTAGCCAAAGCCTTGCAGTTGGATCTTATCGCCGTCGCTTGTATTGTGAGAAATACGGGCTAGTTGCGATCGTCCAACCCCAAGGCTTTGGCGGCGTTCAAATCCGAATTTTTCAGTTCGCTTCGGTATATATTAATAGTATAAAAATCTTCAATATCCTATTTTCCCTATCTCAAAGGGTATCATGATGGACGTCGAAATTCTCTCCAGGATTCAGTTTGCTTTTACCATTACTTTTCACTACATTTACCCCCCCCTGAGCATTGGCCTTTCATTAGCACTCATCGTCATGGAAGCGATGTATTTAAAAACCAAAGATGTGCTGTGGGAAAAATTGACAAAGTTTTGGTTGAAAGTTTTTTCGATGACCTTCGCGCTTGGCGTAGCAACGGGGATCCCCATGATGTTTTCCTTGGGAACCAACTGGGCAAGATACTCTAGGTTTGTCAGTGATGTTGCAGGGAGTATCCTTGGCGCAGAGGGGACCTTTGCCTTTCTTGTCGAAGCTGGTTTTTTGGGCGTTCTCCTTTTTGGTTGGAATCGAATTAGCCCCAAAATGCATTTTCTATCCACCATCTTCGTCTCTTTCGGAGCCCATTTTAGCGCCATTTGGATTGTAAGTTTCAATTCGTGGATGCATACCCCCACTGGATACAAGCTATCAACGTTAGCAGATGGAACTCAGGTTGCACAGGTCGCCAACTGGTCCAAGGTTTTCTTCAGTCCTTTGAACATGAGTCATATTGCCCATGTTCTCCTAGGAGCCTGGATGACAGGGGCTTTTTTAATGATCAGTGTTGCTGCTTATTATCTTCTTAAAAACCGATACTTAGAGTTTGCCAAAAGAACGTTAAAGGTCTCCCTCATCATAGCCATGGTAACCTCCATTCTACAACTTATCTCAGCAGATCATCTTTCTCGGAAAGTCTCCATCCATAACCCAGAAAAATTTGCTGCCTTTGAAGGTGTTTTTAAAACAAAACCGTACACCCCTATCTACGCTTTTGGTTGGGTTGATACGAAAAATGAAAAAGTTTATGGATTACCGATTCCCGGATTACTCAGTTTTATGACCTATCGAAACTTTGAAACTCCTGTCCCCGGTCTCGATCAAGTTCCAAAAGAGAGTCGCCCATGGGTTTCTGTTGTTTTTCAAGTTTATCATATTATGGTTATTTTATGGGGTGCTATGACGATGGTTGCTTTTATTGGGTGTTATCACTGGTGGAGAAAAAAGTGGAACTTCAGGCCTATTTTTCTTAAATTTATGATTATCTCTGTTTTGTTTCCCCAAATTGCCAACATCGCTGGCTGGTACAGCTCCTGTTTGGGAAGACAACCCTGGACAGTCTACAAACTTTTAAAAACAAAAGAAGCCTTTTCTCCCGTTATAACCAGAGGACAGGTGATCGGTTCTTTGACGATGTTTGTCACGATGTATCTTTTATTGTTTTTTTTATTTCTTGTACTGCTAGATAAAAAAATCAAAAATGGTCCTGATATCGAAGAAGAACAACTTCCTTACAGGGATATTTTAAAAAATGACCCCCCGCCCCTTGATCCCCATCACAAAGGCGACCCTTATGGATAGTTTGTGGATAGCGCAGCTAATCATGTATGCTGTCTTTCTATTTTCTTTGGTCGCTTATGTCACTTTAGATGGTTTCGATTTAGGCGTTGGATGTCTTCATCTTTTTTCAAAAGGGGATAACCAACGACGAATGATGATCAATGCAATCGGCCCTGTCTGGGATGGCAACTCGACCTGGATCGTCATCGGAGGGGGAACCCTTTTTGCTGCTTTTCCTAAAGCGTTTTCGACAATAGCCCCTAACTTCTATACTCCTCTCATGCTGATCCTCTTTGGTTTTATGCTCCGAGCCGCTTCTATCGAATTTCGGAGTAAAGGGGAAGGGAAAGGGTGGAAGCGACTCTGGGACATGAATTTTTTTTTCGCCAGCTTGATCCTCGCTCTTGTGCTGGGCCTTATCTTGGGGAATTTGATTCAAGGAATCGCTTTAAATGACCAGGGAGAATGGGAGGGCGGCTCCTTCCTCTCTCTCTATCCATGCGTTGTTTCATTGTTTGGAGTTTCCTGTTTTACTATGCACGGATCCCTTTATCTTCTGATGAAATCGGAAGGAGATTTTCATGACAAAATTCGTCGTTGGGCCTATCGATCTATTCTCGGTTTTGCGATCTTATGGTTAATCACGACTTTGATGACCATCTTTCAACACCCCCGCATGATAGAGCCTTTTTACAACTATCCGCTTCTCTCTATTTTTCCTCTCTTTAGTTTAGGATCAATTTACGGAATTATTCATGCTATCCAATTGAAAAAAGATGGCATAGCCTTCTTATTTTCCTGCCTTTCAATTTTCTTCCTCATGCTCCTCTTTGTTATGGGGACCTTTCCGTACCTTGTTTACTCGACCCTTAAACAAAACTCGTTAACGTTTGTAAATAGTTCTGTCTCCGAGCTGGCATTATGGATATTAGTCGGGGTCTCACTAACGGGGATACCTCTATCCTTCTTCTACTTCCCCTACCTTTATAAGGTTTTCAAAGGAAAAATTAAAATTGACTCAATGAGTTATTGAAGGGTTATTCAGTCGCTTTAAGAACTTCGGTAAAAGCAGAAGAGGGAATTTTAACCTTTCCAATTTCCTTCATTCGTTTTTTCCCTTTTTTTTGCTTTTCCCATAACTTTCTTTTTCGTGTGATGTCCCCGCCATAACATTTTGCGGTTACATTTTTTGTCAGGGCCTGAATCGTTTCCCGAGCGATAATCTTCCCTCCAATCACGGCTTGAATAGGAACTTTAAACTGCTGCATTGGGATCACTTCAAGAAGCTTTTTACAAAGAACCCTACCCCTCAACTCTGCTTTAGATCTATGGACAAGGAATGAGAAAGCATCAATCGGTTCTTCATTAATGCGGATCTCTAATTTAACGATATCACTTTTTTCATAACCATCCACTTCGTAATCAAAAGAACCATACCCCTTTGTTACTGATTTTAATTTATCATTAAAATCAGTAACAATTTCATTAAGAGGGAATCGATAGGTAAGCAGTAATCGAGTCGGATCCATGGTTTCTGTTTTTTCAAGCTTCCCCCGTTTTTCCATTCCTAAGCCCATTACCACCCCTATACAATCAGCGGGTGCGATAATTCGACATTTAATCCAGGGCTCTTCAATAGAGTCAATTTGAGATGGATCAGGGTATCGAGCTGCGGTATCGATGTACAGCAGCTGCCCTCCTCTCATCATAAACTTATAAATAACACTGGGAGAGGTTGTGATGACATCAAGATCAAAGTGACGTTGAAGCCTTTCAAGAACAATTTCCAGATGGAGTAACCCTAAAAATCCGCATCGAAACCCAAAGCCAAGGGCGGTGCTACTCTCCTGCTCTACATGCAAAGCCGAATCATTCAACTGAAGTTTAAAAAAAGCATCATGAAGAGCCTCAAAATCATTTGAGTCAACAGGATAGATGCCAGCATAAACCACCGAGGAAATAACCCGAAACCCCGGAAGGGGGTTAAGGGCCGGGTTTCGCACTAAGGTTATCGTATCCCCAATCTTGACATCAGCTGTATTCCTAATGTTTGCAACCACATAACCAACCTCTCCGGGACGAAGGAGCTCAACAGCGGTCGCTTCAGGTTTAAAAATACCGACTTCGATAACTTCGTAACTTTTTTCTGTCGCCATCATTAGAATTAACGACTTTTTACTGATCTCCCCACTAATGATTCGTAGATAAATCATCACACCCCTATAAGGATCATAATGGGAATCAAAAACAAGAGCGCGTAATACCTCATCGGTTGGAGGTGTTGGCGGGGGCACACAGATGAGAATTTTCTCAAGGATCTCTTTTATTCCTACCCCTGTCTTACCAGAACAAAGAATAATTGAAGAGGTATCAAGGCCCAGCACCTCTTCAATCTGTTGTTTAACCCCCTCAATATCGGCAGAAGGAAGGTCAATCTTATTAATGACAGGGAGAATTTCAAGATTTCTTTCGATAGCAAGATAAACATTAGCCAAACTCTGTGCTTGAAGCCCCCGAGCGGCATCGACAACCAAAAGAGCCCCTTCACAAGCAGAAAGCGATCGAGAGACTTCATAAGAAAAATCGACATGCCCCGGTGTATCGATAAGGTTAATTTGATAAAGATTACCGTCTTCTGCCGTATAGCTCATCGTCACAGGATGAGCCTTAATGGTGATCCCTCTTTCCCTCTCGAGATCCATTGAATCGAGGACCTGATGCTGCATCTTTCGATCAGGGATCGTTTCGGTCAGCTGTAAAAACCGGTCGGCAATCGTCGATTTACCGTGATCAATATGAGCAATAATAGAAAAATTTCTTATGAATTTTATATCGTACGGTTTCACCTTAGGAAAAGATACCCAATTCCATTTATTGGAAGCTACTGTTTTCAAGCCGATTGAGTATATTCTTCCCTCTGTAGTAAATTCTCTGCATATGAAAATGGAACGGAGTTGGTACGAAAGACTAGAGGCTGAAATCAAAAAACCGTATGTGGACGATTTGAAACAATTTCTTCGACAAGAAAAGAAGGAGGGGAAGGTTGTTTATCCCCCTGAACCTCTTGTCTTCAATGCCTTTGCAATGACCCCATTCTCCCAGGTGAATGTGGTTATTGTCGGTCAAGATCCGTACCACGGGAGTGGACAGGCTCACGGACTCTCCTTTAGCGTTCCTTATGGGGTTACTCCACCCCCCTCCTTAAAAAACATTTTCAAGGAACTTCAAAACGATCTAGCTATTTTAACCCCTAATCATGGCTGTCTAAATCATTGGGCTCAGCAGGGGGTGCTCCTTCTCAATGCAACGCTGACCGTACGAGCAGGAGAACCAAAATCGCATTTTGGAAAAGGGTGGGAACGTTTCACCGATGCCGTCATCCAGGAGCTCGCTATTCGCACTGACCCCATACTTTTTTTATTATGGGGAAGAATAGCGCGTGATAAGTGTTCTAAAATTATGGGAACTCACCACACTTTTTTTGAAGCAGCCCACCCCTCCCCTTACTCTGCTAACCAATTTTTTGGTTGTCGTCATTTTTCTAAAACAAATGATTTTCTTAGAAAAACAAACAAAAAACCGATTAACTGGTCTCTCAAACCTATACCGAAATAAGCTGAAAACTTGGATTTGGACCGTCGCGAAAGTCCTCGCGGTTGGATCTTATCGCAACGTCGCTCGTATTGAGAAATACGGGCTAGTTGCGATCGTCCAACCCTCAGATCTTTCCAGGGGCTTTGGCGGGGTCCAAATCCAAGTTTTCAACTCATTTCGGTATGTACATAAGCTCTGTTGGTTTCGATAACAATCTCTTCAAGAAGCAGGGGAACATAAGAGAGCCTGCCTTGTTGAACAGCAAAAAACAGCACCTCTCTTACTGCTTTAGCTATTCTAGGCTCTGGGTTATAATTTGAGGTATCTGATGAAATCTTTTCTCTCATTTTTTTATTTAAATACCGAGCGAAAGCAGCTAAAGTAGCTAACATTGATCTTTTGGGCTGGGTTGTAACCCAACTTTTTTGAACTTCTGGTGAATCGTTGATCTGATGAATAATTTTTCCTGAAGAGAATAGACTTATGGGGGTTTGTACAGCTAAGATGCCGAGCTCTATCAACTTATTCAGAGAAACGGTATACGTTTCTCTTAGAGTCCCGTGTTTAACGGTGGAAAGCCAAAGATCCTTCGCTTCTCCAATCGTGATAAAACTTCGGTTTTGCCAAAAATTTTTGTCTAAGCCTAGCCCAATATTGACACCCCTTTCCTCTCCTTCCGAGATAGCTGGAGGCATAACTGTCACAGTTTTTTTCCTTAAATTCCACCCGTTTTGATTTAAATAGTGGGTGAAAGCTAAAAGACTTCTACGCATTGTTCGTGTAGGGGTTTTTGAAATCCCTCTCAGGATAGCTCGTTTTGAACTTTCGATCTGATGAAAAATCTTATCTAGAAAGAATGAACTTAAAGAGGCTTCTTTATCTATGATGCCGAGCTTTATCAATCGATCCAAAGCAATGACGTATACTTTTTTTATATGCTCATGTCGAGAGGTGGAAAACCAGAGATCCCTTGCTTCTCCGATCGTGATAAAACTTCGGTTTCTCAGGAAAATTTTTTGATTTTTTTCTTCGACCTTTTTAGCTGCCTCACCTTGGATAGAAAGGGGTTCTATTGTTGGAAAATCTTCCAACCCACAGCGGCCACCCTCCCCAATGGATGCGGAATCAGGATAATTTTCTATCCCATCAGTCCCTTGCACAGGATAATTAAGTATCGCAGGGGGAAAAGAAATCATAAATTAACTCCATAAATTATTTTTATAAAAAGATTCTGGTATATATCTTACCGAAATGAGCTGAAAAATTGGTTTTGGGCCGTCGGGAAAGCCCTCGTAGTTGGGTCTTATCGCAACGTCGCTCCGTATTGAGAACGGTCGGCCCTCAGACCTTTTCAGGGGCTTTGGTAGCGTCCAACCCCAAATTTTTCAGCTCACCTGGATTAGGGTCGGGAGGCCTCCTCACTCGGTTAACAATTCCTTCGATAGAAATGGCAACCCAAGCAAGGGAGTCCGGTTCACCAGCAGAAACCACCGCATCTCTTGCTGCTTTAGCTATGCTAGGCTCTGGTGGGTTGTTATTTGAGGTATCTGCCCGAGTCACTTCTCTCATTTTTTTATTTAAAAATTGAGCAAACGCACCTAAAGTCTTCAGCATCTCTTTTATGAGATAGGTTGGAATCTCACTTTCTGTAACTTTTTCTAGAGAGGTGATATCACGAGCAATCTTCTTTGAAGAGAATAGACTTACGGGGGTTTCTAAAGGGAAGATACCATAATCTATTAATTGATTCAGAGAAGCGGTATACGCTTTTTTTTCACGTTTAATGGTGGAAAGCCACAAATCCTTTGCTTCTCCAACGGTGATAAAACTTCGGTCTCGCCAAAATTTTTTATCTAACCTTTGCCGACCGATAAAATCCCCTTCCCATCCTTTTAAATAGCGGAAGAAAGCATGAACAGTTCTACGCATTGTTCTTTTAGGATGGGTTGAAACCCTACCCAGGGTAGCTTCTTTTGAACTTTCGATCTGACTAATAATCTTATCCAGAGAGAACGAACTTAAAGAGGCTTTTTTATCTATCATGCCGAGCGTTATCAATCGATTTAGAGAAACCGTATGCCATTTTTTTGTATCTCCAAGCGTTGAAAACCAGAGATCCTGTGCTTCTCCAAGCGTGGCAAAACTTCGGGGTTGCCAAAACTTTTTCTCTAAGCTTTCCTGACTATTGACACACCTTTTGCTTCGTTTATCCGAAGTATCTGCTGAGATAACAGCCCTTTTTTTTCTATTTAAATTTAAATACCGGATGAAAGCACGATTTACGGGGATAGCTACCTCTGTTTCTTCATTTAAATACCGGATGAAAGCAAGAACAGCTCTACACATTGATCTTTTAGGCCTGAATAAAAGCCTACTTCGTGCAACTTGTCGTGGATTTTCGATCAAACGGGTAAACTCATCTAGAGAGAATGAACTTAAAGGGGCTTGTTCATTTAAGATACCGAGCTCTATCAATTGATTCAGAGAAGCTGTATACGCTTTTGTTTTATGCTCATCTCTATCTCCAAGGATGGAAAGCCACTTATCCCTTGCTTCTCCAATCGTGATAACACTTCGGTTTTCCGGATAATTTTTTTGATTTTTTTCTTCGGCATCTTTAGTTAAGGCTGCCTCACCATCCATAGAAAGGTGTTCTATTCTTGGAAAACCTTCTAAATGATGACTGTCCCTCTCTCCAAGAGATGCGGAATGAGGATGATTTTCTATCCTATCAGTACCTTGTACAGGATAATCATGTATGGCAGGGGTAAAAGAAATCATAAATTAACTCCACAAGTTATTTTCATAAGAAAATTCGTGTTATACCGAAATGAGTTGAAAACTTGGGTTTGGACCCCGCCAAAGCCCCTGGAAAGATCTGAGGGTTGGACGATCGCAACGTCGCTCGTATTTTCTCAATACGAGCGACGTTGCGATCGTCCAACCGCGAGGGTTTTCTCGACAGTCCAAATCCAAGTTTTCAGCTCATTTCGGTATAGCTATCTTTAGGCTCTGGTCCGGCCTCTGGCCCCTGAACTCTTTGGACTCTGGATTATTATTCGAGGTTCCCTGACGGAACTTTTCTCATTTTTTTATTTAAATATCGAGAGAAAACACCCAAAGTAGCCAGCATGGCTCTTCTAGTACGGGTTGTAACCCCACTCTCTGTAGCTTCTGTTTGAAAGTTGATCTGGGGAATAATCTTATTTAAAGAGAATAGACTTATGGGGCTTTTTACAGGTAAGATGCCGCGGTCTATCAATTGATTCAGAGAAGCGGCGTGCGCCTTTTTTTGAGTCCTATATTTAAACGTGGAAAGCCACAGATCCTTTGCTTCTCCAATCGTGATAAAACTTTGCCTTTGCCAAAACTTTTTCTCTAAGCTTGGCCCACTATCGACACCCTCCTCCTCTTCCTTGTCCGAGGTATCGGGTTCGATAACGATCACTGGTTTTTTATTTAAATTTTCAATGTTTTTAATTAAATAGCTGACGAAAGCATGAACACTTCTACACAATGATCTTTTAGCACGGGATGAAAGGTTACTCGGTGTAGCCTCTGGTATATCTTCGATCTGACGAACCACCTCACGTGGAATGAATGAACTTAAAAAGGCTTGTTCATCTAAGATGCCGAGCTCCATCAATTGCTTCAGAGAAACGGCATACGCCTCTTTTTTACGCTTATCTTTAAAGGTGGAAAACCACAGATCCTTTGCTTGTTCGATCGTGATAAATCTTTGGTTTTGAAAAGAAATTTTGTCTAAGCTTGGCCAACTATCGACACCCTCTTCCTCTTGTTTGTCCGAGGTATCGGTTTCGAGAACCACCACCGGTTCTTTATTTAAATTTTCGCTGTTTTTACTTAAATAGCCGAAAAAAGCACGAACACTTCTACGCAATGATCTTTTAGGATGGGTTAAAATGTTACTTCTTGCAAGCTCTCGTAAATTTTCGATCTGACGAATAATCTTATCTTTAAGGAATAAACTTAAAGAGGCTCGTTCATCTAAGATGCCGAGCTCCACCAACAGCTTCATAGAAACGGTATACGCCTCTTTTCTACGCTCATCGTTAATGATGGAAAGCCACCGATCCCTTGCTTCTCCAATCGTGATGAAATTTTGATTTTGAAAAGAAGTTTTGGCTAAGCTTGGCCCATTATCGACACCCTCTTCCTGTTCTTTGTCCGAGGTATCGGGTTGGATAATGATCACTGGTTTTTTATTCAAATTTTCAATGTTTTTACTTAAATAGCTGACGAAAGCATGAATACTTCTACGCAATGATCTTTTAGGATTGGATAAAACATCACTCAGTGCAGCCTCTCGTATATCTTCGATTTGACAAAGCACCTCACCTGGAACAAATGAACTTAAAAAGGCTTGTTCATCTAAGATGCGGAGCTCCATCAATTGCTCCAGAGAAACGGTATAGACCTCTTTTTTACGCTTATTTTTAACGGTGGAAAACCACCGATCCTTTGCTTCTTCGATCGTGATAGAATTTTGTTTTTGAAAAGAAATTTTGTCTAAGCTTGGCCAGTTATCGATACCCTCTTCCTCTTCTTTGTCCGAAGTATCTAAATTTTCACTATTTTTGCTTAAATAGCTGGCGAAAGCACGAACCGTTCTAAGCAGTGACCTTTTAGGATGGGTTGAAAGGTCACCCCGTCCAAGCCCTCGCAAATTTTCGATCTTACGAACCACCTCAACTGGAATGAATGAACTTAAAGAGGCTTGTTCATCTAAGATGCGGAGCTCCATCAATTGCTTCAGAGAAACGGTATACGCCTCCTTTCTATCCTTATGTTTAACGGTGGGAAGCCACCGATTCTTTGCTTCTTCAATCGTGATAGAACTTTGGTTTTGAAAAGAAATTTTATCTAAGTTTGTCCCACTATCGACACCCTTTTCTTCTTCTTGATCCGAAGCATCTGATGGGATATCTATCACTGGTTTTTTATTTAAATTTCGACTGCTTTTATTTAAATAGCGGTTGAAGGCCTGAACCGTTCTACACAACGATCTTTTAGGATGGGTTGAAACTTTTCTCAGCGTGCCTTTTTGTAAATCTTCGATCTGATGAATAATCTTATCTGAAAAGAATGAACTTAAAGAGGCTTGTTCATCTAAGATGCGGAGCTCCATCAACTTCTTGAGAGAAATGGTATAAGCCTCTTTTTTATTCTTATCTTTAATGTTGGAAAGCCACCAATCCATTGCTTCTCCGATCATGATAGAACTTTGGTTTTGAAGGGAAATTTTTTGATTTTTTTCTTCGGCGTCTTTGGTTAAGGCTACCTCGCCATGAATAGAAAGGGATTCTATTCTTTGAGAATTTTCTAAACGATGCCGGTCGCCCTCTTCAATGGATCCGGAATGAGGATAATTTTCTATCCCATCAGTGCCCTGGATGCGATAATTACCCACCCCATGAGTAGAAGAAATCATAAATTAGCTCCACAAATTATGCCGAAGTGAACTGAAAAATTGGAATTTGGACCGTCGCGAAAACTCTCGCGGTTGAATCTTATCGCAACGTCGCTCGTTACGGGCAATGCCCGAGCCTTTGCCGGCCGTCCAAACTCCAATTCTTCAGCTCACTCCGGTATATCTCGTTTCAAAAGCATGATCACCTCTTGCGGTGAAGTTGCTTTAAAAAGAGTTTTCCGGAGAGCCTCCTCTTTCACCGCTGTTGTAAGTTGAGAAAGAATTTCTAAAAACTCCGTTTGTTTATTATCAGGCCCACCGATCATAAAAATGAGGTGAACCTGAGAACCATCTAAAGAGTCCCACTCAATTCCACGCCCACCTTGAATTCCAATAGCAATAAAAAATTCGTCATACTCTGACATTTTAGCATGAGGAACTGCCAGGCCAACCCCTATCCCTGTAGAAGCTAACCCTTCTCGATCTAAAATAGCTTTAAGAAAACGTCCCTTATCCTTAAGCTTATGGGCTCGATCAAGAGCTTCAGCTAGCGCCTCTATCGATTCTTCTCGAGTTTGAACGTCTAAAAAAACAACCAATTTCTCATCTAGATATTTACCTATACGCATAAGGCCATCCACTTTTAACATCATACCTCTCCAGTATGGCCAAAACCACCTTCATTTCTAGCGGTTTTCTCTAAAAAATCTTCTATAACAAATTCTGCTTGAAATACAGGGGCAAGAATAATCTGAGCAATTCTCATCCCAGGAGTAATCGTAAACGACTCACTTCCATGATTAACTAGAATGATCCCGACCTCCCCTCTGTAATCGGAATCGATGGTTCCTGGGGAATTTAAAACAATAATTCCATGCTTAAGCGCAAGACCACTACGGCTTCTAACTTGAATTTCAAATCCTTCAGGTATGGCAAATCTCAAACCCGTTGGAACAAGTATGACCTTTCCTGGAAGCAAAACAAAGCTTTCATCAAGACAAGCATAGACATCTGCACCAGCTGCCTCAGTTGAAAAGTACTGGGGAAGCTTCCCCCCCTTTTTTATCGAAACAGGAAGAGAAATCGTTTTTTTTCCTAATAACGAACTCATGTAAGGGATTTGCTCGAGTTTAAAACCAGTTTTTCAAAGTTCTTAGGCATAACAGAAGTCAAGTTGCTTTTATTCTTTGTTAAAAAAGCCAAGAGAGCACTTAGCTTACTTTTTAGTTGATGCCGTTTTATAATCAAATCAATCATCCCTTTTTCTAAAACAAATTCTGATTTTTGAGCTTGTTGAGGTAATTTTTGGCCCGTTGTCTGCTCAACAACACGAGGCCCCGCAAAAGCAATCAGCGCGTTAGGCTCGGCTATGATGATATCTCCTAAAGCGGCAAACGAAGCGGTTACGCCTCCTGTTGTTGGATTTGTAAGAATTGAAATATAGCCAAGCTGACGTTCATGAAATTTAGCAAGAGCGGCTGATGTTTTGGCCATTTGCATCAGTGATAGGGTCGATTCTTGCATTCTAGCTCCACCCGAGGCAGAAACAATAACGAGAGGAAGCAACTCCTGCTGGGCATATTCGATGATCAATGTAAGCCGCTCCCCAACAACAGAACCCATCGATCCCGCCATAAAACCAAAATCCAAAACCCCTAAAGCCACCGAAACTCCATTAATTTGACAACAGCCAACGATGACGGCTTCATCTCGATGCGTTACCTCCTGTGCTTTTTTTAATCGATTGACATACGACTCAGAATCAAAAAAATCCAAGGGATCGGTCGATTTAAACTGCGTAAACATCTCCACAAAAGAGTCGTCGTCTGCTAAAAGACGAACCCTTTGAATAGCAGAGAGTCGGTAATGATAGTCGCACTTGGGGCAACAGTGGTTGTTTTCTTGAAGCTGGTTCACGTGAATCAGGTCACTGCAGTGAGTACACTTGATCCAACCACTATAACCATCTTTTTTTGTAGTCTGAACTTTAATCTTCGGCTTTTCTTTTGAAAAAAGACCCACTTCGACAACCAACCCTTTAAAATTTAATTACGAGAGATACCACACCATGATACCAAAAAATAGGCTAGGCTTCTAGTTAAATTTTTTTTATAAAACGATACCCGAGTTGAGGTGAAAAATTACGGTTTGGACCCCGCCAAAGCCTTGGGGTTGAACAGGGCCCAAATCATAATTTTTCAGCTCATTTCGGTATAGAATCTTGATTTACAATAAACAACCGCTATTCTAATCTTGCGCTTCAAGAGTTATGATGGATCTTTTTTTTTCGCGCTGCAATGTTTTGTTTAAAGTATACCGAAATAAGCTGAAAATTTGGTTTTGGACCTCGCCAAAGACACGGGGTTCGAGGATCGCAAATAGCTCGTATTCTCAATACAAGCGACGTTGCGATAAGATCCAACCGCGAGGACTTTCGCGACGGTCCAAAACAAAATTTTCAGCTTATTTCGGTATAAGTTTTCTAATTTCAATATCTTGTTCTTTTCTTTGGGGCGAGGGAGAAGGCGTATCAGAAACCTTCTCCGAATCTTTTCTATCACAGTTTCGACGTGAAAAAAAATTTCCTCAATCATCAGAGGAAAAAATTTTTCATAACATCCCTAGCTTAAAGGATCTTGATAAAAAAAAGAGACCTATACGATTAATTTTAATAATGTTTCGGTCATTGAATATATTCGTTTTGCCAGTAAAATTACTAATCTCAATTTTATTTTTGATGAAGAAGAGCTTCAGTTCAACATCACGATCATTTCTGAGGAGCCTATTACTCCTCGGAATATTATGTCGATTCTGATCCAGATTTTACGAATTCATGGATTAATTGTTTTAGAACAAGAAAATAACCTTCTTATCACAAAAGTTCGCAGCGTTAGCCAGTTGGCGACAGTGATCTCTTCTGATTTACCAGAGCCTAAAACCTTTTCCCCCATCGTGACCCGTATTTTTAGAATCAGAAACGGGAATCTCCCTACGGTGGCAAGTGTTGTTAAACCGATGTTATCCGACTCTGCATTACTTGAAATTTCCCCCGAAACAAGACAGATCATCATCACAGATATCACGACTAATGTCGATAAAATTTCAGCACTTTTAGCGAGTATCGATGCCCCTCATTCTTCTTTGGAAATCGATAGCTATACGGTTCAAAATACCGATCTCGATTTACTCATTAAACTAACAACAGAGATCATCTCCCCCTTTGCTGAGGGGAATTTCTTTACCCTTGTACCTCAAAAAGACTCAAGTACGATTTTCATTATCTCTACCCCTTATTTGATTGAAAGAACCGTCGCCATCCTAGAAGATCTTGATACTCCGAAAGCTGAAAGTCTTAAGCTGGTTGCCCGAGGTCAAACGGCTTTTCTCTATCAGTCGATCCATAAAAGTCCTGCTGAAATTGTAAAAAATTTAGTTGAATTGGGTAAACAGCTTAGGAAAATGGGGGCTTCGGAAAGTCTGATTCTTTGTCTAGATGAAGCCAGGTTGATCCAAGATGCCAATGCCATTCTTTTTTTGTCGAATGATGAGACCCTTAAAAAAATAAAAGAAATTCTTGAAGTTCTTGATACCGTTTCTGATTTCAAACCCCCTGTGCTTGAAAAAAGTAAGATCTACTTTTATCGAATTCAAAATATTACTGAAGAGGAACTGCAGAATAATTTGGATTTGGTTGTAGAAGACCTTCAAAGGGCGTTACAACCCGATTCTAATCTGATTAATACCCTCATGAGCGTTAAATACCTTTCCGATGCACATTCGCTGATCTTTACAGGGGATGCTTTCTCTCTTGCCAAGCTAGAGGAGCTCCTTCCCTTTTTAGATACAAGGGGGACAGGCTCAGCTTCTCAATTTTTTATTTACACCCCAAGTAAAATCGCCCAGGAACAGCTCAAAGAAGCCGTTGAAGAAATCGCCGAAAGCCTAAAGCTTTCCGAGCTTTCAGATTCTCGCCTTCTTCAGACAATGAGTTCTATGAAGGTCGTTCCACTGACTCGCTCCCTAATTTTTACCGGTACCAGTGAAACGTTAACTCGTGTTAAGTCGATGCTTGAGCTGCTCGACAAAACGATTAGTGAAGAGGATCTGCAAAAAGGGCAAACTTTCTTTCTTTATAAGCTTCAAAAAGCCTCAGGAGCTACCGTCGTTGAAAATTTAAAAAAAATTGCCTCTAAACTTAGCCCATCGGCATCCTTCAGCCAAGAACTTATCCAAACCCTTTCAAAAGCTGAGTGGATCCAGGAGAGTAACTCGATTCTCATTGAAGGAGCACCTCAATCCGTTGACCAAACTCGAACGTTGATCCAAGAGTTCGATGTTCCACCTCATGCAGATAAATCTTCTTTTTTTGTTTATAAACCGATTTATCAAAAAGCAACTTCTATCGAGCTTGCCCTACACGATCTTCGAAAAGATCTCGAAGCCTCTGGTCTTAGTGATCAAGATCTTTTATCAACTCTTGATCATACCCGGTGCATAGAAACAACCAACTCCCTGATCTTTAGTGGCACTCCAGACTCCCTTGAAAAAGTTAAACTCCTCATCGATGAGATTGACACGATCTCTACGGAACAGGTGAAAATCCAACACCTGGGAAAAATTTCATTCCTGCTTTATAAAGTCCAACATGCCGGGCCTCGGTTGCTCCCTATGGTAAAAGCGTTTGTCGCTGACCTTTCGAGCAGAGGCGTTGTTGACCGTGAGGTTGTCGAAAGTGTCAATCACCTCAAATGGATTGAGTCGATCCATTCTGTTTTAGCAACAGGTCCGGTTGGCACCATTAAACAGGTCGAACCCATACTTAAAAAGTTTGATACCGAGCCGCCTCTTTCCTCTGTTGAGCCCATTGGGAACCCCGATTTCATCATTTATACCCCTAAATATCAGTCCGGAGAGGATCTGATTTCCATTTTAGGGGAGTTTCATGAAAATCTGGCTGCGGCTGGGGTGATCAACAAACCTCTCTTTGATGTGATTAATCATTTAAAGTGGATGCCTCAAACCCACTCTCTGATCGTTTCTGGAGATAAGGTATCGGTAGATAAAATCAACGAGCTGCTACAACGGTTTGATGTTCCTAAATCAGAGGGATCTAAAAATTTAGCCTCCATTGAATTAATTCATAACACCTCTTTTCTGATCTATAAGCTGCAGAATCATCAGGGCAGTGAAATTTTACAAGCGCTGAAGCAAATTGCTGTCGATGTCGGGGGTAGCTCGGTCGTAAAAGATCAAAACCTCTCTCAAGCGATTAGCTCTTTACAATGGATTCAAGTTACAAATTCGTTACTAGCCTCTGGTGAACCCAATACCCTTTCAAAACTACGCACCCTTATTCAAAGTCTTGATGCTCCCCTCCGACAGGTTTTCATTGAGATCCTTGTCATTGACACCTCTCTTGCTAACACCCAAAATTTTGGGTTGCAATGGGGTGGTAAAATGAAATTTTTGAACAAATTTGCCGCAGGAACTGGAAACTTCCCTCTCGCTTCATCGAACTCTGCAACCAGCAACCCTATCTCTCAAAATCTTACGGCCTCAAGCATACAAAATGCGATAACCAATACAACGGCGACCTCTTTTCCCACTCCAAACGGAACCAATGGGATTCCCTTTCTCAATGGATGGGATCTGGGGGTTATTGGCGACATCATCATGCATAAAGGCAAATCTTTCATCTCTCTTGGAAGTCTTGTTAATGCCCTCCAATCTGACATCGATAGTACGATTGTCCTTAACCCAAAGGTGATTACTCAAGATAATCGGACAACAACCATCTTTGTTGGAAACAATATACCCTATATTGGATCCCTCGTAACGACAAACAGCTCTGTCGTTTCGTCATCTTCCAACATTGAGTACCGTGATATTGGTTTTAACCTGACATTAACTCCGACCATCGGAAACAATGATGTCATTGTGCTTGATATCAATACCGATATTAGCGAAGTCGTTTCACAACCTCAAATTGGTTCTGTCAGCAGCACCAATAACCAACAAAGTACTATTACGGGAATCCAAACCAGTCACACCTCAATGACAACACGTGTTCATCTACCCAATAAACATTTTGTTGTTTTAAGCGGTATGATTACCGATACAAAAACCCGCTTTAAAACAGGCATTCCCTGTCTGGGAGGTCTTCCTGTTGTGGGGTTTATCTTTTCCGAAAATGATCGTCTTAATAGCAAACGAAATATCATTATCTTTCTTCGTCCTGAGCTCGTTCACACTTATGAAGAATTCCAAACACTTACAGAGCGGCAAGAGGATGTTTTTAAAGAAAATACAATTATCCCCATCCTTAAGGAAGAGTTTGACGCCGCCATTGATATGGTAAAAACACCGGAGGGGGGATGAAATATTCATTAATTTTTCTACTTTTGTTATCGAGTTGCTACCGAGTCGGAAATCAAATAGAGCCAAAGCTCAATTGCGTCGTTCAAGATCGGTATTTGCAAAGTCTCCCCTCCCCATTCCCCCTTGCGACGGCTGATCAAAAGCTAGAAGACTGGGAAAAGGAAGAAAAAATTGGAAGAGGTTTTGCTCACGAGCTTGATTTATATCAAACGATAACAGCTTTTAAACGAGCTTCTTTTCTTCTCCCTCCCTCCTTCTCTGAAAAAAAAGAACAACTCGATTACTCGATTTTTATCTCCTATTATTTAGGAGGGAAGTATCAGGAAACCATTTATAGCTTCGAAAATTCATCTCTTCGAAAGAGCAATCACTCTTTTCTCCCTTATCACGACGTTTTGTTGATCATGTACGACTCCTATCTACATCTATATGAGACAGATAAGGCTGACTCCCTTCTTAATTACATGTCGAAAATTTATCCCGATACGGCTCAAAAGCTTGAATTATCAAAACTTCTTTCTCAGGGTAATGTTGACGAATTATCGTTATATGCTTCTGCCTACCCTGAAGTTAACCACCTTCTTACCGAATATAGGAAAGGGAAAAAGTCGGTTTCTTGCGCTCAACTTCTCAATGCAATTCTCCCCGGTTCTGGTTTTTTATACCTAGGGCAAAAGCAGTCTGCTCTTACCTCTTTTCTCGTCAATGGGGTTTTTATTTGGAGCTCTGTATACTTCTTTAACCGTAACAACATCCCAGCAGGAGCTATTTTTGCAAGTCTTGAAGCTGGGTGGTATTTTGGCGGCATCTACGGTGCAGGGTTGGAAGCTAAATTTTATAATGAGCGTCTTTATGAAAGGTTAGCAACCTCGATGATGAACAAAGAGCGGTATTTCCCAATTTTGATGTTACAGTATGGATTTTAAAAAAGTCCTTTTTCTCTTTTTATTTCCGTTCTCTCTTTTTTCTCTTCCCGGCTATCATGAACCGTGGGGAAAAGATGCAGACCTGCTTTTGGTCAAAGAACCCGTCGTCCCCCCCCCACCATCTTCGTTGATCCTCGCTCTCGCAAAAAAGGTGATTTGGTTCCATCAACACATCATCTCTCCCGTTGATGGGCCTCGTAGTCACTTCAAACCGTCTAGTTCAAATTATATGCTTAAGGCGATTGAAAAACATGGATTCATCAAAGGATATACGATGGGTTGTAGCCGTTTATTAAGAGAAAACGGCGACCCTTGGGTTTATCGAACGGCTTCATTTGGTAACGAACTCTGGAAGATCGATCCTCCTCCTTAATACCGAAAAAAATTGGGTTTCTATATCCCTGTTGTTTGTGGAGCAAGAAGCGTTGCTCTGCGGCTGAGTCTGATTTGACCTCTTTCATTGATATCTAGAACCTTAACATCGATGAAATCTCCAACCTTACAAACGTTCTTAAGATCATCAATTCGAACATGGTCAAATTCTGAAATATGACAGAGCCCTTCTTTTTCAAAAATTTTCACAAAAACGCCAAAGGGAACGATTGAAACAATTTCCCCTTTATAGGTCTTTCCAATTTCAACTTCAGCAACCAAATTACAGATCAAAATTCTCGCTTTTTCAAGAGCGATATGGCTACCAGCCGAAATACTCACAAGACCGTTATCATCAATATCAACAGTCGCGCCAGACTCTTCACTAATGGCACGAATTTGCTTCCCTCCAGGGCCGATGATCAATCCTATTTTACTTGGCTTAACTTGAACTGTCTCAATGCGAGGAGCGTATTCAGAGAGCGACGGGTTTGATTTAGGACAAATTTCAAGCATTTTATGTAAAATTGTTATACGCCCTGACTTGGCTTGTATTAAAGCAGCTTTTATAATCTGAGGGGTAATCCCCTCAACCTTAATATCAAGCTGAAAAGCGGTAATCCCTTGGTCATCGCCTGCAATTTTAAAATCCATATCACCAAGAGCGTCTTCTTCGCCAAGAATATCAGAGAGAATGGCAAACTTATCTTCTTTTAAAATTAATCCCATGGCAATACCAGCAACAGGTCGTTTTAAGGGGACTCCTGCATTCATCAAAGCAAGACACCCACCACAGACTGACGCCATGGAAGAAGAGCCGTCGGATTCAAGAATATTAGATTCGAGGCGAATCACATACGGAAAAAGGTCTACCGAGGGCAAGGTAGCAAAAAGAGAACGTTCTGCCAATTTTCCATGCCCAACTTCTCGTCGTCCCGGAGCCCCCATCCGCCCTGTCTCCCCCACCGAAAAGGGAGGGAAAAAATACTGAAGATAGAAGCGCCTCGTCGTGTCACCATTCAAAAGATCTTCATATCGTTGGGCCATTTTTTCTCCCCCCAACGTACAAACCGCTAAAGACTGTGTTTCCCCCCGAGTAAAAAGAGCACTTCCGTGAGTTCTAGGAAGAGGAGCCATCTCAATAGAAATAGAACGAACTTGATCAGAGGAACGACCATCAACACGTCGATTTTCATTAAGAATCATTTCACGCATATAACGTGAAGAGATTTTTTTGAAAGCGGCAACAATATCATTTTCAGAATAAGCGCCTTCTTTTTTATTTTCCGTTAGTGCTTTTAATACCTTACCTTTAATTGTCGAAAGAGCTTGCTGTCGTTTTTCTTTTTCTTTCAAAAAAAAAGCTTCCTTCAGTTCTTCCGCTACAAAATGATCAACTTCTTTGATAAGCTGTTCGGAAAAACATCGAATTTCACCACGTTTCTTGGGTTTACCTACCTGCTGTTGCCACTCAGAAATTCCTTCCACAATGAGTTTAATTGCATGATGCCCTTCATTAATCGCTTCAAAAATTTGCTCCTCACTTAAAAAGTCGGCATACCCTTCAATCATCAGCAACCCATCCTTGGTTCCGGCTAGCATGAGATCAAGAACTGACTTTTCCATCTGCTGAACCGTAGGATTAATGACCAGCTCTCCTTTAATAAAACCAACACGAACCGCTGCAATCGGCTTAATGAAGGGAATGTCCGAAATAGCTAGCGCTGCAGAAGCGGCACAAATAGCAAGAGGATCAGGAGCGTGGACACCATCGTAAGATAAAACATAGGTTAAAACTTGTAATTCATTGCAGTAACCTTCCTCAAACATAGGGCGCAATGAACGATCAATAAAACGGCTAATAAGAATTTCTCTTTCGTTTGGCCTTCCTTCTCGTTTAACAAATCCACCAAGAGTTTTTCCATAAGCTGAAAGTTTCTCCTGATAGTCAACTCTTAAAGGAATAAAATTTGTCTCTTCTGATGGAATGGGATTTTGACAGGCTGTTGCCAATAAAATTGTATCTCCCAGTCGAAGGGTCAAAGAGCCATGAGCTTGTCGAGCTAACTTACCCGTTTCAAAAATAAGATTTTGGCCTGCAAAGGAAATCGTTCGAGAAAAGTTATCCATGAATCCCCTGATAATAATTAGGTGTTATGTTGCAAAAACGTAGACTTTGCTGCTAATTTTATAAAAAAATTACCTTCTTAAACTAAGTCGTACAATTAAATTCTGATATCGCTTTGTATCGGTTGAATTAAGATAGTCTAGTAATTTTCGGCGTTGACCGACAAGCCTTAAGAGGCTGAGTCGAGAGACATCATCTTTGGGCGTTGCTTTTAAACTCTCTGTCAATGCAGTAATTCTTTCAGTTAAGATGGCGATCTGAACATCAGCTGATCCCGTATCTTTTTCATGAAGTTGAAATTTTTTTGTAATTTCCTCTTTTGTGCCTTTATCTAACGACATCGAATTACGTCTCCTAAAAAATCGATCTACCTTCGCGGACCGTATTATACAACAATGAGCTTATTGAAGCAATATCAATTTTTGTATATTATTTCCAGATTATACCGAAGAGAACTGAAAAATTGGAATTTGGACTTTGTTCAACTGCGAGGCTTTCGCGATGGTCCAAATCCAATTTTTCAGTTCTCTTCGGTATAACCCTAAAAATCAGGTTTGAAATGGATGAATTTTTCATGCTTCACGCCTTAGAAGAAGCTAAAAAAGCGTATAAAACAAAAGAAGTCCCAGTCGGAGCCGTTTTAGTTTTTCAAAATAAAATTATTTCTAGAGGACATAATCAGGTTGAATTATTAAAAAATGCAACGGCACACGCAGAAATGCTCTGCATTGAACAAGGCTTTGCTGTTTTAAACAATTGGCGGCTTCTCGACTGCACCCTTTATTCAACCTTAGAACCGTGTTCGATGTGTGCGGGAGCCCTCATTTTATCACGAATCAAGAGAGTTGTTTGGGGGGCTTCCGATTTTCGTCATGGAGCCGGAGGAAGCTGGTCAGACATTCTTAATAAACATCACCCTATTCACTCAATTGAAACAAGTCAAGGAATTTTAAAAGAAGAAATAAGCCATCTAATGAAAGATTTTTTTTGTGAAAGGAGAAAATGGAAAAATTGTTTGACAAACTGATTTGTGAACAAAAAAAGAAACTTTTCGTTTATGCTCAACGAATTATTCCGCACCTTACCGACGACGATTTGTTACAACCGAGCGATTTTGTTCAACTAGAACTTAATCCTCATTTCCGATACGAAGAAGGAATTTTAGAAGGGCTGATGACAGCAAAAATGGCCTATATTTCCGCTATACCGAAGAGAGCCTCCCATTGAATTTTTCAATTCACTTCGGTCCTTAAAGATATTTTTCCGTTTCCGCATATTCTTTGATTTTATCAAGAAACTCGCCCCGATTTACGAGGGGATTTTCATCACAAAACCGATTGGCAGCCTCGATTAGAGGCGCTAGCTGTTGAATAGCCTTATGCTCATCAGTGAAAAACAGCGTCATCGCTGGCCCTGCAGAAACCTGCATGCCTTCTATTAATTCAATATTCACTCCTTCAAAACGGCCTTGTAGCACGCTGACGATCAACCTCTGCAATTTCCCTGGATTGCAGACCCTACCTTCCATGTAATACGACTCTTTGAGTGCAGAAACCATGCCCCATTTTGCCATTGCCTGTTCGATTTCCGTTAGCGTTGAAGCAAAGATCCAAAGACGACCGATCACTTCTTTCCCTGATATTTTGATCCTCATGGGCGTAATATCCTTTTCATCGAGAAAGGGTCCGAAATCAGTAGGATTGGGAGGTCCCAGAAGAGCATGCTCAGCTAATTGTTTGTCTTCAGAACTCATTTCGCAATTACGCAAATATTTTGTGAACTTTCGTACCGCCTGATTTAATCTAGCTTTCGATATCGGACCCTGATCTTTCCTAAGGAGCTCGATCGCAGCTTCCATTCGTTCATCGCGACCACCTTGATGCACGTTAATGCCCCGTTCTGCAGCAACAAGAACATCTTCTTCTGCAAGAAGAGCATCCCACCAATCAATAGCCTCCCCCATCCTGTACTGTTGAACAAGATCCGCTCTTCGATCGGCAGAAGTATGGGCCATATTGTTGATCAACATGATTCTGTCAGGAGCTTCCATTCGGTCATTAATAGCCTGATGCACGTGGTTCATGACATCCGCTCTTTCCTCAACGGGAACATTAGCCACTGTTCTAAGAATTATGGCCCTGAAATACAAACTTGTATTCGGAGTAATAACCGATAAGGCAAAATTGGTGATCTCACCTCTTTGATTAACAGCAACAAGGGCTGTATCGTGAATCAAGAGACGCCTATCACTATAGCTCATTATCGATGTGATCAAGAGAACACCATTCGTAACCACTTCTTCTCTTTCCTCAGGAGAAATACTAGCCACAAGTTGGAGCATCCCGCACCTTTCACTCCAATCCATCAGTGGAGTGATCACCCGTAATACAAGGGCTGTAACACGACCTCTTTGATTAGCAGGTATACGCATAACAGCTTCGATCAGTTTAATCCTGCCCTCTTTCCCTATTTCCGGCCTGATCAGAAGAAGAACGTTCATAACCACTTCAGCTCTTTCCTCAGCAGGAATACCCATCAAAGCTTTGAGAATCTCCGCCCCTGAAGACGATATACCCACCCCTCGAGTAAGCTGCCATGTAAAACCTCTGGCAGCCTCTCTTTCATTAACAGGCATAGAGGCTAGAACCTCGCGGAAAGATATTCCGCTATGATGGTCGATCAACCGATTGACAAGCCAAGGTACCACGCCAAAAAAACAAAACCCGATCGTTTGAAAAAATTTAGCCACGGCAACCACAACCCTATTAGCCGCGACAATCATCTCTCTAAAAATAGTAGCCCCGTATCGGTGATGGGGCCCCAGCGGGTGAGACGCTCTGTTTTGTAGTCTATCAGGCTCTATCTGTTGCATAAAGAATTTAATTTTTTTTCATTTTATAAAAATCTGAATAAGATTAATTCTACAATTGTATTTCTTTTAATATTATAGTTAAATGTTAAAAATTTTAATTGCCGTCTTAATAGTGGAACAATATGTTTTGGAATGAGACCGAAGCGAACTGAACAATTTTAATTTGAACCCCGTGAGGGCTTTCGCGATGACCCAACTCTCAATTTTTCAGTTCACTTGGATCCTTAAAGATATTTTTTCGTTTTCGCTCCAAGGAGCTGCAGCGTCTACTCGTTCATCGCGGTCGCCTTAATGCACGTTATACCGAAATGAGCTGAAAATTTGGTTTTGGACCTCGCCAAAGGCTCGGGGTTGGACAATCACAGCTAGCCCGTATTTTTGCGCGACGTTGCGATAAGATCCAACCGCGAGAACTTTCGCGACGGTCCAAAACCAAATTTTCAGCTCATTTCGGTATAATACCCTGTTCTGCAACAACAAGAGCACCCTGAAAAATATGCCTCCCCTTCCCGTATTTTTGGGCAAGATTAGGTCTTTGATGGGCAGGAGCACGGGCCATGTTCTTGATCATCCTAGTTCTGTCATAAGCTCGCATTCGATAATCAATGACCTGACGCGCGTGGTACATGACATCCGCTCTTTCCTGAGTGGGAAGATCAGCCACAGTTTTAAGGATCATGCCCATTGAATGCGTATCCATATCTGGAGCAATAACCGACAATGCAAAAGTTGTGATCTCACCTCTTTGGTTAAAAGGCATGAGGGTAACGACTTCGATCAGTTTAATCCTGGGAAACTCCTCCATTCCCGGCCTAATCAGAAGGAGAACGTTCGTAACCACTTCATTTCTTTCGTGGGTGGGAATATTAATCACAGCTTTCAGGATCTCTGCCCCGGAAGACAACCTCACCCCTTGAACAAGCTGCAACGCAAAAGCTCTGACAACCTCTCTTTCACTATCAGGTATAAAGACAAGAACCCTGTAAAAAGATGTTTTTCTACGATAGTCGATCAACCGATCTTCAAGCCAAGAGACCCCGTCCCAATAACAACGACCGATCATTTGAAAGAATTTAGCCACGGCAGTCACTACTTTATTAGCGGCTGCAATCACCATTCTAAAAACAGTAGCCCCATATCCATGATGAGACCCCAGAGCGTGAGGCCCTCTGTTTTGTAACCCATTAAATTCTATCTGTTGCATAAAGCATTTAAAATTTTTTGATGTTATAAAAAATCCAAATAAGATTAATTCGCTAATCGTATGCTTTTTAAGATTATAGTTGAATGTTTAAAAGTTTTAATTGCTACCTTAACAGATGGCCTGTTGCGAAAACATGTTTTTTAATGATATACCGAAGTGGGTTGAAAAATTGGTTTTGGACCCCGTGAGGGCCTTCGCGATGACCCAAATCTCAATTTTTCAATTCACTTCGGTCCTTAAAGATATCTTTCCGTTTCCGCATATTCTTTGATTTTATCAAGAAACTCGCCCCGATTTACAAGGGGGTTTTCATCACAAAACCGATTGGCAGCCTCGATGAGAGGCGCTAGCTGTTGAATAGCCTTATGCTCCTCAGTGAAAAACAGCGTCATCGCTGGCCCTGCGGAAACCTGCATGCCTTCTATTAATTCAATATTAACGCCTTCAAAACGGCCTTGTAGCACGCTGACGATCAACCTCTGTACTTTCCCTGGATTGCAGACCCTACCTTCCATGTAATACGACTCTTTGAGTGCAGAAACCATACCCCATTTTGCCATTGCCTGCTCCAGTTCCGTTAGCGTTGATGCAAAGATCCAAAAACGGCCAACCACTTCTTTCCCTGATATTTTGATCCTCATGGGTGTAATATCCATTCCATCGAGAAGAGGTCCGAAATCAGCAGGATTGGGGGGCCCCAAAAGAGCATGCTCAGCTAATTGTTTGTCTTCAGAACTCATTTCGCAATTACGCAAATATTTTGTGAACTTTCGTACCGCCTGATTTAATCTAGCTTTCGATATCCGACCCTGACGCTCCCTAAGGAGCTCAATCGCAGCTTCTACTCGTTCATCGCGATCGCCTTGGTGCACGTTAATGCCCTCTTCTGGAACAACAAGAGCATCCCAAACAATAGGCCCTCCCCCTCTGTACTGTTGCACAAGATCAGCTCTTCGATCGGCGTGAGTACGGGCCATGCGGCGGATCATCATTATTCTGTCGTGATATTGCATTCGATCATTAATAACCTGACGCGCGTGACCCATAACGTCTGCTCTTTCCTCAACGGAGAGTTCAGCCACAGCGTAAAGGATCAGGGTCCTTGGGGGCATACCCATATTTGGAGTAATAATCCATAATGCAAAATTTGTGACCTCACCTCTTTGATTAACAGGCACAAGGGCAACACCTTGAATCAAGATGGATCTCGCGCCATACCCCATTGCCGGCGTGATCAGAAGAACGGAGTTCGTAACCACTTCTTCTATTTCGTCAGGAGAAATATTAGCCACAACTTTGAGGAGCCCCTCCCTTTCTGCCCAACTCATCTCTGGAGTAATAACCCGTAATGTAAAGGCTGTGACATGACCTCTTTGATTAACAGGTATACGGATAACAGCTTCGATCAATTTAATCCTGCACCCCGCCTTCACTTCCGGTCCGACCAGAACAAGAGCGTTCGTAATCACTTCTTCTCTTTCCTCAGGAGAAATATTAGCCACAACTTCGAGCATCCTTATCCTGTCTGCCCAATTCATCTGTGGAGTAATAGCCCGTAATGCAAAGGCTGTCACACGATCTATTTGATTAACAGGTATACGAGTAACAGCTTCGATCAGTTTAATCCTGGCATACTTATCCGTTCCCGGTCTGATCAGAAGAGCAGCGTTTGTAATCATTTCTTCTCTTTCCTCAGAAGAAATATTAGCCACAACTTGAAGGACCTCCCTCATCTCAATCCATTTCATCTGTGGAGTAATAACCCGTAATGCAAGGGCTATGACATGACCTCTTTGATTAACAGGTATACGAGTAACAGCTTCGATCAGTTTAATCCTGCCAAACCTATCCATTCCCGGCCTGATCAGAAGAACAGCATTTGTAATCACTTCTTCTCTTTCCTCAGGAGAAATATTAGCCACAACTTCGAGGACCTCCCTCATCTCAATCCATTTCATCTGTGGAGTAATAACCCGTAATGCAAGGGCTATGACATGACCTCTTTGATTAACAGGTATACGAGTAACAGCTTCAATCCATTTAACAGCGTTTGTAATCACTTCTTCTCTTTCCTCAGGGAAAATACTAGCCACAACTTCGAGGACCCCTATCCTTTCAGCCCAATTCATCTGTGGAGTAATAGCCCGTAATGCAAAAGCTGTGACACGACCTCTTTGATTAACAGGCATCCCAATAACAGCTTCGATCAGTTTAATCCTGCCAGACCTATCCATTCCCGGTCTGATCAGAAGAAGAGCGTTCGTAATCACTTCTTCTCTTTCCCGAGCGGGAATATTAATCACAGCCTTAAGGATCTCTATCCTCCCAAACAATCCCATCCCTTGAGTAAGCTGCAAAGCAAAAGCTCTGGCAGCATCTCTTTCATTGACAGGTATAGAGGCCAGAACCTCTCGGAAAGGTCTTTCGCGATCAGAGTCGATCAACCGATTGACAAGCCAAGGTATCACGCCAAAAAAACAAAACCCGATCATTTGAAAGAATTTAGCCACGGCAATCACTACCCTATTAGCCGCGACAATCATCTCTCTAAAAATAGTAGCCCCGTATCCGTGATGGGGCACCGGTCCTTGAGGCCCTATGTTTTGTGGTCCATTAAGTGCTATCGGTTGCATAAATTATTTATACTTTTTTTTCACTTTAATAAAAAAATGAAAACTATTGATTTGTTAATTGTATCTTTTTTAAGATTATAGTTGAATATTTAAAAATTTTAATTGCCACATTAATATCGAAGCAATTACGAAAAATAGAAAAGCCTCGGGTTTGGCGGGGTCCAAATCCAATTTTTCAGCTCTTTTCGGTATAATTCTTGTTTTTAAATCGGAAAGAACATTAACCTGAAGGCTGCAACTTACAGAAGATAAGGCTTAATATTATGAAAAAAGAGACCCATCCTCCCTATCAGGAGGTTTTATTTATCGATTCTTCAACAGGGGTTAAGTTTATTTGCGGGTCAACGCTAAAGCCTAACGAATATGAGGTGTTTGAAAACAAAAAGTATCCCGTTTGTCGTGTTTCAATTTCCTCTGCCTCTCACCCTTTTTTTACGGGGGCCAACCAGTTTGTCGATTCAGAAAAACGAGTTGATAAATTTCAAAAACGGTATCTGAGGAAAAAACCAGAAGTAAAAGAAAAGCCTGTTGTTGTGGAAATTAAGAAAAAAGGGACCAAAAAAATCTCATAGTTTTTTATAAACTTCCCCTCCGATGAAACATCGAATCTCCGAAATACTCAACCGGTTTAAACAGGTTGAGATCGATTTGGGAAACCCAGAAATACTAAATGATCAAGAAAAGTACCGACAACTCACACGGGAACACGCCAACCTCTCTCAAATAAAAGAAGTCTGGGAAAAAATGGAATCTGTCCATGATCAGCTTCGTAATAATGGAGATTTGCTTAAAACCGAATCGAATCCAGAGCTTGTTCATCTTCTCACCGAAGACATCATCTTGTTAAAAAATCTTTTGCATTCTCTTGAGGTCAAATTAAATGGGCTTTTAGTCCCCCCAGACCCTTTAGACAGTCGTAATCTCATTTTAGAAATACGTGCGGGAACTGGTGGAGACGAGGCAGCTCTTTTTGTTGGAGATTGTGTCCGGATGTACCAATGTTTTGCCAATAATCAAGGGTGGAAGTATGAAATTTTATCAACAGCCCCCTCGGAAAGGGGAGGTTTTAAAGAGTATATTATGAGTATTTCCGGACCCCTCGTATTTCGACAGCTTAGACATGAAGCCGGCATTCATCGCGTGCAACGAATTCCAAAAACAGAAGCTCAGGGACGGATTCATACGTCAGCCATTACGGTGGCAGTTTTACCTGAAGCAACCCCAGAAGAACAACTTCAAATAGATGAGAAGGAACTCCGCATCGAGACTTATCGTGCCTCTGGAGCGGGAGGTCAACATGTCAATGTCACCGACTCCGCCGTACGGATTACTCATCTTCCAACGAATACCGTTGTCACCTGCCAGGATGAGAGAAGCCAGCATAAAAATCGAGAAAAAGCGATGCGCCTTCTTTCAGCTAAAATTGTCGAAGAAAAGCGACGCAAAAGTCATGAAGCAATGTCATCCTTACGCGCTTCTCAGGTTGGTTCTGGAGATCGTTCGGAACGTATTCGTACTTATAACTTTCCACAAAATCGGGTTACCGATCACCGTATTAACCTCACCCTTTATAATTTAACTGATGTGTTAAATGGAAGATTGGAAGAATTCACTGATGCCCTTGTTTTATTGCCAATTGAAAAACATTAGCAAGGCCTTAACCCTTTCGACCCATTACCTTCAAAAAAAGGGGATTCTTTCTGCCCGTTTTGATGCAGAACAATTCCTTTCCCACGTATTACAAACTCCTCGAATGGACCTTTATTTGGCATTAGAAAAACAGCTGACAATTTTAGAATGGGAAAATTTTTGGAATATCATTAGACGAAAAGGTCAAGGAGAGCCGTGGCAATATATCATCGGATCGGTTGAATTTTTAGACTGCCAAATTGAGGTTAATAGGGGTGTACTGATTCCACGACAAGAGACGGAGATTCTTGTTCACCAGATTATCAATGAAATCTCATCCCCTCTTGACATTTGGGATATTGGCACCGGCTCCGGATGTATTGGAATTGCGATCAAAAAAAAGAGGCCGACCTGTCGTCTTTTTTTATCCGATATTTCAGAAAAAGCGTTAACGGTGGCAGCAAACAATGCCTTATTGAACCAGGTTGAAGTGACGCTACTTCAAGGAGATCTACTATCCCCTTTTCAAGGAAAAAAAGCCGACATCATTATCTGCAATCCCCCTTACATTTCTTTGAATGAGTTTCTTAACAAACTGGACAGCGAGGTGCGGGATTGGGAACCTCCCCAAGCCTTAATTGGAGGCGTAACTGGATTTGAATTTTATGAGAAAATTATTCCTCAGCTTCCCGACTACCTTAACCCAGAAGGACGCCTTTACCTTGAAATCGGAACCGGTATGGGGGAGAAGATAGAAAATCTATTCTCTTCTTGCCTTTGGGAGAGGAAAAAACTTTCAAAAGATTGGGCCTCTCATGATCGTTATTTTTTTACCTCCAAAGCCCCTGCAAAGGTCTGAGGGTTGGACGATCGCAACTTATCCCCCTCTTTTGCCGTTATTCCATCTTGATTCAGAGCAAATTCCCTTCGCGTCATAAGATTTTTTTATTCCACAAAGTTGATCGTTTATAAAATTCTGTAAAACTTTAGGCGATCCATCGTCGTAATATTTGTTAAACTTCCCCTGACGAAGCCCATCTTTATACTCTCCTTCAAAAATAAGAATCCCCTTATCATTCCACCGATATGAAGGACCATCAAGTTTTCCATCAATATATTGAGCGTAGTGAGCCGGTGTCCCATCCTCAAAGTAACCCTTTTCCTCCCCATGCTTTTGATTATCTTTATACCCCACCTCTCCTAACAGCGTTCCTTTAGGATAATATTCACGGGTCATCCCCTCTCTTTTATCTTTTTTAAAAGAAACCTGCATAAGAAGACGTCCTTTATCAAAAATCTGGCAAAGCCCCTCTTTCAACCCTTTAACATACGGCGTACACGAAATTTTATTCCCCTTCTCGTCATACTCAACTGCCTCACCCTCAGAAACTCCTTCAACAAAAGTGACTTCAAAAGCCCGCTGTTTATTGACCCCATCGTCGGATGAGTAGTAGATGGTGTGAAGACCGTGTCGTTGATTGTCTTTGTAATGATAAACAATTTCTTTCCCATCTTCGAGCTTTTTGAAAAACCTTCCATTCATTTTTCCATTCTTATAATCGATTTCAACAAGAAGGTTTCCCTCTTCGTCCCATGAGGCCGATTTTCCATGAAATTCATCGTCCTTATATTCTTTTACCGACTGAATCCTCCCATTTGGATAAAACGTCTCTGCCTTACCCTGCAATCTTGATTTTTGATCATAGTGAAGAACGCCAGATAGTTGCCCCCCTCCCTCTTCTTTAGAATAAAATTCGCGATGATCACCAACAGGGAACCCTTTCACAAAATATTGCTCGAGACGAATGGTTCCATCTTCAAAAAATGCCTCTAATTTTCCATCAATTAGACCTTCCTTATAATAAGCACGCGATTTCATTCCCCCATTGGGATAAAAATATTCCTCAACCCCTTCTTTCTTCCCTTCAACGAAATATATCGAATGTTTGAGTTTATTTTTTCCGTACCAGGCATGAATAGCGCCGTGAGGATTGTCATTTTTATAATGAACTTCAACGATAGGATCACCTTGTTCATTAAATTCTCGATGAACCCCCTCTTTTAACCCATCGGAAAAAAACTCCTCTGATTTCACAACCCCGTTTCCATACCATTCAGTCCTTTTACCATGGGCTTTTCCATTTAAAATATATTCTTCAAATTTTTTCTGGCCGTTGGAATACCACGATATGGTTTCTCCCTCTTTTTCACCATTTTTAAAACTAATTTTTAGAGCGGGACGACCATCTTCATACCACTCAAGATGCTCCCCCTCCCGTTTTTTGTTCTGATAAAAAGCCTGGCTCTTTACTTGTGATGAAGGATAATACTCTCGCTGGGGCCCTTCAAACTCTCCATCCTCATAATGAAATTCAGACTTAAGCTTTTTATCTTCATACCACTGCTTAAAGGGGCCATCCAGCTTTCCCTCTTTTAAAAAATAGTGGGCAAGCCTCACGCCATCCTCGCCCCATTCTTCAATAGGGCCCAGCAAAACACCCTTTTCATCAAAGAGAGCAAGAAAAGCCATTGCCCCATTTTCGTGATTACGCCAGTGCTTTCCAAAAGGGATTCCTTCTCGGTACTCACCTTCACCTAAAATTTTTCCATCAAACGATAAAAAAATTTCTTTCCCCTCTTTTTTCCCATTTTTGTAGGAAACCTTATACGCCTCCCGTCCATTAGAGTGATATTTAATATGAGCCCCTACAAGCTCGCCCTGCCGATAGTCTTGTATTTCGGATAGGGTATAATCCTCAGCTCGAATGACCACTGCCGGACTTTTTTCGTCAGAATTAAGAACCCCAGCCTCATAATGAGTAACTCTTCTAATCGAACCACTTGGATACCACTCCATTGCATTCCCATGGGGCATCCCATCATTGTAAGGGATAGCCATAAATCGCCCTCCCCCCTCTTCCCTAGGATAATACCGGACGTACTCTCCTATGATTTTATCATCAGCATACTGAAACTCTTCTGCTTTGCTTCCGTCTAAAAAATAAAGAACCGAAGAGCCTTCCCTCTTCCCTCGTTTAAAGTGAGAGTGGGCTTTAACCTGGCCTGTTGGGAAAAAAAGTTTCATCTCACCATCCAGCTCTCCCCAGGCATACTGAGCCACCTTCTCAAGTTTTCCTCTTTCATCAACATTTAACTCAACTCCATGGGGAACCGTGATCGTCTCCCCATTTTCATTTTGTATGGAAGTAACATCAACTTCTTGTTTTATCTGACCATGAGGATAAAAAGTTACGATTTTGACTGGAGTCGGGGGACTCTTGCCCACTTCTTCGTGATAAACAACCCTAACAGGCTGTCCGGAAGGAAACCTCTCTTCAATTTTTCCTTTCCAGTGAGGTTCCAGTTGTCGTGGAACTGTCTTTAAATCATGAAGAAGGGTCGACTTTGAACCGCTCTCGGCCCCGTAAGAAACGGCATGCAAAAAAAGAGAAGTTAACAACAGTAATACGATTCGCATAAACACCCCCACTATAGGAACTGAAAAACTGGGGATTGAAAGCCGCCAAATCTAAATTTTTCAGCTCACTTCGGTATATCCCATGAGGTTAACTAAAAAAAATAAAATTGTATACCGAAATGAGCTGAAAAATTGGGGATCTGACCCTACCAAATCTAAATTTTTCAGCTCACTTCGGTATAAATAAAAGCCACGACGGGCCTTCGCCAAACCGGGATCTTCGATAATCACGAAAACCGTGAAGAGCGGCCTTGTATTCAAGAATTTTTTTCTTTTTTTGATTGAGATTTTTTTTTGTAAATAGTTTGAGTAGGTAAAATTCGATTGTTTTTATCCATCGAAGTTTTAATAAATGAAGAAACTCCCGTACCAATACCGTCTTATAAATTCTTTTTTTTTTTTGAAAAGAACACCGTCTATGAATAAATAGGCAGCGACCTCTCCACCAAAAGTAGGTTTTATGAGGAGATCCTCCAATAAATGAAGCTGAGACTTTATGTAAAAGCACCGCCTCATACGAAACGGCAAGATCAAAACCCGCCTCTTTAGCCCTCATGCAAAAGTCAGCCTCCTCCCAAAACAAAAAAAATGAGGGTTCCAATCTGGGGACGACCCTAAAAACTTCTCTTTTGATTAAGATCGAACAACCACAGACATAGTCAAGAGAGAGATCGGTTGTAAACCCTCGCCTTGCTCCACGACCGATTAAATCGAACGAAGCCGTCGTGTCATTCCAAATCCCTCCTAAGTGATCAAGTCTTAGTGGATCACTGAATAAAAGGGGGTATCCGCCAACAATCCCTATTTTTTTCGATCGACAGGCTGTTTTTAGAAAAGCCGTGATACAATAGGGGTCGATGAGGGTATCGTTGTTAAGAAGTAGGAAAAAAGCGGTCTCATTTTTTTGAAGAAGATATTCGATACCGACATTATTTCCGCCGGCATAACCTAAATTCTTCCCTGTTTTGAGAAGGGTGACTTCAGGAAACAACGCCTCTATCGCTAAAGTCGAGTCATCATCGGATCCATTGTCAATAACAACCGTTTCATGAACCGGTGTTTTCGTTTTTTGTAAAGCGGCTAAACAGGCAAGCGTATCACTTTTTCCATTCCAATTAAGGATAATAACAGCAAGTTTCATTGTTTTTCTTTTAACAGTTTCAACCCTACCTTTAATACCTCGGAGGGAGATATTTGAAGCATACAAAACGGTTCCTGGCACTTTTTGCCCAAGCAAGGAAAGCAAGTGGTTTTTTTTTGAATAACCGTCACATGAGGGGCAAAATATGGCCCACACATGAGGGGGTTTGTCGGCGTAAAAAGGGCAATTGTCGGCGTCCCCATTGCAGAGGCCACGTGAAGAGTCCCTGTATCATTTGTGACGTATAAGGAAAGCTTTTTGAGTAAACTGGCAACCGCTGTGATCGATCTATTTTCATAGACGGCCTTGGCGCCTGGAATCGCTTTAACAATCGTTTCGACGAGTTCCCTTTCTTCAAGATTTCCCGTAACGACAATATGGCCGTTGGTAGCTTTTTGAAGCTGACATCCAAGCTCAATAAAATGGGATGAAGGCCACCGTTTAAAAATATTTTTTGCTCCTGGATGGAGCCCTATTGTGATCGGATGTAAGTAATCCAACTCTGAAGCAGAAGGAAAAAGCTCCATCCTTGTTGAATCGGGATCTCGATCTTGGAGGTTGTTTAAGTAATCAACAATCAGAAGTCGTCGTTCAATTTCATGAACTTCTCCAGCTTTAATGGTGTCGGTCAGTAAAAAATCAAGGTCTTTGCCCGACTTTTCTGAACCAATAATTCGACTTGCGCCAAGAAGAGTCGAAAAAGGGAGGATAAGCCGTTGAGACGAATGAAAAAGGAGTACGGTACCAATGCGACGACTTCTGAGCAGAGGGAAAAGTCTTATTAAGGAAAGAATAAGAGGCGAGCCGATCACAAAGCATTCATCAAGATGGGGGTTATGGCTTAAAACATCTTTTCCAAGCGGGGTGGTAACCACTCCGATATAGGCACGAAAAAATTTTTTTCGTAACAACCGGAGTGCAGGGGTTGCCCACATTGTATCGCCAAGGCCCGTTGTCGAGATGACTAAAAACCGATCTTCTCTTTGCTTCTTTTCGAGATCATTTCGGGAGGAAGTTGTAAAAAATTTGAAAAGAAAGAGAAAAAGCCTAATAAGATAATTTTTCAAGGTTTTTAAAGGTGTTTTTGATAAGTGTTACTTTAATGGAAGAAAGAGATTTTAACTACTATGTCACGACCTTTATCAGTAAAATCAAGCACTACTTAATCACGATGATGGGAATTGTTGTCAACGAAGCAAACGATGAACAACTCTATCACGCTTTATCGATGATCCTCAGAGAGGAGATCATGATCAACTGGACAGCCACGCTTCGCTCAATAAAAAAAAATAAACCCCGTATTCTTTACTACCTTTGTATGGAATATATGCCTGGGAAATTTCTTGGAAGTAACATTACCAATCTACGCTTCCTTGACTTTGTTAAAGAGGCGCTCAAACGGCTTAATCGAGATTTTGGTCACCTTTGTCATCAAGAACGAGATCCTGGTCTTGGCAATGGAGGATTGGGGAGGCTGGCCTGCTGTATTCTCGACTCGTTAGCAACCCACAGCTACCCCTGTATTGCTTATGGCCTTCGGTATCAATACGGAATCTTTGATCAAGAGATCTATGGAGGGATTCAAGTTGAGAAACCGGAACTATGGCTATTTCATAAAAATCCTTGGGAATTTCGAAAAGATGATCTTACTAAATCTGTGAAATTTGAAGGAGAGCCGGTGCCCACGATCAATGCAAAAGGGATTGAGATTTTTGATACGGTGAACCATGAAGAGGTTCGTGCCATTCCGTATGATATCCCGATTATTGGGTATCGTGAAAAAGATGATTTTAGTGTTGCAACACTACGACTTTGGACAACAAAAGAATCACCGAGAAACTTTGAACTTCAGCGGTTCAATGCCGGCTTCTTAGATCAGGCTGTCGAAAACACCTCTTTGACCGACGTTTTGTACCCAAACGACAATAATAAAGTTGGAAAACGGTTTCGCCTGAAGCAAGAGTTTTTATTAAGCTCGGCATCGGTACAGGACATCATAGAAAATCATCTCTCCATTTTTCCCGATATGAGTTCATTTGCCGATAAAGCGCGTATTCAAATCAATGACACACACCCCTCGTTAGTGATTGCTGAATTGATGCGTCTTTTACTACAAGACCATAATTTTGGTTGGGAGGAAGCTTGGGAAGTTGTTAAAAAAAGTTGTAATTTTACAAATCACACCATTCTACGAGAGTCTCTTGAGGAATGGAATGAGAATCGGTTCCAAACTCTTTTACCGAAGCAGTATCAAATTATTCAAAAATTAAATTTAATCTTTTGTAATACCGTAAGGGAGCAGTTCCCTGGTGATGATGAAAGAGTCCAGAGGATGTCAATTATCGAAAGAGGAGAGATCCGGATGGCTCATCTTGCTGTTTATGGCTCTCACCGCGTCAACGGCGTCTCGGCTTTTCACACCGAAATTTTAAAGCGCTCTCTTTTCAAAGATTTCCACGAAATGGATAACAAAAAAATTCTCAATATTACAAATGGGGTGACCCAACGTCGATTTCTTTTCCATGCAAACCCTCTTTTATCCGCTTTTATCTCTGCCCGAATTGGTTCTAAGTGGCTACTTGATTTCAAAGAAATTAGAAAATTAGAGAATTTTGCCAGTGACCTTGAAAGTCAAAAACAGTTTTTGGCTATTAAAAATGAGAATAAAAAAGCCCTTATCGCCTATGTAAAAGCCCAAAATCCCATTTTGAATGCCAACAAAAAAATGGTGGGTCATTTTTTACCTCTAGATGAAGGGGCCCTATTCGATGTTCATATCAAACGAATTCATGAATACAAGAGACAGCTCATGAATGCTCTCCATCTCATCATGGTCTACTTTGAACTTAAGGCCGATCCTCATTGTCGGCAGGTTAAACGACTCTCTTTTTTTGCGGGGAAAGCCGCTCCTGGCTACGACATCGCTAAAAAAATCATTCAACTTATCTACTGCATTGCCAACAAGATCAATAATGACCCCGATGTGAATCAAAAGCTTCGAGTCATTTTCATCCAAAAATATAATGTCTCTCTTGCCGAGCTAATGATTCCCGCTGCTGATCTTTCGGAACAAATTTCAACAGCCGGAACCGAAGCATCGGGTACGGGGAATATGAAACTAGCAATGAATGGAGCCTTAACGATTGCAACAGAGGACGGAGCCAACATTGAAATACGAGAAGCAATAGGCAACTCGTGGTGGCCTTTTTCATTCGGCCAATCGGCCAAAGAAAACGAAGCCCTTGCCTCCCATTACGACCCGTGGGATATCTGCACGCAACGACCCGCAATTCGACAAGCTCTCGAAGCCTTAAGGGATCGCTCCTTTGCAACAACGGATGAAGAACACGAGGCTCTTTCTCTCATCTATTCAATTTTGATTGAAAAAAATAATTTGGACCCTAATGACAAATATTTTTCCATCAACGACCTACAACCCTACTACGAAACACAAAAAAAAGTCGAAGAACTCTACCTTCATCCTTTGAAGTGGGCGGAGTACGCCCTTCACAACATAGCGGGAATGGGCTCTTTCTCTTCAGATGAAACTGTCCACAACTACGCCCACCTCATCTGGGGCTTAGAACGGTGCTCTATCGATCCTCAAGAACTTGCTTTCATCCGTGCCGAGTATAGTGAGCACGATAAATGCAGAATTTTATGACTCTATACCGAAGAGAGCTGAAAATTTGGTTTTGGAACTCGCCAAAGACTCGGGGTTGGACGATCGCAACTAGCCCGTATTTTCTCAATACGAGCGACGTTGTGATAAGATCCAACCGCGAGGACTTTCGCGACGGTCGGAAACCAAATTTTCAGCTCTCTTCGGTATATACTGAAGAGAGTTGAAATCGGCTTCAATCGAGACGACCTCTCTTTTCCATTTCATTTCGCTGCAGCTGAAAAAGAAGCCAGCTGAAACAAATGAATACGGGGGCAAAGAGAGCCGTTGAAGCAAAATCCAACGCCAATAAAGCCGCACCGGTTAATGGCGCTACAATCTTAGCAATCGATTGAATCGCTTGATGAAACCCCATAACCTTCCCTCGATCCGTTGCAAAAGCATGCTTAGCAATACGAGCCGTTAAAAGAGGCATAAGGGAAGTGTAGGCAAATGTAAATAAAGGAACAACAAAACAGGTCAATAAATAAGTTTTTGAAAAATGAAGCATAAAAATAGAAAAAGCAAGTAACGCGATGCAGTGATAAAAAAGGCGGGTTGATTGAGAGTGTCGGTGGAGATAAAAAATGAAGATGAGCTGAGAAATCACGATCGACAACCCGTACTGGATTGAGAGACTAAAAACTTGATCTTCATTAAAGTGAAGTTTTTCAACTAAAAAAATTTGAAAAGTTTTAATAAAAAAGTACCACCCAAAAAAGATGAAAAATTCGGCCAAAAGAAAAATGGCAAGCTCCCGCTTACAAGAGAAGAGGTCTCCCCATTTTATCCCCATTGGCGTGACTGAAAACCGCCTCTGCTCCTTCTTATCCCAGAAACAGAGCAGCAAAAAAAAATTTACAAAAGAGATGACCGATCCGGCTAAAAAAAGATAAAAGGGGATATCAGCAACCGTTAACACCTGGCGGGTAATAAACGATCCTAAAACAAAACCAATTCCAAGCACTAGTTGAGGAATCCCAAAAAATTTCGGGCGACTTTCTTCCGTAATAAGATCCGAAATCATCGCATTGGTCATAGAAAGATTTACCCCCATGAGCCCTGCAATAAAATATCCTAAAAAAAGAAATTCAACAGAAAGCCTCATAATCCCGACACTGCAAAAAAAATACCCAACCATATTGCCAAGATAAGAGAGAAGCAAGATCCCCCTTCTTCCAAGCTTATCGGAAACATAGCCTAAAAGGGGAGCCGAGAAAATTTGAGTCATCGGATAGGTCGATAGAAGCGCTCCTAGCACAAGGTAACGAAATTTTATAGAACTCTCCACCAAAAAACAGTGATGGGGAGTCTCTAAAAATAAAAAAGGCAAAAAGGTAATGACAGCAGAAAAGGATAAAAAATCTAAGAACAAAACAAAAAAAAGCACTTTAAGCTTTTTATCCATCCCTCCATTATCCTGTACCCCTTTACTTATTTCAACTTTCTTCGATAAAAAATTAATTATGAGTTTCTAAAAAACCTTACACAGAAGTGAGCTGAAAAATTTGGATTTGGGCTATCGAGAAACCTTTCGCGGTTGGATCTTATCGCAACGTCGCTCATATTGAGAACGATCGCCCAACCCAAGGCCTTGGCGTCATCGAAATTCCAATTTTTCAGTCCACTTGGTATCTGTTTGTGTTATCATTCCTCTCAAGACAAGGAGACCGACCCTACTGTTTTTGACCTTCCTCTTCTTTCATGTTCGATTCAAAATTTTTGCACAGTTCGTCTATAAGCGCAAAACTATCCTCTGTAACGGTTTTAGTCCTATCGATTGCCACCACCTGATTCAATAAAACAATCCCTTCTTTTATCCTGTAAGTATCACCTGTCGGAAGCCTCTCTATCTCTACAGGAGGACGCTTAGGCTCTCGCAAAAATGTTGGCCGACAGGCGGCCCCTTCATCATCAGATAATTCGAGCGGATGAGTTTGCCAACCGTCATGTGTAATGCTGGGTTTTGGCTTTTTTGACGTCTCATGGAAGACGGGCTCCGGTTTTTGTGAATTTTTAACAAGGAAGAGAAGAATAACACGAACCCCTTCGTTAAGGTGAGCTTTTCCAACTGAAAAATCTTCCTTGGTAGCCTTCGATGAGCCTTGAGTCCAGCTAAAAGAGGCCCCATCTTTCCATACAACAACCCTATCCTTTAACTCTTTTACAGGAGTAAGCTCCTCCCAAAACATACTCCTTGAACTCCATACTCCCAGGTAAAAATACGCCTCCTTGTCTAGACTTTCATGATCATGCCCAAAATAGATGTCAGCAAACAGCCGACTACTCAGTTCCTCACAGGAAGTTTTAGCCATGATAGGAAGGATGATATGAATGGCTGTAAGCTTATTACTAAAAGAACAGGGTTCCAATGAAATTGTTTTTTCAATTTTTTTGTCAAAAAAACCTTTTGTTTTTAATTCTTCCGGAATTATTTCGGATACTGGGCCATAAGCCCTTCCAGCATCGATAACGTCTCTCACATCTGATCCGGTCTGAAATCTCCATTTGAGGTCAATGCTTATAAACTTGTCTAGACGAATCCAAAGGTTATCGCACGCCTCTTTACCACTTTTTGGATCTTTTCTCAAAAAAGGAACGATACAACCGTTCCAAATCGACCTTTTTTCCGCTTTGACCTCGTCCATGTCTCTTAGCTCTGCTTCAGTAAAAAAACTTAGCCTACCAACCTCTTTTTTTTTCAAATCGTTTGAGAAAAAAAAATTAAGATCCCTGTCACAAAGCAAACTAGCTTTTTGCATTTTTATTCTCCTATTTTTTTTATATTAGTATACCGAAGTGAGCTGTAAAATTGGGTTTTGGACACCGCCAAAGGCTCGGGGTTGGACGATCGTTATCAATACGAGCGACGTTCCGATAAGATCTAACCGCGAGGGCTTTTGCTACCGCCTAAATCCAATTTTTCAGCTCGCTTCGGTATAGCAGTTCCGTTCCTGTTCTCATTCTCATCAAGACAATGAGAACGTTCTTACTGTTTTTTGCCTCTTGCTTCTTTCATGTTCGATTTAAAATTTTCGAAAAGTTCGTCTATAAGCCAAAAGCTCTCCTCTGTAGGCTTTGTAGTCATATCGATCGCTACCGCCTGATTTAAGAAAATAACCCCCTTTTTTATACAGTAACTACCCCCTGTCGAAGGGCTTTCTAACCCTATAATCTTCATCCCAACAAAAGGAAACCTAGGCTCCTCCAAAAATGTCGACCGACAGACCTCATCCCCGCCAAGCTGGTCAGTTTGCCACTGCCGGGCCTTTTCAAGGAAAGGGTCCGGTCTTTCTGAGGTACTTTCTTGCGAATTTTTAACGAGGAAAAGAACAATAACACGAATCCCTTCGTTTTAAGGTGAACTTTTCCAGCTAAAGAGCATTCCTCGGGGTACCCCGATGAGCCTTGAAACCATCTGAAAGGGAGCCCATCTGGCCACACAGAAACCCTATCCTTTAACTCTTTTAAAGAAATAAGCTCCTGACGAAGCATATGCGTGAAGCTGCATACTCCTAGATAAACAACCGCCTCCTTTTCTAAATTTTCATGCTCCTTCTCCAAACGGATATCAACAAACAACCGGCTATTCAGCTCTTCAGATGGAGTTTTAACTCCGAACGGGACTATGATATGATCAGCTGTAAATTTTTTACTAAGAAAATAAGGTTCGATTGGAATTACTAGATTAATTATTTCTCTTATAAAAACCCTTGTTGTATCGTCAATGCTTAACTTCCCCGAGACCATTTTGAGGGATAGTGGCCCACGATCCTGATCACCATAGATAATGTCTCGCGATTTTAATCCAGTCTGATACCCCCATTTGAGGACAACACTTATACACTTAAACTCGTCTAAAAAAATCCCAAGTTTCTCAGTGAACCCCTTACGGTCCTTCCTTTTTGTATAGTTTTCAAAAAAAGGAAAAAGATAGTTCTTCAAAATCCACTTTTTTTCTGCCTTGATATCTTCAATTTCTCCTTTCTCTGCTTCAGTTACAAAACCCCTCCTATGAACTTCTTTTCTTTCGAATTCCCTTGTCAAAGAAAAATTAAGACAGTTGTCGCAAAGCAAGCTAACCTTTTGCATTGTTATTTTCCTATTTTTTAAACCCTAATCAAATGTTTAGATATACCGAAGTGGACTAAAAAATTGGAATTTGGGTCATTGCGAAACCTCCGCAAAATCTTCCAAGTTTAGCTGAAGACTTTGGCGGCATCCAAATCCCAATTTTTCAGTTCACTTCGGTATAACAGTTATGTTTCTGGTATCATTTTCATCAAGACAACAAGAATGTTCCTATTGTTTTTCGCCTCTCGCTTTTTTCATGTTCGATTCAAAATTTTCGAAAAGGTCGTGTATAAGCGAAAAGCTCTCCTCTGTAGGCTTTGTAGTCGTATCGACTGCCACCGCCTGACTCAAAACAATAACCCCCTTTTCTATATGGTAAGTATCGTTTGTCTTAAGTCTCTCTATCCCTACAAACGGAGACTTAGGCTGTTGCAAAAATGTCGGTCGACAGGCCTCTCCCTCATCGGATAAATCGAGCGGATCCGTTTGCCACTGACCGTCCTTTTCAAGGGAGATTTCCGACCTTTCGGACGTCTTTTTTTTTGAATTTTTAACAAGGAAGAGAGCAATAAGACGAACCCCTTCATCAAAGTGAGCCTTTCCAACGGAAAAATCTTCCTTGGTGGCCTTCGATGAGCCTTGAGACCATCTGAAAGGAAGCCCACCAGGCCATACAGCAACTCTACCCCTTAACTCTTTTACAGAAATAAGCGTATGACAAAGCATATGAGTGAAACTGCATACCCCTAGGTAAACAAACGTCTCCTTGTCTAAATTTTCATGTTCTTTCTCCAAACAGACATCAGCAAACAATCGGCTATACAGTTCTTCATAGGAAGTTGTAACTCCAAAGGGGATGGTTATATGAAAAAATTTAAATTCTTCACTAAGAAAATAAGGTCCGATTGGAATTGCTCCATCAATTATTTCTCTTAAAAAAACCCTTTTTGTATCGTCAATGCTTAACACTCCCGGGACTATTTTAAGGGATAGTGGTCCCTCAACTCGCTCACTAAGGATAACATCTCGCGGTTCTAATCCAACCTGATACCCCCATTTAAGGCCAAGAGTTATACACCTAAACTTGTCTAAAGAAAACTTAAAGAACTCGATCGGCTTCTTACCACCCATCCTTAAAGGAGTAAGATAGTACTTCGAAATCCAACTTCTTTCTGCCTTGATCTTTTCAATTTTTTCTTTCTCTGCTTTCGTTACAAAACCGGTCCTATCCACATCTTTTGCTTCGAACTCCCTTGTCAAAGAAATATCAAGATGCTTGTCACAGAGCAAGCTAACCTTTTGCATTATTATTTTCCTATTTTTTTATGACTCAAATTATTAATCAGTAAAATTGGAATTTGGGCCAAAGTCCAATTTTTCAGTATTGGCTTAAAGGTTTCCTGAGGAGATTCCCTGGAAACGTTCAGGGTGTATACGGAAGGATCGGGAGGAACTGAGGCCCAAAATCGGGTGGCCATACAAGGTTGCTGTCAATACAACTCACTTCCATTGCGATAGCCAACCCCCCGGTCTCCTGTCAAGTGAAGACGTCTCAATACTATTTTCTTTAAAGAAGTAAAATCCCACCTCGGGATCGAAGATGAATCGTTTCTATTGTTTTTCACCCCTCCCTTCTTTCATGTTTGATTCAAAATGTTTGGACAATTCGTCCACATGAATTGAAAAGCTGTCCCCTGTAGGCTTTGTCATATCGACCGCTACCACTTGATTCAAGACAACAACCCCTTCTTCTATCCTGTAGGTATAATCTGTCAAAAGCCTCTCTGTCTCTACAAACGGACTCTCCGAACGTTGCAAAAATGTCGGTCGACAGGCCTCATCCTCATCGGATAAATCGAGGGGATCCGTTTGCCACTGACCGTCCGCTTCAAGGGTTTTCGGCTTTTCTAACGTCTCTTCTGAGGAAGCCTGTAGTGGAGTTTTAACAAGGAGGAGGGCAATAACACGAACCCCTTCGTTGAGGTGAGCCTCTGCAGCTGAAAAGCCTTTCATGGCGGTCGCCGATGAACCTTGAGTCCAGTGGAAAGGGTGCCCATCTTTCCATACAACGACCCTGTTCTTTAACTCTTTTACAGAAATAACCCGATGTTTAACCATGTTCTCTAAACTGTATAATCCCAGGTAAACATACGCCTCTTTATCTAAATTTTCGCCTCCCGTCTGCAAACTGATTTCAGCAAACAACCGGCTACCTAGTGTCTCATAGGAAGTTTTAGCCCCAATAGGGAGTATGATATGAGCAACTTTAAATTCGTGATGCCGAAAAGAAGATTTGAATGAAATGACTTGATTAATTATCTTTTCAACGTCTATTGCCTCCGGGATTATGTTAAAAGATAGTGACCCACGAGCCATCTGATTGTACATAACGTTTCGTGGTTCTAATCCAGTTTGATACCTCCATTTGAGATCAATTTTTATAGAATTGCCTAAATGAAATGTAACCCCCTCCATCACCTCTTTAGGATCATCACTTTGTGCACTGGGTGTCAAAAAAGGAGCGAGACAGTGCTCAAGAATCCACCTTTTTTCCCCTTTGACATCTTCATTTCCTCCCTCCTCTTCTTCCTTTAAAAAAACTGTCCCATGAACCTCTTTTTTTTCCAACCCCCTTGGCAAAGAAAAATCAAGACGGTTGTCACAGATTAAGGTAACTGTTTGTACTGCTTGCATTGTTATTCTCCTATTTTTTTATACTATGCTCAAATTTTTAACCAAATAATCGCTTTCTAGTTCGACAACCCTCCCTATTTTTAAGTGCGGAATAGGCTCAAAGTTTTCAGCCGGAGCTTCAAGGTATAACCGAAGGACTGAGGGGAACTGAGGCCCAAAAACGGGTGGCCATACAAGGTTGCAGTTAACAAAACTCACTTCGCTTGCTGTGGCCGATCCGCCGATCTCCTGTAGGTGAAAGTCTCTTAATACGATCTTCTTCAAAGAAGCGAAATCCCATCTCGGCATCGAATACAATTGCTTTCCGCCCCTCACCCCACCCAAATGAATCGTCTCTAAATGAGAACTATTTTTCAGCTCAGGAAGACCTCCTTCAAATACCGAACCAGTGAGGGTTAGGTGTCTTAAAGCAAAAAACGATTCCATGACAACCGTGTTAATCCGATATCTACACCGCTCAAAGCTCTCGACCTTATTAAAATCGGGATGGGAAGTCAGCTCCTGTAATGACCCTTCTGATCTACCCATTTTCGGCACCCATGAGTCGATATCGACCGAACCAACGGTTAACTTATTAATCGGATAGCTATTCTCTACCGTCACCCCTTTCTTTAATTTTAAATACGGCATCGTTAAAGGTTGCTCCTCGAATGCCGGTGATGCAAAACTGCATACCAGCTCCGAAGCCGAGGGGTAGAGGTCACTTCCGAAGGGAACCGGCCACGGGTCAGCATCACAGTTGATAAGGGTAACTTTTTTTGCTGCACGAGAACCTTGAATTTGCTGTAAACGAAACTGCACGAGAACAATCTCATTTACGGTATCCCACCGCGGCATGAAAAAAATCTCCCGATTCAACCCACCGAGATGAATTGTTTCTAAGGAGGAGAGAAGTTGTAGACCGGTAATTTTTTTCCCAAACGTCGATTTAACCATTTTCAGATGTTTTAGCGTGACTAGACTCTCGATTCTGTCTAACGTTTCTGAAGGAACAGAACAGCCCTGGATTTCAAGGGTTTTCAATCGCTCCCATTGAGGAAGACGAAGGGGCGAATTATCCCCTTCAATCACAACCGTTTCAAGAAGAGGAGAGGTCCATTCAAGGAGATCAATGGCTCCCTTACACTTTCCTATCTCTAAATGAAGAAGTTTCGGAAGATCGGGGTGCCATTTCCCCATCTCTATCCCCCGAATAGAACGGAATCGAAGGTAGTTGAGATTCGGTAATTTTCCCAGGTTTTCTGTTATTTTTATCTTTGTAGAAAAGGTTAAGTCGATCCTTTCACACTGAGAGAGAGAGGCGGTATCACTGACATTAGGAATCGCTTCAATATTTTTTAAAAGAAGAGACTTAATTTTAGAGGTATTGATTAAAAATTTTTCAGATAATCTATGAAATTCAATATGAAGGTTCTTCACCCCTTCACCCCAATCGCTCTCTATCCATTTTGGATTTTTTACTTCTACCTTCGACAGTTCCACTTCCTCTACGGAGGGCATTGCTTTTTTTTCAAACCCTTCAATAATAAGTCGGGTAAAGCAAAGTTTTAAGGAAATCAAGTTAGGTAACTTACACCCTTTAGGAAACGTGATCGGTAGATCGATCTTATCCGCCTCTTCTAAATGAAGCGTTTGTAAACGAAGCATATCCAACCGTGGCAAAAGAGTGCGAGGAGAGTAGAGTACCATTAATGAACGCAACTGACGTAACTTGTTGATGAGGTTTGTAGGGAAATCTCTCCATGGTTTCCATTTCTCTTCATCCTCTCCGTTTTGAAACGCTCTCTCAGAGGGAGGAAAAGGCTCTACGCTTCCATTAGGAAGATCTTTTGGAATTGAGAATGTTTCAGGGAAAAGGTTACGCGCTTCAATCATTGCAAACAAAGTGTCCATTACCGCTTTAACGGATTGGATGAGCTCACAAGAAAAAACGCCGGGTCGACCGTAAAACTTCATCTGATCTTCTTCAAACCTTTTAAGTAAATCTTTATGAGGGTTATGCTCATCTGGCCCTCTATTCGAAATGGAAGGAATGATGATCGTATTAATGTACCGAAAAAGGTCGAAGATAACGGAATACTGCTCAAACGCCATTTCTTGAAGAAATTTCTTTAAATGATCTTCTGAAAGGGTATTGCATGGCACGGTAGGGATGCGGGGACTCCACCCAAACTGTTCGTAAATAATATTGAGGATAGAACAAGGCCAAACCAGAGGTTTATCACCCATAGACAAACAGTTACACTTGACCTTCCCTCCGTTAAGTTCTTTTTGTTTTTGTATATATTCAACAACTTTTACTATTTTTTTCATGAACTCAAGAGGAACCATCCCATTATCGGGACTAACCACATGGCAGATCATCTTTTCCCAAATGATGTCGCTCTCTTCAGCAATCGTCATCTGTTTTGGAGGCCAACACAATCTGAGGTATTTCCGCTCTTCAAGCAATGCTGCATAAAACTGGCGGTCTTGTTTTCCTGCAGGGTTTTCGACTTCCTCACGGTACCGCTCTTCTCGAATTTTAACACTCTCTTCTCGAACAGGAAGAGGGGCCGGCCTATTATTATATACAACCGAATGAGTCATCGTTTTAAAAAAGCCAAAAGCACGCTCCCCCGTCAGTATAACTCACGTAAGCCGAAAAATTGGAACTTTGGTCATCGCGAAAGGTTTCGCGACGGCGAAAATCCAATTTTTCAGCTTACTTGGGTGTAAACAGCGGCTAAAACATTCCTTAAGACAAAATGGTTAAACTTCCGCTGCAAGGGATTTTAACCCAACCTTTTAGATAATGACAACTTGAAAGAAAGGGGAGAAATGACTCAAAAGAAATCGGCTGTTAAAAGATAGCCAATATTCACTTTGATGAGTATTGGCTAAACGTACCGAAGTCAACTGAAAAATTGGGACTTGGACCCCGCCAAAGCTATCGCAATAGCCCAAATCCCAAATAGACCTTGATTATACAGTTCCGAGAAACTCGAACAACTCGGCTATCGACTGAAACTGACCCCTTTTCGACATGGCAGCTGTCATATAACGATCCCAGGTTGTCTCTTTCTTCTCTCCATCCAATCCAGAGATAAGAACTGAAATAGGAACGTTAAGAGCTAGAGTCATCTTAGCCAAAGGTGTTTGACCATAACCTTCGTTGCAAATAAACACTGCTTTATCTAGAGAAAAAAGGAAACGAATCTTATCGTTTAAGGAAGGGCTCTCCAACGAAAGGGCACTGAAAGGCTCTGTCAAAAGATCGATAAATTCACTCCTATCGTCCCCTTGCTCTGGTAGGATCCCTTTCTCGCGAACATCTTTAGCTATTTTTTCAGAAGCCACTTGTTCTCTTTCAGAAAGGGCGGAAAAGAGCCCTCTACCATCCTCATATTGCTCAAAAAGACCAAGCACTGCACTAACAGTCTCTCCAAGTGAAGCCGCTCGAACAAATTCTTCGTTTAACGTCATCTTGCCCGTGAGCGTGGAGACCGCGATACGGTCGTTAAAAGTGAATGATTTATACAACCTCTCCAGCTCTTCCGGTGTCTCTGGTTTTTTTTCACCGAACGCTAAAAATTTACTGAAACTGAGATCGCCCAAAATACGAAACAAAGCTCTGGGAATAACGGCACTTCGGTACTGGGTAACGACACAACGAGGGCTTTCTTCCTGCGTTAATTTAGGCTTACCTTTATAAAGGAGATTGTCTCTGGAAACAACGTCATTAAATGTTTCAAGGGTTGCTCCCACCTTCTCTGCCTTTTCTATCTCAAGAGCAGTGTGAGGCCAATATTTAAAGTTTCCCATCAACATTAAATGAAGTGGTGAAGCAGGAACGCCACGCCTTGCGTTGAAAGAGTCGCATATATTGCTTGCAAACTTCTCTGCGACGGCTCTTAGCTCAGGAGATGTATCGTCCTTTCTCCCCATTTCAAGTACCGTTTCAAGAAGGGCGATATAAAGAGAGTCTGCTAATTTTTTCTGATCAGAGACAGAAGCAAGGTCGAGTTCCTTTTGAGGAGGCGCCGAAAAAAGTGCGACCTGATGTTGAAAACTAATTGGAACTGCCATAAAAACCTACCTTTTTTGGGTTTAAACTATCTTTTGTCGGCGCGAGTCTACAAAAAAATCAATTTTACACCTACTAAAATTTTTTAGAACGGCTTTCGCGGGGTCCAAAACCAATTTTTCAGCTCACTTCAGTATAGACGACAACTTATCTTTTCGTAGAATCGTGGGGATAATCTTTTGAAAAGGAGAAAATTTATGACTTCCGCTCTTGAAATGACAAGGAATTGTACTTCTTCATGCTCAGGTTTTACTTTCGAGGCGTGTGGAATTTTTGCCCGTCCAATTTTTCAAAACCAGATTAGGGAGGCGAGAGGGGAGAGGGTGTTTGGGGCCTGGACGAACGAAGAACGGTCAATGGAAGAGACCCCCCAACAGAGTTGGGGCTCTGTCACAATAGAATCAATCTACCGTGTCGGACTACTGGTAGAAGTTGTTGAAGGAAAAGAGCTGGACAGTCCTGACCGTCAAATGAAGCTCATTTTTAATGAAAATGAAATTAACACGCTTCTTGTCGAGGTTAAGAGAAAGGGATTGATTCCTAAATCATTTTACCCTGTCCGCGTGGTTCCTAGAAACCCTCAGCCGCTTTCAAACTATCTTAAAAAATTGATAATCGAACCTATTTTTTCAGAAACATTCGATGACCATGGCGACTTACGCCCATTAACATGGTTATTGCCAAACTTCAAAAAACTTAAAATAAATTTAAAATCAGAAGACCCTTCAAAAATAGAGAAAGAGATAAAGGTTTCAAAATTATCAGAGGGGCTATTTGAAACTTGCATTGATAAAAGAGTCTTTGATGCTTTCAAAATCTTCATCGTTTGTTCAGATTATAATAAAGCTGGAGAAAAAGCATAAGGGCGAAAATACCGAAATGAGCTGAAAAATTTGTTCTTGGCCGGATTTAAATTCATTTTTTTCACCTTGCTTCGGTATAAAAAGATTGAAAATTCGAATTTAGATCTCTAATATTGAGCGGGGTAAACTAAGAATAGGGGCCGTTGTTCGAAAAGTGTGGAAGAGATCTTTGGGTATGTTGAGGAGATTGTTTTCTCTAGTGAAAGTTTTACCGTCTTAAAGTTAAAGGAGCTGCGTAAACGGGAGTTGACGTGTATCGTTGGTTTGCTTCCAACGCTTCAGCCGGGAGAGACCGTTCGTTGTGTGGGAAGTTGGAAACATCATCCTCAACACGGTCGGCAGTTTCAGGTTGAGCTTTTTGAATCTAAAGCGCCGTCCGACCTGATTGGCATTCAAAAATATTTAGAATCGGGACCGATCAAAGGGATTGGGCCGGCCTATGCGGAGAAGATCGTTCGACGTTTTGGGGTCGAAACCCTTCAGATGATTGACACAGAGAACCTGAATATGGTTCTTCAAAAACAATTTCATCAGGGTCGTCCATTTTTGAATCGAATGGGGCGGCTATTTTGTGTCGGTGATAAGGTCATGCAAATCAGAAAGGGCGGAAAGGAGCCCTCTACCATGCTCAGATTGCTCAAAAAGACCAAGCACTGCACTAACAGTCCCTCCAAGTGAATCCGCTTGAACAAATTCTTCGTTTAACGTCGTCCTGCCCGTTAGCGTGGAGATCGGGATGCAGTCGTTAAAAGTGAATGATTTATACGCCCTCTCCAGCTCTTCTGGTGTCTCTGGCTTTTTTTCATCGAACATTAAAAATTTGCTGAGACTGGGATCGCTCAAAATACGAAACAAAGCCCTGGGAATAACGGCACTTCGGTACTGGGTAACAACACAACGAGGGCTTTCCTCCTGCGTTAATTTAGACTTACCTTTATAAAGGAGATTGTCTCTGGAAACAACGTCATTAAATGTTTCAAGGGTTGCTCCCATCCTCTCTGCCTGTTCTATCTCAAGAGAGGAGTGAGGCCAATAGTTAAAGTTTCCCATCAACATTAGATGAAGTGGTGAAGCCGGAACTCCCCGCCTTGCGTTGAAAGCTGTGCATACATTGCTTGCAAACCTCCCTGCCACGGCTCTTAGCTCCAGAGGCATATCGCCTTTTCTCCCCATTTCAACCACCGTTTCAAGAAGGGCGGTATAAAGAGAGTTTTCTAATTTTTTTTGATCAGAGTTAGAAGCAAGATCGAGTTCCTTTTGAGAAGGCGTCGAAGAGAGTGCGACCTGATGTTGAAAACTAATTGGAACTGCCATAAAAACCTACCTTTTTTGGTTTTAAACTATTTTTTGTCGGCGTGAGTCTACAAAAAAATCAATTTTACACCTACTAAAATTTTTTAGAACGGCTTTCGCGGGGTCCAAAACCAATTTTTCAGCTCACTTCGATATAGACGACAACTTATCTTTTCGTAGAATCGTGGGGACAATCTTTTGAAAAGGAGAAAATTTATGACTTCCTCTCTTGAAATGACAAGGAGTTGCCCCTCCTTTATGCCCGGGTTTTACTTTCGAGGCTTGTGGAATTCTCGCCCATCCAATTTTTCAAAACCAGATTTAGGGAGGCGAGAGGGTGTTTGGGGCCTGGACGAACGAAGAACGGTCAATGGAAGAGACCCCTCAACAGAGGTGGGGCTCTGTCACAATAGAATCAATCTACCGTGTCGGACTACTGGTAGAAGTTGTTGAAGGAAAAGAGCTGGACACTCCTGCCCGTCAAATGAATCTCATTTTTAATGAAAATGTAATACCCTTCTTGTCACAGTTAAGAGAAACGGCTTGATTCCTAAATCAAATTACCATGTCCGGGCGGTTCCTAGAAACCCTCAGCCGCTTTCAAACTATCTTAAAAAATTGATAATCGAACCTATTTTTTCAGAAACATTCGATGACCATAGCGACTTACGCCCATTAACATGGTTATTGCCAAACTTCAAAAAACTTAAAATAAATTTAAAATCAGGAGACCCTTCAAAAATAGAGAAAGAGATAAAGGTTTCAAAATTATCAGGGGGGCTATTTGAAACTTGCATTGATAAAAGAGTCTTTGATGCTTTCAAAATCTTCATCGTTTGTTCAGATTATAATAAAGCTGGAGAAAAAGTATAAGGGCGAAAATACCGAAATGAGCTGAAAAATTTGTTCTTGGCCGGATTTAAATTCATTTTTTTCACCTTGCTTCGGTATAAAAAGATTGAAAATTCGAATTTAGATCTCTAATATTAAGCGGGGTAAACTAAGAGTAGGGGCCGTTGTTCGAAAAGTGTGGAAGAGATCTTTGGGTATGTTGAGGAGATTGTTTTCTCTAGTGAAAGTTTTACCGTCTTAAAGTTAAAGGAGCTGCGTAAACGGGAGTTGACGTGTATCGTTGGTTTACTTCCAACGCTTCAGCCGGGAGAGACCGTTCGTTGTGTGGGAAGTTGGAAACATCATCCTCAATACGGTCGGCAGTTTCAGGTTGAGCTTTTTGAATCTAAAGCGCCGTCCGACCTGATTGGCATTCAAAAATATTTAGAATCGGGACTGATCAAAGGGATTGGGCCGGCCTATGCGGAGAAGATTGTTCGACGTTTTGGGGTCGAAACCCTTCAGATGATTGATGTTGATCCAAAAAGGCTTTCTGAGGTACCGGGTATTGGCCCTAAACGAATCGAATTAATTCGATCTTGCTGGGAGCAGCAAAAAACGATTCGTGGGGTCATGGTTTTTTTACAGTCTTATGGCGTTTCCCCTGCTTATGCCCAAAAAATTTATAAAAATTATGGAACGGAAAGCGTAGCTAAAGTAAAGCAAGACCCCTTTGCTTTAGCTCGAGATATCACAGGTATTGGATTTAAAATTGCTGACCAAATTGCTCAAAAAATGGGCATATCAACCTTTTCTGCTACAAGAATCCGCGCTGGAGTTGATCATGTACTTTGGGAACTTTCGACTGAGGGGCACACCTGTTATCCATTGAATGAGCTGGCTTCCTCATCCGCTACAATGCTTGATGTTCCCCTTGAGGCGGTGTTTTCAGAAATTCAAGCCAGTGTTGAGGAAAATTTCCTTATTTCCAGAAAAATTGAAGAGACTAGCTTTATTTGGCATAAGCCCTTTTATCATGCTGAGATCGGTATTGCACGAGAATTGAAACGGCTTCAAAGAACTCCATCTAACCTAAGGAAAATAAACTTGAATAAGGCGATTGAATGGGTTGAAGAGAAACTCTCTATTCAATTTGCCCCTGAACAAAGAAGCGCGATTACGCGGGCTGTCGATGAGAAAATTCATATCATCACAGGAGGTCCCGGGACAGGGAAAAGTACCATCACCAGGGCAATATTGACGATTTCTGAAAAGCTCACTCATCAAATATTTCTCGCCGCTCCAACGGGACGTGCGGCAAAAAGAATGACCGAAATTACGCATAAAAAGGCATTGACGATTCACTCTCTCTTAGAAATGAATTTTAAAAGTGGGGGGTTTAAAAAAAATCGAGAAAACCCCCTTGAGGCAGACCTTCTGATTATTGATGAAGCAAGCATGATTGATACCTTATTATTTTATAACCTTCTTAAAGCGGTCTCCTCTACCACTCGTCTTATTTTGATAGGGGATACCGATCAGCTCCCCAGCGTTGGGGCAGGAAACGTTTTAAAAGATCTGATTTTTTCAGGTGTGTTAAAAGTGACAAAGTTAACCCAAATTTATCGACAGGCTTCTTATTCTAAAATTGTAACGAATGCTCACCTTATCAATCGGGGAGAATTTCCAGATATTTCAGAGGGGTCTGATTTTAGATTTATTGAAAACGAAACCCCTGAGGAGATTGTCTCCACGATCGTTACTTTAATCACCGACACAATTCCTACCGCCTATCATTTTCATCAACTCGAAGATATCCAGCTTTTAACGCCGATGAAAAAGGGGATTATTGGAACAGAGAATCTGAATATGGTTCTTCAAAAAAAATTTCATCAGGGTCGTCTATTTTTGAATCGAATGGGGCGGCTATTTTGTGTCGGTGACAAGGTGATGCAAATTCGAAATAATTATGAAAAAAATGTCTTTAATGGTGATGTTGGAAGGATTATCTCAATCGATTCGGTTGATCAAAAGCTTGTCGTTAATTTTGAAGATAGAGAAGTTAGTTATACTTTTTCGGTCATTGATGATCTGGTGTTAGCTTACGCTATCTCGATTCACAAATATCAAGGAAGCGAAGCCCCTTGTATTGTCATCCCCATTCATATGAGTCATTTTAAGATGCTTCATCGGAATCTTCTTTATACCGGAATCACAAGAGGAAAAAGGTTGGTTATCTTAGTAGGAACCAAGCAAGCGATTGGGGTTGCTGTGAAAAATGATGAGGTGAAGAGAAGGTACACGAATCTAAAGGAGATGCTTCTACAACAGCATATCGAAGTCAGCTAAAAAATTGGGTCGTCCCCTTTGGAGCTTTTGCGACAGTCCAAATCCAATTTTTAAGCTCACTTCGGCGTACAGAGCAACGGTAGCTTTGCCTAAGGGGGTAAAATTTTTCTCTTTTTTTTGTGGTAATTTTTTTTGTTGAAAATTTTTCAAAAATTTGATACAAAACTCTCAATTTCTGAAATTTTTTAACCTTTAAGGAGGTATTTAATGAGTGTTTCTTTTAAATATAGTGTTGCAGCAGAGGAAGCTCTGAAGAAACTTCATGACGACATAAATAGAGATACACCCTGTGGTATTTGCGGAAATAAGGGTGCAACTGTCGCTTGGCGTACCCCAAAGAGCCGTGCCGTTCACGTTGAGTGCTATGAGTCGATAAAGCCCTTAGCCATTCGTATGGCTGAAGTTGTAAACACCTTCAGAGTCCTAGACCGGAGCGATGTCCATTGGGTGGCTCTTCGAGCTGTGGAACAGGTTATAGATTCTGAGAGTCTCTCTTCATACTTATCAAGAAATGGAATCGAAGCTTTAATGAACCTATTCAATACCGTTGGAGTGGATGCCGTTAGGGCTGCTGCCGATTCCCATAAAAAGTGAGAATCTCGTGAAAATGAAATTAAAGGTTTAATCAACCTATTCGATGGGGTTGAAGTGGGTGGCCCTGAAAAAAGTACATCTTCCTATGCCGAAGTGAGCTGAAAAATTGAGAGCTTTTGTAGTGGTCCTAATCTCAATTTTTAAGCTCACTTCGGCATATCTTTTGGCGCCCCCACCACATCCACAACATACCTTGCGATACTAGCGACCTCAAGCGCGTCATGCAGCGCGGTCCGGCTTTCTTGAAGAAGAAATTCAGTCGTAGCTCTAGCAATTATCGCAGTCCTTTCAGAAGATCCCATTTTGAGTTTGCTTAAAACCTTATTCATCCCTTGAGCAATAGCCTGCGATCCAAGAGGGGTGACAAAACTCATTTGGTTACAAGATCTAGAGGGAGTAACACCTCGGATCATCCGAACCCTGCCTACAGCTCCCATTTCCGATTTGAACAAAAGAACAGTCCTCTTAACCTCTTCATCTCTTTCCTGAGGGGGAATATCCATCACAGCTTGAAGGGTGTCCATCCTTTGATCGACATCCATTTTTCCAGTGATGAGCTGCGAGACAAAAGCGATGACAGGATCTCTTTCTTTATCGGGTATACTGGCAACAATATCGATTGTCCGAATTCTTTCAAAATATCGCATTTCCGATGTGAACAGAGGAACAGCGTTCCTAATGACTCCAGCTCTTTCGTGAGCGGAAACACGCATTATAGCTTCAAGAATCTTTATTCTTGAATACTCATCCATATCATCAGAAACAACCTCCAAGACAAGAGCGATGACGCCCTCTCTTTCTTTATCAGGTATACGGACAACCGCTTCGACGATATTGCTCTTTTGAACATCTCCCATTTCCCGTGTGAACAGAAGGGTGGCGTTCCTAAGGACTCCAGCTCTTTCGTGAGCCGGAACACCTCTCATCCCCGTCATTGAAACCGTATCCATCTCTTGAGTAGTAAGATGATTGGAGAACGGTTGATAAGGTTCTATGTTTTGTAGTCCGTTAGCTCGTATCTGGTGCATAAAATATTCAACCCTTTTTTGTTTTGTGGAATCATTATGATAAAAAACCTGAAATTACGGTTATAATTTTTTCAGCTTATTTCGGTATGACATGAGCGCTTTCATATGCCCGTACGCTCTAAAAATTTTGCTTTGCCTAGGGGGTAAATTTTTTTCATGGCGCTTTTTCTGAAAATTTTGTAGAACTTGATATATACCGAAGTGAGCTGAAAATTTGGTTTTCGACCTCGCCAAAGCCTCGGGGTTGGACGATCGCAACTAGCCCGTATCTCTCAATACGAGCGACGTTGCGATAAGATCCAACCGCGAGGACTTTCGCGACGGTCGAAAATCGAATTTTCAACTCACTTCGGTATAAGTCTCTGAGTTTTTGAATTTTTTTAACTTTTAAGGGGGTATTTAATGAGTATTGCTTTTCCTAATTATAATCATTCACTGGAAGCTATGAAGAAAATTGATCCCAACATAACTGAAGATTCAATATGTGGGTTTTGTAAAATACATGGCGCGACTGTCCTCTGGCCTACCTCAACCTTCAGTGCGCTTCACAATGAGTGCTATCCATCAATAAAACCCATAGCAGATCGTTTAGTTGAAATTGTGACGCCTTGTCTATAAAAAAATCAGTAGCATAAACCGAAGGAGTGTCCATTTCCAGGTGGTCCGAGCTGCGGAACAGGTTATTCATACTGGGACACTCTCTTCATACTTATCAGAAAATCGAATGGAAGCTTTAATATACCGAAGTGAGCTGAAAAATTAGATTTCGGCCGTCGCCAAAGCCCCGAACGATCGGAATGTTGCTCCTGTTCCTCTGAATGCAAGCGGCATTCCGATAAAATCCAGCCACAAGAATTTTCGCGGTGGCCCAAATCTCAATTTTTCACTTCACTTCGGCATACAAAAAAACTGTTGCTTTACCTAGATGGGTAGGCTTTTTCTTTTTCATGGTAATTTTTTTGTTGAAACTTTTATCGAAAATTGATAAAAAGCTCTCGATTTTTGAATTTTTTTAACTTTTAAGGAGATATTTATGAGTGTTCGTTGGAGTGATGTTGCTTTTAAAGGTGCTGCTCCTGGGGCTATGGAGGCCTCGCTTTCTGATCTATCAACATGTGGTGTTTGCAAAAGGAATGGTGGGACTGTCGTTTTTCCTACCTCAACCTCCACTGTGCTTCACAATGAGTGCTATCAATCGATAAAGCCAATAGCAGATCGTGTAGCCAAAATTGTGAATGACATCGTGCCTACAAGAGAAATCGGTGGCATAAGCAAGATTGGTGTCCATATAGCGGCGGTTCGAGCTGTCGAAAAGGTTATTGATCCTGGGACTATCTCTTCATACTTATCAGAAAATGGAATGGAAGCTTTAATAAAACTATTCGATACCGTTGGAATGGATGCCGCTAAAGCCGCTGCCATTTCGTACAAAAAGTGGGCTCCTTTTACAAAGGAAATTGACTCTTTAATGAACGTATTCAATGCATTTGAAGTGGTTAGCCCCGAGAAAAGCCCATCTTCCTAATACCGAAGTGAAGCATTGGATTTGGGCCATCGTGAAAGCCTCCAATGATCGGAATGTTGCTCCCCTTTCTCTCAATACGAGCGGCATCCCGATAAGATCGAGCCTCAAGAATTTTCGCGGAGGCCCAAATCTCAATTTTTCACTTCACTAGTGATAAAACCCGCTCGATTTTTGAATTTTTCTAACTTTTAAGGAGATAATTAATGAGTGTTCGTTTGAGTAATCTTTCTTTTAAAGGCGCCGCTCCTTTGGCTATGGGGACCCCGATTTCTCGAGAAGCAATATGTGGTGTTTGCAGAAAGACCGGGGAGAATGCGGTTTCCATGGTAGTCGTTTGGCCTACTTCAGATTGTGCTGTGGTTCACAAGCGGTGCTATGAATCGATAGAGCCCTTAGCGGATCGTGTAGCCGAAATTGTGAGTGAGACCTTTTCTATAAGCAAAGACAGTGCCATAACCCGAAAGATTGTCCATAAAGCGACGGTTCGAGCTGTGGAACAGGCTATTGATCCTGGGACGATCTCTTCATATCTATCAGAAAATGGAATGAATGCTTTAATGAAACTATTCAATACCGTTGGATTGGATGCCGCTAGGGCCGCTATCGCTTGCTCCGAAGAGTCTGACTCTTCTGAAAATGAAATTAAATCTTTTAATTAACCTATTCCGGTTGAAGTGGGTATCCCTGAAGAAAGTCCATCTTCCTACACCAAGTGAGCTGAAAAATTGGTTTTAGACCGCCGCGAAAGCTCTCGCGGTTGGATCTTATCGCAACATCGCTCGTATTGATAATACGGGCTAGTTGCGATCGTCGAACCCCGAGGCTTTAGCGGCGTCCGAATTTCAATTTTTCAGCTCACTTCGGCATACAGAAAAACTATTGCTTTACCTAGGCCTGTGACCTGTAGATTTTTTTTTGAAACTTTTGTAAAAAGTGATATAAGCTATTCAGTTTTTGAATTTTTTTAACTTTTAAGGAGGTTTTTAATGAGTGTTTCTTTCCCTAAATATAATAGCTATGAGGAATCTATAAAGAATAATGGTCGCTTCGCAGAATTTGTGAAGAATACAGAGGCCGAGAGGTCTAGAAAATCAACCTGTTCTATTTGCAAAAAGAATGGCGGGACTGTCGGTTTCTTTACCTCAACCTCCCCTGTGGCTCACAATGATTGTTATCAATCGATAAAGCCCATAGCAGATCGTTTAACGGAAATTGTGAACGATAGCCTCTCTATAAGAGAACTGGGTCTCATAACCTTGAGGACTGTCCATGTCACGGCGACTCAAGCTGTGGAACAGGTTATTGATCCTAAGACGCTCTCTTCATACTTATCAGAAAATGGAATGGATGCTTTAATGAACCTATTCAATACTGTTGGAAGGGATGCCGCTAGGGCCGCTGTCATTTCCTCCGAAGAGTCTGCCTCTTCTGAAAATGAAATTAACTCTTTAATGAACCTATTCAATGCGTTTGAAGTAGGTAGCCCTGAAAAAAATCCATCTTCCTATACCAAGTAAGCTGAAAAATTGCGATTTGGACGCCACCAAAGGCTCTTGGTTGCACGATCGGAACGTCGCTGGTATTGAGAAAATACGAGCGACGTTCCGATAAGGTCCGGCAACGAGAGCTTTTACAACGGCTTAAATTTCAATTTTTCAGTTCGCTTCGGCATCGTTGCAAATCGTGCAACTGCAAAAACTTTCTCGATGGTCTAAATCTTAATTTTTCAGCTCACTTCGGTATAGTTGTTTCATATTTAAAAGATAACATCTATATAACAAAGAAAATAGGGCGGTTCAAGTTGATCGGCGGCCCGAAAAAATTAATAGATAAAAAAATTTTACTGAAAAGTTGACCAAAACCGGCTAAACTTAAGGAAGAGGTTTATCTCCGGAAGCTTGATGGTTTAGAAGTAACGAAGAGAGGGGCATGATCACCATTACTAAGAGGGACCTAGTCCAGAAGATATCGCAGCGAAAAAACCTTCATCCTAATGAGGTTTTACAATTAATTCAAATTTTTTTAGACGAAATAATCGATTGTCTGTCAAGGGGAGACCGGTTGGAGTTCAGAGACTTCGGTGTCTTTGAGATTATTAAAAGAAAACAAAAAATTGGCCGCAATCCAAAAAAGGCCGCTGTTCCGATTGTGATTCCGGAAAGGCTTGCTGTAAAGTTCACTCCAGGGAAAAAAATGAAAAAAAAGGTGGAACTCCTACCTATCGAGCTTATACCCGAATAAATTTAGGAGAGTCCAAATCCAATTTTTCAGCTCACTTCGGTATCGTTTAGGGACTTTTTTTCATCGAAGTGATCACCTTTTCAAGTGCCGTTAGGTCTCCCATAACCTTATTGAAATTTGAAGGGGTCTGATCCGTCTTCAACCCTTGATAATCGTTTTCAACTTGATTTTCAAGTCGCTCTGCCTCTTTGTTAAGAAAGGCTGAAACCATACTATGAATTAGTTTCAATGCCTCATCCATGACCTCTTCAAACTCTGCTTTTTTTTGTGGTTGATTTGTTTCCTGATAAGCTTCGAGGACTTTTTTAAAGAGCCTGATCCCTTGAAGACAGTCGTCTTGATAAGAGGGAGGGGAGGAGGAAGCTCCACTGTTAGTAGGGATCGTCATTTTTCCCACTGTAACAGGTCGTTCCCTTAAAAACCAAGGTGGCCTTCCCTGATACAACAACTTTTTTTGAAGAAACCTCAACAAAAAGGGGGTCCCCCGAGGCAGGAATAACAGAAATAGGTAACGGCAGTGAGTATTGTTTTCGTGCTGCTATGGCGACCGCTGCTGCAGCGGTGCCGCAGGCTAGTGTCTCCTTCTCTACACCCCTTTCATGGGTTCTAACGTAAACTTTATTTCCCGAAATTTTTGAAAAACTGACATTAACCCCTTTTTTTTCGAATGAAAGAATTCTCCGGTCCCAACGAAGAGAGGGGGCGACCTCTTCGAAGGGGGAAAAATCGGAGGTACTAACAAAGGTGACAAGATGGGGAACTCCTGTATCGATTAACTGAACAGAGAGGTCATCGAGGGGTAAATTTTCCTTTATCCATCTGTAAGGCCCAAGGTCTGTACGAATCAAAGCATTCTGAAAAGAACACTCGACAACTCTGTTCATTGTCTGAATTTTATAATGGTCTCGAGGGAGGAGTTGCCTATGGACAAAGTCAACTCCACATCGAATGCCATTACCACACTGCTCCGCCTCGCCTCCATCCGCATTAAAAATTCTTAAACAAAAATCAGCCGTAGTAGAGGGCTGCAACAACAAAACTCCGTCTCCACCAATCCCAAAATGGCGATGACAGAGACGAGAAATAAAAGACCGATCTTCCGTAGGGAACCGTCGCTGTCGATCATCAAATAAAATAAAGTCATTACCTGCAGCCTGATATTTAAAAAAAAAGAATAAACTCACATTTTCAGTTCTTTAAAGGAAGCAACAACACCATCAAGAAGACCAAATTTAAAAGCCTCCTCAACGGAAAACCATTTATCTCGGTCGATTGCCTTTTCGATCACAGAACTCTCCTGCTTTGTTATTTCGACATAGACATCAACAATTTTTTTTCGAGTGTTTCTCATCTCGGCTGCCTGTATTGCTAGGTCAGTAGCTTGCCCTTTGATAAAACCATGAAGGGCAGGTTGATGAATCATGATCCGGGCATGGGGAGTCGCAAACCGCCTTTTTGGTGCAGCGCAAAGGCTTAGGATTGATCCCATAGAAGCGGCAAGCCCAGTTACCAACGTCGTAACCGGAGAGGTGATCATTTTGATTTGATCCCATACAGCAAAACCAGCATCAATCGACCCTCCTGGAGAGTTAATAACAAAAAGAATCGGTTTTCCCGGATCCATGATTTCCAAATACCATAGTTTACGGACAAGCTGGTTAGCGGTTTCCGTATTGACCACATCGCACAGAAAAAGCCTTCTTGCTTTTAAAAGAAGGGCTTCATCAATTCTATCATCAATCCGCCTAACAGGAACTTCATGATTTTTTTTTTCTTCTTCTTTATCGAGTTTAGACATATAGCCTCTTGTTTGAGTTAGTCAATGATTAGTTGGGGATATAGCGGAAAGCGAAGAGAAAGGCTTTGAACTTGATCACGAATAGCTTTCAAGGTCTCAGGATCGATTTCAACCTTATCACCCTTTTTTGCCTCTTTAGGAACTTTTGCCGCCTTAAGAAGCCGCACAATTGAGCGACCGATTTCCTTCATTTCACCTTCTTTCATCCCTAAGGTTGTCAAGGCCGCTGGCCCCATTCGAATTCCCGAAGTATACCAAGGCCCATTCTTGTCAAAAGGTATGGCATTTCGATTTAATGTAAACCCAGCTTCTCGAAGAGCAGTTTCAGCCTGTCTTCCTGTTAACCCAAAACAGGCATCGACATTAGCCACTAAAAGGTGGTTGTCTGTTCCTCCTGTTGTCAATAAAACCCCTAGGGTAAGAAGCTCATCGGCTAGTGCTTGACAATTTTTTACAATTTGATGCGCATAGACTTTAAACTCGGGTGTATTGGCTTCTTTAAAGGCCAGAGCTTTGGCAGGCATCATATGAGATAGAGGTCCTCCTAAGACAAGGGGGCAACCTTTATTGACGACCTCTTGGTACTCTTTTTTGCATAAAACAATTCCTCCTCGAGGACCCCTTAATGTTTTGTGTGTTGTTGAGGTAACCATATGAGCAAAAGGAATAGGGTCATAATTACCTTTCATGACCTTACCCGCAACAAGACCAGCAAAATGAGCCATATCGACCAGTAGCGTAGCCCCTACGGTGTCGGCAATTTCCCTCATCTTAGCAAAATCGATCAGTCGGGGGTAAGCCGAATAGCCAACAACCAGAATCGCTGGTTTTTCAGACTTGACCTGAGCTTCTATAGCGGCATAATCAAGAAGTCCAGTTTGTTCGTCAACTTCATACGGAACAGCCTTCATCATCTTCGAGGAAATGTTGTGCCGATAACCATGGGTAAGGTGCCCCCCTGCGTTAAGGGACATCCCCATCATTTTCTGATTAACCAATAGACTTCGGACTCGTTCATATTCATCTAGAGAAAGTTCATTGATATTCTTTTTTCCTAAACGAATCAGTTCCTTATTTTGAACTCGATGAACCAAAATAGACCAAAAGGCGACCATATTTGCATCTGCCCCTGAATGGGGTTGAACATAAGCATGATCACAATTGAAAATTTTTATTAATTCATCGCTAGCGATTTTTTCAAGAGTATCAACATTTTCACACCCCGCATAAAACCGATGATACGGATACCCCTCCGCATATTTATCGGTTAAAAGGTTTCCCATAGCAAGCTGAACCGGAAGAGAGGAAAAGTTTTCAGAGGCAATCAGTTTTAAATGAGACCGTTGGTCTCTAAGTTCTTTAAGAATCGCTTCCCCAACAGCAGGAAACCGGCTTTTTATTGCATCAAGCCCTGCCAAATAGGCAATGGCCTCAGAAGAACGGTCGCTTTCTGTTGTTTTATTGAAATAGTTTCTCAAAAGATCCATCAGGGTGGAATTTATCATAAAGTAATATGCTGAAACAACTTGAAAAATTGATTTTCTAACTCCATCGGCGTTTTATAAGGGTTTAAATGGAATCGTTTTTTTATATTTTTTCCCCCTACTTCAAGAAAATGTTGGGTGAGTTTTAGATAAGTAAATCGGAGCTTTGCAGCCGCAACGCGAATACGGGAGAGGTGATAAAGCCAAACAACCGGTTGAGGGGGCTTGCCAAAACGGTCGTTAAGCTCACTGAAAAGCGCATCCACCTCTTCTAATGAGGAGAGATCTCCAAGACGATAGTAAATTTCAAGGCGAAGCGATCTCTCCTCAATGTAGGTTTCTGGGATTTTTGCCGTAATATGGGGAAACTCCATCTTTGTATCAAAAAATGTTGGCTCGATATCTTTTTCAAGAGATTCAACCGTTCGTTTGAGTAATTTACAGTAAAAATGTAACCCTATTGCAGAGACATTGCCCGACTGTTCTACTCCTAAAAGATTTCCAGCCCCTCGAATTTCCAAATCTCTTAAAGCAATCCTCATTCCACTTCCATACCCTTGAGATTCAACGAGGACGGAGAGCCGTTTTCGGGAAATTTCGGCAAGCTCTTTTTCATTTGGAACAAGAAAATAGGCATAAGCCGGTCTATTCCATCGACCCACCCGACCTCGAAGTTGATAAAGATCCGCAAGCCCAAACTGATCGGCACGATCAATCAAAATCGTGTTGGCATTTGAAATGTCTATCCCGTTTTCGACAATCGTTGTCGCAACAAGAATATCGATATCTCCTTTTTTGAAGGCGTGAAAAACCGTATCCAGTTCATCCTTGGACATCTGTCCGTGTCCTAGGCCAACACGAGCTAAAGGAACAAGGCGCTGAATTTCATGATAGATAGGAGCGATCGTCTCGACTCGATTATGAATGAAATAGGCCTGTCCATTTCGAGACAACTCGCGAAGGAGGGCATTAAGAATGAGAGAGGGTTCTCGTTGGGCAATCGTCGTCCTGATGGGAAGACGATCCTGTGGCGGAGTGTTGATCACTGAGATCGGTCGTGCCCCCACAAGAGATAAATAAAGCGTACGGGGAATAGGCGTTGCCGTTAACGTTAAACAGTCTACGCCGATTTTCAAAGCCTTCAGTTTTTCTTTAGAGCGAACTCCAAACCTTTGCTCTTCATCGATAATGATAAGGCCTAGGTCACTGAAGGCAATGTCGCCACTCAGAATTCTATGGGTGCCGATAAGGATATCAACTTTTCCTTCTGCCGTTTGTTTAATCGCTTCCTTTATCTTTTTGACCGGCTCAAATCGGGAGACGACTTTAATGATAATCGGGTAATTGATCATTCTTTCTAAAAAAGTTTCGTAATGTTGTAAGGCTAAAACCGTTGTGGGAACCAAAACAGCAACCTGTTTTTTCCCTTCAACAACGGCTTTGAAGGCAGCCCTCATAGCCACTTCTGTTTTTCCATATCCAACATCCCCACAGAGAAGCCGATCCATTGCTTTGGTTGACATCATATCTTGCTTCACCTCTTCAATAGCACGAAGCTGATCTTCCGTCTCAATGTAGGGGAACTCTTCTTCAAAAGATTTCATTTCATTCGTATCTTCTGGAAAAGAGGTTCCGCCTCGTACAATCCGTTCTGCTTTCATTTGCAAAAGTTGACGTGCATACCCAACAATCGCTTTTTGAACTTGAATTTTTGAACGTTGCCAGCTTTTGGTTCCCAGGGTGTGAAGGGTTGGAATAGTTTCCTTTGTTCCAATATATCGGCTGATGAGGTGGGTTTGAGAAATGGGAACGAAGAGTTTGCTTTTTTCAGCATATTCGATGATAAAAAATTCGCTCTCTTTCCCCAAGTGATCAATTTTTTTCTCGACACCCCAATACCGTCCAATTCCGTGATAAAAATGGACCACAAAATCGCCCGAATCTAGCTCATGAAAATCGGAAGGAGGCGTGTGATAGGTACTCCTCCATTTTTCACGGTGTATTTTTTTTTGATGCGTCAATTCCGTCATGGGAATCAAAATCAAATTTGAATCAAAAAGGGCAAAACCACTAGAAAGGTAACCCCGCTCTATTTGAAATTTTTCAGGCATGCTGATAACGTCTTTTATCTTTTTTTCTTCAGCTTCATTAGAGCAAATAAAATGAATGTCAAGATGAGGGGAACGATCGATCATAGGAAGGTATCCTTGAACAGGTAAAAACGGGTGATCCCATCGCTTGGTTTCTAACCATAGACCAAAAAATTCAAAGGAGAGGGGATGAAGAGTCGCTTTTTTCTTCTCCTTAATACGAACCTGAGCAAGGCTCTCTATGGGGACATCGGTCCAATATATTTTTTGTAAATTTTTCAATTCATTGAAAAGCTGCTCAAAAGTGAAAAAAAGTCGTGAATAAGAACTAAAAAACTGCTGAAAGGCGACATAATGATCTTCTAACATGAGTAGATGATCAAAAATAACAAGGGTATTGCTACCCAGGTAAGAAAAAAAGGAATGGGGGTTCGAGTCGATCAGTTCAATTTCAACGGCAGGAGAGAGAAAGAGGGATGTCGTTTTAGCTACCGACTTTTGTCCAACCGGATCAAAAAGACGAATATTTTCGATCGTATCATCAAAGAATTCAACGCGATACGGATCGGTTGAACCGACAGGAAAGATGTCAAGAATATTAGACCGAAGTGAAAACTCTCCTTTGTCTCCAACAACGGAAGAGCGGCGATAACCTAAACTCGATAACCAGGTTGGGAGAGAAGAAAAGTTGATCGTATCTCCTGTTTTTAATGTATGACAAAGGGAAGTTAAGAACGCAGGAGAAGGGAGTTTTTGAAGGAGAGCTTGCAAGGGAGTGACAATGAGGGATGGAGACTCCCTTTTCAACGATAATCGATGTAAAATGAGAAGACGCTTCCCTATAATGTCAGAACTGGGAGCAACTTCCTCTCCCGGTAATATTTCCCATGAGGGGAAGTCGATCACTTCAGGTAGGTTGAAGTAAGGGGCATCGTCAAATAGCCTTGAGTTCTTGCTATCGGCGGTCAAAACAACAATGTCTTTACCCGTTGCTTCTTGAAGCAGTTTAATGAGGAGGGCTTTAGGGGCATCCCAAAGTTTTTCAACAAGAAGGGAGGGTTCGTGACAGACCGTCTCTCTAAAATTTTTTAATGAGTTACTAAGCTGCACTGAAGGTATTCGATAACTTTTTTGAATAGCTCCTCAACTCCCATTGGAGCTTTCCCTCCAGCTTGGGCAGCTTCTGGGCGTCCGCCCCCAGAACCGTCAATAAGAAAGGCCGTTTTTTTCAACAGATCAGCGGCATTAACCCCCCTCTTAACAATATCTAAAGTCATCCGCAAAACGACCTGACATTTTTCTTGATCTCTGCAGGCAATGAGGAGGATTCCTGAAAAAAGTTTTTTCATTATCTCTTCGACGACAAGCGGCATTTCCTCAGGTCGGACATCAACAACCGTTGCTAAAAAAGGAACCTGACCTATTTTATCAATCTTTTTCAAAGCCTGCTCCGCCGCTTCCACGGCAACTCTGCGACGAAAAACTTTTAGCTGATGCTGAAATTCCTCAATTTCCCCCCTCTGGCGATCAATTTGGTGTTGATACTCTTTCTCCTTGAGACGGAGGAATTCATCCGCAAATTTTCCCGTTACAGCTTCAATCCGCCTTGTACCAGCCGCAATGCTGCTTTCTTTTATGAATCGAAAATAACCGATGGTTCCCGTTCTGTTGGTATGGGTTCCTCCACACAGCTCCTTTGATTCCCCGATATCAACAACTCGAACTTCATCTCCATATTTGTCACCAAAAAACTGTTTAATCGAAGGATCTCGTTGTGCCTCTGCATAGAGAAGGGAGTAAACTTTAATCACTCTATTTTCTCGAATTTTTCCATTAACCTGATCTTCAATCTGTTCAATCTCTTCCTTGGAGAGTGGCTTGGAGTGGTTAAAATCGAAGCGAAGGCGAGACGAGGTAACCCATGATCCTGCTTGACGGATCTGAGAACCAAGGAGCTGACCTAAGGCCCAGTGAAGAAGGTGGGTTGCCGTGTGGTTATTTTGAATAAGCTGCCGCAGATCCCGATCAACCTCGGCCCTTACCTCACTTCCCACCTCAATGACTCCAGAGAGACAACTTCCTTCATGAATGATGATACCTGGGTGAGGCGAGTGACAGTGAGAAACCTTAAATGAGGCTCCTTTTTCGTTAAGAAGCAGGCCGGTATCCCCAACCTGACCTCCTTTTTCTGGATAAAAAGGGGTTTGATCTAAAATGATCATTCCACTTTCTCCCTCTTTGAGAAAAGGAACCGATAGCCCCTTAACAATAACCGCCTTAATGAAGGCCTCTACTGTTAGGTCAGCATAGCCAACAAAATTACAACCTCCGTTACTGTCCAAAAATTCTTGATATAGAGGCTGCTGGATGACCGACTCGACCTCTTTTCCCCGTGCTAACTTTGATTTTTCACGAGCCTCCTCTTCAAGAAGTTGATACGCCTCAAGGTTAACGGACAAGTGAAAATCTTTAGCGATCAATAGAATCTCTTCTAAAGGAAGGCCGTACGTATCCTTCAGCTTAAAGGCTTCATCGCCCGTAATTTCCTGACATTTCCTTTCTTTTGCACCGGCAATGATCCCGTTAAGAAGGTTATCCCCCCGCCTAAGGGTTCGTAAAAAAGTCTCCTCTTCGCGGGTTAAGATCTCCTCAATCTGGTGTTGTGCAACCCTGAGTTCCGGATAGTCTTCCCCCATAAGATCGATCAAAGAGGGAAGAATTTCAGCAAGAAAAGGTTGTTTTTTATCAAGAATTTTCCCGTATCGAACGGCTCGACGTAGTAATTTACGAAGAACATAACCTCGTTCAACATTGCTCGGTTGAGCCCCATCGGCGATTGCAAAAGCAAGCGATCGAATATGGTCGGCAATGACGTGAAAAGCGGGGGCTGTTTCGGCATTGCTAGCCGCATAAGTTTTGCCTGTTACCTCTTCCGTTCGAGCAATTAAAGCTGATAAAATATCGGTGGCAAAGAGCGTATCAACCTCCATTTTAAGGGAAACGACACGTTCAAGGCCAACACCCGTATCAATGGATGGTTTTGGCAAAGGAGTCATTTTTCCAGACATATCTCGATTGAATTCCATAAAAACGAGATTCCAAAACTCGAGATATCGCTCTCCTGTAAGATCATTGATGATAGAATCGGCATCACCATACCGAGGACCTCGATCATAGTAAAGCTCAGAACAAGGACCGCAGGGGCCTGTTTCCCCCATTGACCAAAAGTTATCTTTCTCATCCATCCGAACGATTCGATTTTCAGAAACGATTTCTGTCCACAACTCAAAGGCCTCTTCATCTTCCTTAAAAACAGTAACCCAGATGCGGGCAGGATCGAACTGAAACACCTCCATTGTCAGATCCCACGCAAAACGAATGGCCTCTTTTTTGAAGTACTCTCCAAAAGAAAAATTGCCAAGCAT
>CAVZOR010000007.1:0-61600 GCA_963777025.1 Parachlamydiales bacterium
GAGCCCGAATCGGTCTTAAACCTCATTGCCATCATTGAGAAAAAAGTTGGAAAATCAGCAAAGATAGAGTCCCTGCCAGCCCAGCGAGAGGATGTTCCGATTACCTATGCCGATATCACTAAAAGTCGACAAAAGTTGGGTTTTTCACCTAAAATTAGGCTGGCTGAGGGGATGGAGCGGTTTCTTAATTGGTATGCCGAAGAGAGCTGAAAATTGGGTTTGGACCTCGCCAGATCACTTCAGTATCGCTTTCGGAATCTCACCATGTCGAAGAAGTTGGCTCAAAACCTTGTTCCCGAACAAGACCACCACCACTACCTCCAAGATCTCTGGAAATCATACGAATGAGTTGGATTTTATCAAAAAGAGACCTTTGAAGAGCCTTCGGCTGAAGTAAAAGCTGCAAGGCGTTGACTCTTTCTTCCTCGGGAATCTCCATCACAGCGTCAAGGACGGCTATCCTGTCACCCCAACTGATCTTTTCATTATTCATAACCTGAAGTACAAAATCTATGGCATCATTCCTTTCGTTAGCAGGTATACGGGCAACACGTAGAACAATCGCAACCTTACCAATATCAACCGCAACTTTATTAAGACTAGCCGCCTCCGACGGGATCAAAAGAGCAGCGTTCCTAGCCACTTGGGCTCTTTCTTGAGCAGGAAGATCAATCAAAATTTTAAGGATACTCACCTTCGACCGCCAACCCATCTCCCCTTGAGTAATACTCTCCAACAACCTATCCATCTCTTGAATACTTCCCCGCAATACAAGATCTTTGACAACATCACTTTGTCTAGCAGGCATGTAGGCTATCGCTTGATCTTTACACCATAACGCCGTACCAGTAAATAAAAGACCGACTGTTTGAAAAAACCCAGTAGCTAGATTAACTATACTAGGAACGGTGGCATGGTATCGATTGTTGGCACGGGATCGACTGTCGTGATACGGTGGGCGAAACCCTGTCTCATGCAGTCTACCAATTAGTCTACTTATTTGAACTTCTTGCATAAAAGACTTATCTCCGTTAGATTTTTCGCAGGATCTTAGCAAAATTTGAATAAGTTTAAAACGACAAAAAATTATTTTTATCATTTTTAAGCCTATGGACAGGCCTACCCCAGGACTATCGAAATGAGATGAAAAAGTTGGGAGAACTTTCGCAATGGCCCCCAATTTTTCAGCTTATTTCGGTATACTCCTCAAACCCTTGGTGTCGCGCATATTCTTCGATTTCATGAACAAAATCAGCCCGATCTACAGCGGGGTTTTCATCACAAAACCGATTTGCAGCATCGATGAGGGGCGCTAGCTGTTCGATGTTTTGATAAGCTTCTACATTGAAGAACATTTGTGCCGCTTCTGCTTTAGAAACCCCCGTGATTAATTCAATATCAACATTAACTCTTGGAAGACGCCCCTGTAGCACCCCGACGATCAACCGCTGCGTCTTCCCTGAACTGCAGACCTCTGATCCCATAAAATATGAGTCTTTGAGTGCAAAAACCATACTCTCTTTTGCATTTGTCCGATCGGGTTCCTCTAGCTTTAATACAAAAACCCAAAGACGGCCGATGAGTTCTTGCCCTGATACGGCAAACCGTAAGACTCTACAGTTGTTTTCATCCATAAAAGGTCCGAAGATGTCACGATTTTTAAGCCTTAGAAGCGCGTGCTGAGCTAATCGCTTATGTTCGGCGTTCATTTGCCGATCTTTGAGGTAATGGGAGAACTCCTGAGCCGCCAGATTAATTCTAACTTTCGGTATCCCCTCCTGTTGTTGCCGAAGGAGTTGGACCGCAGCTCGTACTCGTTGATCGCGGTCCCCTACATGCACGCTAATACCCAGTTCCCGAACAGGACGACCATTAGGCGGCTGCCAACTCCGTCGTCCAGCATATCTGGCTCTTTGATCAGCAGAAAGAGCGGCGACGTCATGAATAACCCTAACTCTCTCGTCAAAATCCATTTCAGGAATAATGCACTCGAGCACAGCCTGCATAACGCTGCCTCTCTCCTTAGAAGGAATTTTCATCAGAGCGTTAAGAATGATTAGCCTTCCAACCCAACCGATCTCTTCATTAATAGCCTGAAGTACGAAATCTGTGGCATCATCCCTTTCGTTAACAAGTAGATCGGCAATACGCCGGACAATGCAATATCTACCAAGATCTTCGGTTTTCGGTGTGATCAAAAGAGCAGCGTTCCCTGCCACTTGCGCTCTTTCCTGAGCAGGAAGATCAACCAAAATTTTAAGGATAGGTACCCTTGGCCACCAACCCATCTCCTCTTGAGTAATACCCTGGAGCAGCCAATCCATCTCTTCGATAATCCCCTGCAGCACAAAAGCTTTGATAACACCTCTTTGGTTAACAGGCATACGGGTAATCGCTCGATCTTTAAACCATAATACGGCCCCAATCAATAAAAGCTGGGGTATTTGAGAAAACCCAGCTACTCCAGTCATTACTTTGAAAATAGTGGAGCGGTATCGATCGTCGGGAACCGGTTGATGAAGTGCTATTTTTTGTAGTCTATCAGCTTCAATCCGTTGCATAAAATATTCAAACCCGTCAAACTTTTTATGGGATCGTAGCAAAGCTTGAATTAAGTTTAAAATGACAAAAAATTATTTTTAATGAGCTGAAAATCTTATTTCTGCGTAAGGTTAGATAAGGAAGCGGATCTTGATAAAATCGATGCCCCTCTCTCTTTGGTTTGGGCAGCAACTAGGGAATCTATGGCTTTAGCTTGGGTCACCCTCGTTTCGGTATATTTTTTCATAAACTCCACCATCCTCTCTAGGGTCTCAGCCTGGTCCTCCAAAGTTTCATATACCGTCTTGGTGGCTTCGAGATAGTCTCGCCTTGCTTCCTCTTGACCTTCTGTATTTCCTTCCTTACCTTTGGCCAACTTGACTTCCTCAGACGCCTTGAAGGCTTTTTTTATGGCCTGTCTCGCTTTATCTTGGACTCGCCGGCCCATAACCAGCTGCACTCTGCTTGGGGCTCTACCCAAAAGGGCTTCGGCCTGAGAGATTAGAAACCTCTTTTGGATCTCTGGATCAACATCTGATGACCGAATTAGGCGTCCGGTTTCGACTCGAATTAGCCTATTTTTTTCTTTGTCACTTAGGGAGGCACCTTCTTCTAAAGGTTGGGAAACGTTTAGGGTCTTTTCAGCCAGGTCGGAAAGATTACTAATGGCCGCAAAGAGGGCCGATTGACTTTTTGCCGCGGCTCTCAAATGATCCCCAGAAAGGGCTTCAATGGCAACTTCTATGGCTTTCAAAGGTTTAGCAAGGAACCCTAAGGGCTCCGAAGGGGGTTCTTGTATGGGTTTAATAACCGTTTCAACTTGAGCACTTTGATCTTGAACAGAAGGATAAGACTGTATCATCGTGGCGGCGACTCTAATTTATTTATACCGAAGAGGGTTGAAAAACTTACTTTGTCGTGACGACAGCTTGCCAACACATCATAAAACGACGGCTCCGCCTTTGTAGCGTTTGAAAACTCAAGGCTTTCAACTCTGTAAAGAGGGGGCTATTCTTTATAAAATCTGGCAGGCTATTAAACTTTTTAAAATCCTCTAACATTGGTTTGAAAATCAAAAAATCGACAACGACTGATGAGAACTCATCTCGAAGCTCTCGAATTTTTTTTTGGGTCTCTCGAAAAAAAAAAGAAGGGATAGGCTCTTCTTTTAAAGGTCCTGCCGTATAAAAATAAAGAGCAAGAAAGATAAAAAAATCGAAAGCATCAGGATCTACTAGTAAGAATGCCTCTCTTGTAACAGGACCGACGTCGTTGAGAAGATGGTTATTGATAAAATCGACTCCCTGTTGTTTGCATTCGGGAGGATCGATAACCTCCACGACTTTGTCTATCTCCAGTGCTAACTTCTCCACCGATTCGACATAAGTATTCCGAAATCTAGCATGATCCTCGAAGGCTCCATCTAATCTTTCCAAAGAATTAGCTAGTGCCTGCGCAGACCCGGGGAGTGCTTGTTTGGCCTTATCTCTGGCCTGTAGGACTTCGAGTAAACAACTTCCGCATTTAGCATACGACAACATGACGGCGGCTTCGACCTCCATGGTGTCGTCATTGGCCCAGGCAATTCGGTCTCCGTCATCCGAAAAAGCCTTTTTTCTAGCCTCGTGAACTTCATCCAGAATCAACGGTACCCAGGTGTCGAGGGGCTCCGAAGATTTTTTTAAGACCCTCAGGGTCCGATTGAAGGATTCGCGCGCTTTGCTTAAAACCGGCGGGTCATCAGATTTAGCTTCTAGTTCTCTGATTTCAACCTCCAGGCCTTCAGACATCGTCTCTAAACTTCCAGTCCGCCACTCATAGGTCCTGTATATGGCCGAAAAGACACCGTAGAGGGCTTCCCAAACTTTGTCTAGAATCTCCCCGGCTCTTTTCATGGAATCCAGGGAGCCAGTAAGCCCGCCGATAGACTCGAAGAAGGACTCCTCGGTTTGGATAACGGTTTGAGCTTGAGTGTGGTGATCTTGGATAGATGGAATCATTACGAGGGAGATTTTAATTTATTTATACGTAAGTTACAATAGGTCTTTAATAGACACCGGTATATATACCGAAGAGAGTTGAAATCTTGGTTTTAGACGCCACCAAAGCCTCGGGGTTGGACGATCGCAACTAGCTCGTATTGAGAAAATACAAGCGACGTTGCGATAATATCCAAGCGCGAAGGCTTTCGGGACGGTCCAAATCCAAGTTTTCAACTCTCTAACGTAAGGATCTCATTTCTGCGTAAGGTAAGATAAGGAAATGGATCTTAACGCCTCTTCAGTTTGGGCGGCCACTAGGGAACCTATGGCTTCAGCAAGGCCCTCTCTAGTCTCGGCATATTCTTTCACAACCTCTCCTACGCTCTCCAGGGTCGTAGCATGATCCCAAAAGGAAAGATTTTTTTAAAACCTTCAAAACCCTAGAGAAGTATTCAAGAGCCTCGCTTAAGACCCCCCGATCTTCAGGTAGAACCTCTAGTTTTCCGACTTCAACCTCTAGATCTTCCGACATCATGTCCACGTTTCCGACTCTCCACTCATTGGTCGTTTGTGTGGCAAAAGAGACATCGGATAGGCTTTCCCAAGCTTTGTCTAGGATTACTTCGGCTTTTTCTAGAGCATCCAGAGATCCGGTAAGCTCAAACGGGGCTTCAAAAGAAGATTCCTCAGTTTGGATACCGATTTGAACTTGAGCGTTGCGACCTTGGATAGATGGAACCATTGTGGCGAGGATTCTAAATTATTTATATATAGCTTGCAATAGGTCTGATTTATACCGAAATAAGCTGAAAACTTGGATTTGGACCGTTGCGAAAGTCCTCGCGGTTGGATCTTATCGCAACGTCGCTCGTATTGAGAAATACGGGCTAGTTGCGATCGTCCAACCCTCAGATCTTTCCAGGGGCTTTGGCGGGGTCCAAAACCAAGTTTTCAACTCATTTCGGTATATCAATTATGTCGACTTCGGTATAAGCGAACGAATCTTGATGAAATCGATGCCCCTCAGACTTTGGGTTGGGCGGCGACTAAGGCCTCTATGGCTTCAGCTTGGGCCCCTCTAGTCTCAGCATATTTTTTCGTAGGCTCCACCGATCTCTCTAGGATCCCAGCGATGTCCTCCTGGGCTCCATATACCGTTTTCATGGTTTCGACACGGGCTCGGATTGCTCTCTCTTGACGTTCTCTGTTCTCCTGTTTACCTTTGGCCAAGTTGACTTCATGACACGCCTCTTCGTCTCTTTTTATGGCCTGTCTCCCTTTATTTTGCATTCGTCGGGAAGCGACCTGCTGCACTCTGATTGCGGCTCTAGCCAAAAGGGCTTCGGCCTGACTCTTTAGAAACCTCTCTGGGATCTCTGGATCAATATCTGACGACTGAATCAAACGTCCGGTTTCAGCTCGAGCTCGCCTCCTTTTTTCTTGCTCACTTAGGGAGGCCCATTCTTCTAAAGGTTCCGGAAGATTTAGGTTCTTCGTAGCCACGTTATAAAATTTCCGAGAGGCCACAACAAAGGTATTTAGACTTTCTTTTACGCCTCTCAAAGGATCCCCAGAAAGCGCCTCAATGGCTCCTTCTATGGCTTCCAGAGGTTTGGCAAGAAATTTTCCAGGCTCCGAAGGGAGTCGTTGCGTTACCTGGATAACCGTTTCAGTTTGGGTACTTTGATCTTGGACAGACGGATAAGGCAGTATCATCGTGGCGGCCACTTTAATTTATTTAGACCTAATTTAAAATACCTGTGCCCGAGTGTACCGATGTACCGAAAAATTAAGATTTGGGTCGTCGCGAAGGCCTTCAGGATGGTCCAGACCCAATTTTTCAATGTCGGTACACTTGAACTCATTGTTGATCTTCTGTCATAGACGACAGTTTGCCAGCACATCATAAACCGATGGCTCCGCTTTTGGAGCGTTCCAAAACTCAATGCTTTCAACTCTGTAAAGAGAGGACAATTTTTTATAGAATCTGGGTGGCTATTAAATTTTTCAAAATCCTCTAAAATTGGTTTGAAAATCGAAAAGTCGACATCGACTGATGAGAACTTATCTCGAAGCTCTTGAATTTTTTGTTTGGTCTCTCGAAAAAAAAATGAAGGGATAGCCGCTTCTTTTAAAGGTCCAGTCGTATAAAAATAAAGAGCAAGAAATATAAAAAAATCAAAGGCATCAAAATTTACTTGTAAGAACGCCTCTTCAGTAGCGGGGCTGATGCCTTTGAGAAGATGGTTATTAATAAAATCGACTCCCTCTTGTTTGAATTCGCGAGGGTCGATAACCTCCATAACTTTGTCTATCTCCAGCCCTACTCTGTCCATCGATTCGACATAGGCATCCCGAAATCCAGCATGAGCCTCCAGGGCTCCAGCTAGTGTATGCAGAGATCTGGCTAGCTCCTGCGCTGATTCGGGAACTGCCTGTTTGACTTTATTACGGGCCTGCAGGACCTCCAGTAGGCAGATTCCGCACTTAGCATACGACATCATGATGGTCGCCTCGACCTCTATAGCGTCGTCCACGGCGCAGGCAATTCTATATCTGTCATCCGGAAAAGCCTCTCGAGTAGCCATGGGAACTGCATCCAGAATCAACGATACCCTGCCGATCAGGGGCTCCAGCGATTTTTTTAAAACCTTCAAAGTCCTAGTGAGGTATTCGCGAGCTTCGCTTAAGACTACCCGATCTTCAGGTAGAACCTCTAGTTTTCCGAGCTCAACTTCTAGATCTTCGGACATAGTGTCCAGGTTCCCGACCGTCCACTCATGGGTCATTTCTGTGGGCAAAGAGACATCGCATAGAATTTCCCAAACCCTGTCTAGGGTTGCTTCGACTCTTTCTAGAAAATCGAGAGACTCGGGAAGCCCACACAGGGCTTCAGAAAAGGCTTCCTCCGTTTGGATACCGACTTGAACTTGAGCGTTGTGACCCTGGATAGATGGAACCATTGTGACGAGAATTTTAAATTATTTATATATAGTTTGCAATAGGTCTAATTTATCAATTATACGGAAGCCGACTGAAAAATTGTCGAGTATTTTCACTCGGGTAAGTTGCAGTCGTCCAACTTCGAGGCTTTAGTGGGGTCCAAAACCAATTTCTCAATCGACTTCGGTATAAGCAAACGAATCTTGATGAAATCGATGCCCCTCAGACTTTGGGTTGGGCGGCGACTAAGGCCTCTATGGCTTCAGCTTGGGCCCCTCTAGTCTCAGCATATTTTTTCGTAGGCTCCACCGATCTCTCTAGGATCCCAGCGATGTCCTCCAGGGCTCCATATACCGTTTTCATGGTTTCGACACGGGCTCGGATTGCTCTCTCTTGACGTTCTGTGTTCTCCTGTTTACCTTTGGCCAAGTTTACTTCATGACACGCCTCCTCGTCTTTTTTTATGGCCCGTCTGGCTTTATATTGAATTTCCCGGGAAGCGACCTGCTGCACTCTGATTGCGGCTCTAGCCAAAAGGGCTTCGGCCTGACTCCTTAGAAACCTCTCTGGGATCTCTGGATCAATATCTGACGACTTAATCAAACGTCCGGTTTCGTCTCGAATTCGCCTCCTTTCTTGGAGACTTAGGGGGGCTAAAGGTTCCGAAAGATTTAGGTTCTTCTTAGCCACGTTACAAAATTTCCGAGAGGCCACAAGAAGGGCATCTAGACTTTCTTTTGTTCCTTTCAAAGGATCCCCAGAAAGAGTCTCAATGGCTCCTTCTATGGCTTCCAAAGGTTTGGCAAGGAATCTCCCAGGCTCCGAAGGGAGTCGTTGTGTTGCTTGGATAACCGTTTCAGTTTGAGTACTTTGATCTTGGACAGACGGATAAGGCGGTATCATCGTGGCGGCCACTTTAATTTATTTAGACCTAATTTAAAATACCTGTGCCCGAGTGTACCGATGTACCGAAAAATTGAAACTTGGGTCATCGCGAAGGCTTTCAGGATGGTCCAGACCCAATTTTGCAATGTCGGGGCACTCGAACTCATTGTTGCTCTTCTGTCATAATTGTTGATCTTCTGTCATAGACGACAGTTTGCCAGCACATCATAAACCGATGGCTCCGCTTTTGGAGCGTTCCAAAACTCAATGCTTTCAACTCTGTAAAGAGAGGACAATTCTTTATAGAATCTGGGTGGCTATTAAATTTTTCAAAATCCTCTAAAATTGGTTTGAAAATCGAAAAGTCGACATCGACTGATGAGAACTTATCTCGAAGCTGTTGAATTTTTTGTTTGGTCTCTCGAAAAAAAAATGAAGGGATAGCCGCTTCTTTTAAAGGTCCAGTCGTATAAAAATAAAGAGCAAGAAATATAAAAAAATCAAAGGCATCAAAATTTACTTGTAAGAATGCCTCTTCAGTAGCGGGGCTGATGTCTTTGAGAAGATGGTTATTAATAAAATCGACTCCCTCTTGTTTGAATTCGCGAGGGTCGATAACCTCCATAACTTCGTCTATCACCAGCCCTACTTTGTCCATCGATTCGACATAGGCATCCCGAAATCCAGCATGAGCCTCCAGGGCTCCAGCTAGTGTATGCAGAGATCTGGCTAGCTCCTGCGCTGATTCGGGCACTGCTTGTTTCGCTTTATTTCGCGCCTGCAGGGCCCCGAGTAAGCAAATTCCCAACTTAGCATACGACACCATGGTACTCGCTTCGACCTCTATAGCGTGGTCCACGGCGCAGCTAATTCTATACCTGTCATCCGAAAAAGCCTGTCGGGTAGCCGTGGGAACTGCATCCAGGATCAACGATACCCTGCCGATCACAGGCTCTAAGGATTTTTTTGAAACCTTCGAAGCCCTAGTGAGGGATTCGCGAGCCTCGCTCAAGACCCCCCGATCTTCAGCTAGAACCTCCAGTTTTCCGATTTCAACCTCTAGATCTTCGGACATGGTCTCCAAGTCCCCGACCATCCACTCATAGGTCTTCTCTGTGTGCAAAGAGAAATCGCAAAGGATTTTCCAAACTTTGTCCAAGGTTGCTCCGGCTCTTTCTAGAAAATCGATAGACCCGGTAAGCCCACACAGAGCCTCAGAAAAGGCTTCCTCCGTTTGGATACCGACTTGAACTTGAGCGTTGTGACCCTGGATAGATGGAACCATTGTGACGAGAATTTTAAATTATTTATATGTAATTTGTCGACTGAAAATTTGAGATTTAGGTATTTTCACTTCGGTATATAATTAAAAATGACGTGAAAATCTCACTTTTGCATAAGGGATGATAGGCAAACGGATTCTGACAACACCGAAACTCCTCAGACTTTGGTTTGGGTTGTGACGACGGACTCTATAGCTTCAGCATAGCCCCCTCTAGCCTTGGCATATTTTTTCACGACCCCGGCTAGTCTCTGCAGGACCCCAGCATGACCCCCCAGGGCTTCACACACGGTCTTCGTGGCTTCAGCGTAAACTCGCAAGGCTCTCTCTTGACGTTCCGCGTTTACTTCCTTCCCTTCTGCCAACTTGGCCGCCAACTCGGTTTTCTCAGGCGCCTTCCAGGCTCTTATTATGGCCATTTTGGCTTCGTTTTGGGCTCGCCGGGTGGAGACTAGCTGCATTTGGGAGACAGCTCTATACGGAAGGGCTTCAACCTGAGACTTTAGGAATCTCTCTTGAATCTTCGGGTCAAAGGCCGACGACTGAATCAGGCGGCCGGCTTCGACGCAACCTTGCCAATTTTTTTCTTTCTCACTTAGACAGGCCCCCTCTTCTAAAGGCTGCGAAAGATTTAGGATCTTCGTAGGCAGATCATATAAGCCCCTAAAGGCTTTATCGACGGCGTCCCGACTTTTCGTTAAAACTTCGAGGGCATCCCCAGAAAGAAGCTTATTGGCTGCTGCTAAGGCTTTCAGAGGTTCAGTAAGGATATCACTAGGATCCAAATCGGATTCTTCCACTTCGATAACAGCTTGAATTTGAGATCTTCGATCTTGAACAGATCGATCGGAAACGGCGGAAACCACTCTGACTTTGTCTAACTCAAGAGCTAAACTTCGGACTGAACTGACATAGTCATCCCGAGCTTTAGCATGATCCAGCAGAGCTCCGGCTAATCTCTCCAAAGACTCACCCAACGACTGCGCCGACCCGGGTTCCGCTTGTTTGGCTTTATTTCGGGCCTGTAAGGCTTCGAGCAGACGACTTCGGCATTTAGCTTGCGACAACATGATGGCCGATTCGGCCTTTAAGGTTTCTTCATCAAACCAAGCAATTCTAGCTGCGTCATCCGGAGAAACCGCTTTGATGGCTTTGGGAACTTCCTTCATGACCGACGGGGTCCAGGTGAGCAGGGGCTCCAGGGATTTTTTTAAGACCTTCAGTGCTTCACTAAGGTTTTCGCGAGATTTCCTTAAGACCCTCGACTCTTCAGGGCCTTCAAATAGAGCCTCTAGTTCTCTGACTTCAACCTCTAGGTCTTCAGACATAACGTCTAAGTGTCCGGCGCTCCACTCATAATTCTTGCCTAGAGCCGATGAAACATTGCATACCGTTTCCCAAACTTTGCCTAGGAGTGTCCAGGCGATTTCTAGGGGATCCAGCGGTCCAGCAACTTCAACTGGGGCCACGTAAGATCGCTCCTTGGTTTGGATAACAGCTTGAATGTTATGAACTTGGATGGATGGAATCATGGTGGCCAGGATTCTAACTTATTTATACGTAAGTTGCAATAAATTTAAGCCCCCTTATCCTTTGGTTTGGGTGGCAACCAGAGCCTCTATGGCTTCAGCAAACGCGTCTTTAGTTTCGGCATATTTTTTCGCAGGCTCCGTTAGTCTCTGTAAGGCACCAGAGAGATCTCCCAACACTTGATGCACTTCATCCATTGCTTCAATATAACCCTGCAAGGCTATCTTTTGATCTTTCCCCTCTTCTTCGGCCAACCTGTTTTTCTCAAGTGCCTTCGAGGCTATTTCCATGGCTATTCTGGCTTTACTTTCGGTTCGCCAGACGTCGACTAGATGCGTTACGGCTGCGGCTCTGTCCTGAAGGACTTCAATCTGAGACTCGAAGACTCTTTCTCGGATCTTTGCGTCCGTGTCCGAGGACTGAATCAGACGTCCGGTTTTGATCCAAACCCAATCCAATTTTTCTTTGTCTCCTCTATCTCTTAAGAAGGGGTCTTTTTCTAAGGAGTTCGGGGTAGGCAGACTATATAACTTCCTAAGCGCTCCGAAGAAGGCGTCCCGACTTTTCGTTACGGCTCCCAAAACCCCTTCAGAAAGGGCTTTGTTGGCTGCTTCTACGGCTTTCAGAGGTTCAGCAAGGATACCGCTGGGCTCCAAATGGAGTTCTTCCTTTTGGATTTGAGATCTTCGGTCTTGGAGAGATGGATAAGATGGAATCATTGTGGCGCGGAATTTAATTTATTTAGACGTAAATTGCAATAGGTATAATCTTTCAATGAGCTTTTCGGCTCATTTCGGTATAGTTCGGGTCTGGGCGGTTTGACCAGCTCACTTCGGTATAGGATAGCTCTCCTCAAGCTCCAGTGCTAATCTCTGCATCGATCTGACAAAGGCATTCCGACATTTACTATGATCCAGCAGAGCTTTGGCTATCCTCTCCAAAGATTCGGCTAATGCCTCCGCTGACCCTGGCTCCCCCTTTTCTACTTTATCTCGGGCCTGTAGGGCCCCGAATAGGCAGCTTCGCCATTTAGCACACGACACCACAACGGTCGATTCAGCCTCTAAAGTTTCGTCGTAGAACCAGGTGATTCTGAATGCTTCAATCGGGGAAGCCGCTTCGATAGCCCCGGGAACTTTGATCACGATCCAGGGTGCCCAGCTTATGGACTCCAGGGGTTCATTTGAGACCTTCAGCGCCCCGATGAGGGACTCGCGAGCTTTCCTTAAGGCTGCCGGGTTTTCAAACAGAACCTCTAGCTTTCTAACTTCAAGCTCTAGTTCTCTAGACATAAGGTCTAACTCTCCGACATTCCACAAACCATAGGTCTCGTTTATACCCGATGAAATAGGGGATATCGTTTCCGAAACTTTTTCTACGGATCTCACAAAGGCATTCCGAGACTTAGTATGATCCAGCAGAGATTCGGCTAATCTCTGCAGAGACTCGGCTAACGGCTCCGCCGACTCAGGCTCCGCTTGATTGGCTTTATCTCGGGCCTGTAGGGCTTTGAGTAGGCGGCTTCGGCATTTAGCATGCGACACCATGACGGTTGAGTCGACCTTTAGGGTTTCTTCGTAGAACCAGGCAATTCTGGACGCCTCATTTGGAGAGGCCGCGGCGAGAGCCTCGCGAGCTTTACTCAGGATCCACGGTGCCCAGCGTTGAAAACTCAGGGATTGATTTGAGACCCTCAGTGCCTCAACGAGGGACTCGCGAGCTTTCCTTAAGCCTTTCGGGTCTTTAAAGAAAGCCTCTAGCTTTCTAACTTCAACCTCTAGGTCTCGAGACATCATGTCTAAATCTCCGACACCCCACTCATAGGTCTCGTTTATACCCGATGAAATATGGGATACCGTTCCCAAAACTTTTTCGAATGTTACCGCGGCTATTTTTAGAGGATCCAAGGTCCTATTAAGCGCTCCCAGAACTTCAACGGATTGAACATAGGCATCCTGAAATGCAGCATGAGCCAGCAGGGCTTCGGCTCCCCTTTCCAAAGATTCGGCTAATACCCGAGTCGACCCAGGCTCCCCTTTTTTTGCTTTATCTAGGGCCTGTAGGGCTTCAAACAGGCAGCTTCCGCATTTAGCATGCGACAGCAGGGTGTTGGACGAGACCTTTACGGTTTCGTTATTGACCCGAGCAATTTTGAATTCATCCCCCAAACAAGCCTCTTCCATAGCCCTGGGAAGCCCCCTCAGGATCAACGGGACTCTATTGGCCACGGGCTCCAGCGATTTTTTTAAAAATTTCAGATTCGTGGAGAGGGTTTCGCGAGCTTTGCTTAAGGCCTCCGGATTTTCAGAAAGAACCTCTAGTTTTCTAACTTCAATCTCCAGATCTTCAGCGATACCCTCTATGCTTCCGATGGCGGCAAACTCATAAGTCTGGCCCAAAGCAGCTGAAAAATCCAATACGGCGTCCCAAGTTTTGTCTAGAGTCGCCTTGGCTCTTTTTAGAGGATCCAGGGACCCAGTAAATTTACCCACAGCAACGGTCTGAGCTTGCGTGTTGCGATCTTGAATAGAAGGATAAGATGGAATCATTGCGGTGAGAATTCTAGTTTATTTATGCCTAAATTACAATAAGTATAATGAGGTTCTTACCTGCTACTTCGAGCCTTGAGGAACCCTTCTATCAACTTCGATACGGCGTCCCTCACGCTTTGGTTTGGGTGGCAACTAGGGAATCTATGGCTTTAGCAAGCCCCCCCCTAGTTTTGGCATATTTTTTCGCTACTTCTGTTAGGCTCTGTAGGGCCCAGAAGTGACTCTCAAAGACTTCATACACTGTCTTCATGGCTTCGGCGTAAGCCTCCGAGGCTTTTTTTTGACTTTCCGTGTTTCCTTCCTTACCTTGGACCAACTTGGTTTTCTTACGCGCCTTGGACGCCATTCTTGTGACCATTGTGGCTTCACTTTGGGTCAGTCGAACAGCGACGAGGTGCATTGAGACTAGGGCTCTGTCGAAAAGGGCTTCAGTCATAGACCTTACGACTCTTTCTCGGATCTGTGCATCAATGGCCGGCGACTGAATCAGGCGTCCGATTTCGACAGAAGCCCAATCCCTTTTCTCTTTTTCACTTAGAAAGGCGCCTTCCTCTAAGAATTGGGGAGAGTTTAGGGTCTTCATAGGCAGACTATACAAATCCTCAATGGCCTTAATGAGGGCGTCCCGACTTTCCGTTACGACTTCCAAAGCATCCCCAAAAAGGGGGTCGCTGGCCGCTTCTACCGATTCCAGAAGTTGGGTAAAGACCCCTATGGGTTCGAAATGGGGTTCCTCCATTTGGACAACGGTTTGAATTTGAGATCTTCGATCTTGGATGGATGGAGAAGATGGAATCATTGCGGCGCAGACTCTAATTTATTTAAAAGTAAATTGCAATAGGCATACCAAAGTGAACTGAAAAATTGGGTTTTGGACGGCGCCAAAGGCCTCCCCTCACTTAGGCATAAAATCGACTCCCTCTGGTATAAAACCGATTCCCAGTTGTCTGGAATCGGAAATAGCACCTCTAGGGCTCCCTTTAAGCTCCATTGATAAGTTCTCCACAGATCTGACATAGGCCTTCCTAATTTTAACATGAGTCAGAAGAGCTTCGCCTAGCTTCCGCAGAGAGTTGGCTAACGGCTCCACTGACTCGGGTGTCCCTTGTTCGGCTTTATCTCGGGCCTGTAGGACTTCGAGTACGCAGCTTCGGCATTTAGCATGCGACACCATGACGGTCGATTGAACCTTTAGAGTTTCTTGGTAGAACCAGGTAATTCTCAGTGCCTCATCCGAAGACGCCGCTTCAATAGCCCCGGGGACTTCCACGAGGATCGCCGGGATCCAGCGCGCCGACTCCTGAGATAGTTGTAAGACTTTCACTGCATCAACAAAAAACTCACGAGCTTTGCTTAAGATCAGAAAGTCTTTAGGTAGAGCCTCTAGTTTTCCGACTTCAACCTCTAAGTCCTCGGACATCGCGTCTAAGCTTCCGACGATCCACTCATAGGTTTTGTCTAGATTCGATGAAATGCCGGATAGAGTTTCCCGAATTTTGTCTAGGGTTGGCGTGGCTTTTTTTAGAGGATCCAGCAATCCAATAAGCTCGCCCAGGGCTTCAACGGATTTAACATAAGCATTCCGAAATTCAGCATGAGCCAGCAGAGCTTCGACTAACCTCTGCAGAGATTTGACTAATGGCTGCACCGACCCGGGCTCCGCTTTTTTTGCTTTATCTCGGGCCTGATTTCGAGCCTGTTGGGCTTTAAATAGACGGCTTTGGCATTTAGCATACGATACCATGATGGCCGATTCGGCCTTTAAGGTTTCGTCCTTAGCCCAGGCAATCCTAAATGCGTCATCCGGAAAAGCCCTTTCAATAGCCCTGGAAGCTGCATTCAAAATCGACGGCACCCCGCGCAGGGACTCTTGAGATTTTTTTAAGACCTTCAATGCGTCAGTGAGGAATTTGCGAGTTTCGCTTAAAACCTCCGAGTCTTCAAATAGAGCCTCTAGATCTCTGACTTCAATCTCTAGATCCTCGGACATAGCGTCTAAATTTCCGACGTCCCACTCATAAGTCTTGTGTAGAGCCGATGAAATATCGCATAGGGTTTTCCAAGTTTTGTCTAGGGCCGCCGTGACTCTTTCTAGAGGGTCCGGCATCCCAGCAAGCTCCCCCAGGGCCTCACAAGAAGCCCCCTGAAACACCCTCTGGGAGAGCCCCTGGGATTGGACAACGGCTTGAGCTTGAGTGTTGTGACCTTGGATGGATGAACAGGATGGGACCATTGTGCGGCGAATTCTAATTTATTTATATACAGATTGCAATATGTATATACCGAAGGGAGCTTTCGGGATGACTCAAATCCTAATTTTCCAGTGTTCTTCGGTATAAAGCGGTGACGAGGGACTCTATAGCTTTAGCAAGGGCCCCTCTAGTTTCGGCATGTTTTTTCACAACCTCTGCTAGCCTCTGCAAGGCCATAGCGTGCTCCTCAAGGGCTTCATAGGCTCTCTCTAAGGCTCTGGCGTAGACGCCCAAGGTTCTCTCTTTATTTTCTTTGTTTTTAGACTCAGCCAACTTGACTTTCTCACGCGGCTTTCGAGCACTTTCTACGGCGTTTCTGGCTTTACTTTGGGTTCGCCGCACAGCGATTAGCTGCAGATTAGCTACGGCTTTGTCCGAAAGGGCTTCCCCCTGAGACTCTAGAACCCTCTTTTGGATTTCTGAATCAATATCCGGGGACTGAATCAGGCGTCCGATCTCGATCTGAATGAGTCTCTTTTTTTCTTGGTCACTTAAAACCAGGTCTTCTTCTAAAGGTTCCGAAGAGTTTAGGGTCCTCATAGCTAGATTACTTAACTTCCGAACGGCGGCAACGAGAGCATCGTAATTTTCTATTGCGGATCTTAAAACATCTCCTGAAAGGAGCTCAACGGCTGCTTCTACGGCTTCCAAAGGTTCAGTAAGAATACCGCTCGGCTCCAAATAAGGTTGCTCGACAGCAGCTTGAATTTGAAGTCCTTGATCTTGGAAAGATGGACATGGCGAAATCATTGCGGTGTGGACTCTAATTTATTTAGACGTAAATTGCAATAGGTATATACCGAAATGAGCTGAAAAATTGGATTTGGATCGTCGCGAAAGCTCTCGCAGTTGGATCTTATCTAGTTGCGATCGTCCAACCCCCAGACCTTGGCGAGAGCTTTTGCGACAGTCCAAATTCAAATTTTTCAGCTCACCTCGGTATAATTTATTCTGCCATGACAACAGCTCGCCAACACATGACAAAACGATCGCTCTTCATTTGCAGCGTTTGAGAACTCGATGCTCTCAACTCTGTAAAGAGAGGGCTATTTTTTATAGAATCTGGCGGGTTATTAAACTTTTCAAAATCTTCTAAAACTGGTTTAAAAGAAAGATCGACGACGACTGATGAGAACTCCTCTCGCAGGGATTGAATTTCTTTTCTGGTCTCTTGAAAAAAAAAAGAAGGGATCGTCTCTTTTTTTAAAGGTCCAACCGTATAAAAATAATAAGCAAGAAATATAAAAAAATGAAAAGCATCAGAATCTACCTGTAAGAAGGCCTCTCTTGTAATAGGAGTGAGACCGTTGAGAAGATGATTATTAATAAAATCGATCCCCTGTTGTTTGAATTCGGAAACGTCGACAATCTCTATGACCCTTTCTAGCTCGAGTGCTAACCTCTCCACCGATTCGACATAGTCATTCTGAAATGCAGCATAAGTCAGCAGAGCCTCAGCTAATCCTCGCAGAGACTTGGCTAATGCCTGCGCTGACCCGGCCCCCCCTTGTTTGGCTTTATCTCGGGCTTGTAGGGTTTCAAGTAGGCAGCGTCCACATTTAGAGTATGACACCATCATGGGAGATTCGGCCTTTAAGGTTTCATCCTCGGCGCAGACAATTCTGAATCCGTCATCCCGAAGAGCCACTTCCTTAGCCCTCGGAACTTCACCCAGAATCAACGGGACCCTTCTGAGGAAGGGCTCCCTTGATTTTTTTAAGACCTTCAGCACCCCAATGAGGAATTCGCGAGCTTCACTTAGGGCTGCCTGGTCTTCAGATGGAGTCTCTAGGTTTCCGATTTCAACCTCTAGGTTTTCAACCATAGCATCTAAGGCTCCTATATCCGACTCGTAACTCTCCTCTAGAGGGAATGAAACATCGAACAAGGTGTCCCAAACCTTGTCTAGGCTCACCTCGGCCCTTTCTAGGGGATCCAGGGAGCCAGTAAGCGCTCCCAGGGCCTCAATCGATTCGACATAGTCATTCTGAAATTCAGCATGAGCCCGCAGAGCTTCGGTTAATCCCTGCAAAGATTTGGCTAGCAGTTGCGCTGATCCAGAGACCCCCTGTTTCTCTTTATCTCCGGCCTCTAGGGCTTCAACTAGGCAGCTTCCACATTTAGCATGGGACACCATTGCGGTCGATTCGATCTTTAAGGTTTTATCCTTGGCGCAGACGATTCTGCTTTCTTCATCCGGGAAAACCTCTTGGATAGCCCTGGGAACTCCAGCCAGGATCGACGGGACCCTGCAGAGGAAGGGTTCCTGGGATTTTTTTAAGACCTTCACTGCCCGAATGAGGGGTTCGCGAGCTTCCCTTAAGGCTTCCGGATCTTCAGATCGAGCCTCTAGATCTCTGACCTTAACCTCTAGCCCTTCAGACACAGCGTCTAAAATCCCAATACTCCACTCGAAGGTCTCATCTAGGGGGGACGAAACATCCCATATGGTTTCCCAAACTTTGTCCAGGATCGCCGCGGCCCTTTCTAAAGGATCGAGAGTTCCGGTAAGCACACCCACGACTTCAGAAGAGGCCTCCTCAGATTGGATAAAGGTTTGAGCCTGAGTATTTTGATCTTGGATGGATGAACAGGATGGAATCATTGAGGTGGGGATTTTAATTTATTTATACGTACATTGCAATACGTCTAATTTGTCATTGAGTTTTTCGCCTCCATTCGGAATTGGGCTTTGGCGGCCTCCAAATTTCAATTTTTCCGTTTAATTAGATAATAATCATACACATAACTAATAAAAACTAACTTTGTTGTTTTATTAAAAAAAATTAATTATAATATTACTAATAAGTTTAAATTATTATGGAAATATAATGTTAGTAAGCTTTAATAGAGTTAACTTAGATAATAACAGTGATCGTGAAGAAAAAATTGGTAATGTGGGTCTAGGCCTACTCCATATTGGGTTTGGACAGACCGTGACCGTTAACAAAATTTCAAGTCATGGTGGGGTTTTTACAAAAAAATCCTATCCTACTCGTGCTAAGGTGGCTGCAGTCGCGTTATTTATCCTTGCCTTTCCCATAACCATTCCGCTTGCGGTCATTGGCTGCATAGGAGTGGCTTTTTCTAAGAGTTACAGGGAGGTTTTCAATTTATACAACCAAATCAAAGAAAAGTCGGTTATTTTAGGTAAGAAATCCAATGTAAAAAATGCAAAATCAGGTAAAAAAATTCTGCCACTATCCCACTCCAATACTCCAGAAGATAAGGCCGCTACCTCGATCCAAAAACATTTTCGAGGGTATTTAGCGAGAAGGCCTTTCTTATCTAATCATTTATACCCTCAATATCGTGTTCTGTGGGATCAGGCAGAAGGGGCTGGGGCTCGCTTGATACCAAGGGCGGAAACTGGAAACACAGAAGTATTCTTGCCTCAACAGATGCCTGAGGTTGCTTTAAAGCACTCAGGAAGAGAAAAAGCGATTGAACGTTTTCATCAGATGCAAGAGGTAAGGGCTGTTTTATATTCACAAAAAAGCTCCCATTTAATCATTCCTGAGGCAAACCTGTGCCAAAATTTCCTTGTTGAAAAAAGGCTTCCCGTTAATGTCGACAGCTACGCCAATATGCAAATTTACCTTTCTGACCCAAAACGATTTGATGAACCGGTGCGTGAATTGACAAGATTATTCTCAACGATAGACATTGGTGATTTAATAGCCCTCCCTGCAAGCAGCCCACTTGGACAGATTTCTGGCGACGAGGTTCGTTATGACAATTTGCCATTGTATCTTGTGGAAAAAAATGGAAAAACGGAAGGGAAAATCGGATTAATCGATCTTGAGTGTTTCAAAAATAGCCCATCGACTAACGGCCTTAAAACACTGGTAAGAATTTTCCCACTTCACCTTGACGTGATCAAAGAAGAGGCAACCAAGCTTAAAATGGAATTTAATGAGGGTATACTAGAAGCTGCTGCGGAAAAAGGGAAAAAATATCTGGAAATTGGATTCGCTGGTCACCTCAAATGGTTAAAACAAAAAGGTATCGATACTAATCACCTTTCTTCGCAACCTTTTCAAGTTAGCCCACAAAGAAAAAAAGAGCTAATTACCGTTATTGAAAAAGAATTGTTAAAGCTCAATCAGGGCGTTAATGAGTTCTGTTCTAGGTCGTGGGTGAGTTCAGACACCATTGCAAAAAACTTTTTTATTGAAAATCCAGAAGCAACAGCTAAAGAACTTGCGGCAACGATTTTACCACTCATGATCGGCAGGATAAAAACCAACATCGAGGAACATCAAAATGAGCAGTTAAACAAATTTTTAAATGAAAAGATGACCGAGGCACAGCTAATACGCTCTAGATCTTTTGAAATCGAACGTATAAAATTTTATAAAGATGTGTTTGAAGAGACGCGTGTGGCCTATGAAAAATTAAAGCTTAAGAAAATTTCCATTGAAGAAGAAAGAGATCTTTCAGATCAACTTCTTTGCGTCGTCTTGGAAAATTTAGTAAAGGGTGGTGAACTTTTTTATTTTGATCCCGGACACTATTCCGGGTTTAGTCGAAAGTGTTGGATACGGTTTTAATTTTTTCCCACATGGAAAGAAACCCTTATACCGAAGTAAACTGAAAAATTGAGGTTTGGACCTCATCTAAATCTTCAGACATCGTGTCTATACCGAAATGAGTTGAAAACTTGGATTTGGACCGTTGCGATCGTCCAACCGCGAGGACTTTCGCGTGGTCCAAATCCAAGTTTTCAGCTCATTTCGGTATAAATTCCCGATACTCCACTCATACGTCTCTTCTAAAGGGAACAAAACATCGTATAGAGTTTCCCAAACTTTGTCTAGGATCGCCGCGGCGCCCTTTCTAAAGAATCGAGAGGCCCGATAAGCGCCCCCCACGGCTTCAAGAAGGCCCCATCGAAGACACCCTGGGGTTGGGTAACGGTTTGAGCTTGAGTGTTGTGATCTTGGATGGATGGACAAGATGGAACCGTTGCGGTGGGGATTTTAATTTATTTATACGTACATTGCAATGCATCTAATTTGTTAATGAGCTCTTCGCCTCTATTCCGAATTGAGCTTTGGCAGCCTCTAAATTTCAATTTTTCATTTTACTTTAATTGTGCATAGAACTGCCTATAATTAATTTGTTGTTTTTTTAAAACAATCTAATTATAATATAATACAAGTTTAAATTATTAAAGGAACACAATGTTAATAAATTTTAATAGGGTTGATTTAAGTAATAATAGTGATCATGAAGAAAAAATTGGCAATGTGGGTCTAGGCCTACTCCATATCGGATTTGGGCGGACCGTGACCATTAACAAAATTTCAAATGATGATATGGCTTTTATAAAAAAATCCTATCCTATACCTGTTAAGGTTGCTGCAGTCGCGTTGTTTATCCTTGCCTTTCCTATAACCGTTCCGCTTGCAGTCATGGGCTGCATAGGAATGGCTTTTTCTAAGAGTTACAGTGAGGTTTTCAATTTATACAACCAAATCAAACAAAAGTCGGCTATGTTAGGAAAGAAATCCAATGCGCCCGATGCCGAATTGGTACGATCAACCGCTGTAAAAAAGACGAAATCAGGTAAAAAAATTCTGCCACTATCCCACTCCAATACTCCAGAAGATAAGGCCGCTACCTCGATCCAAAAACATTTTCGAGGGTATTTAGCGAGAAGGCCTTTCTTATCTAATCATTTATACCCTCAATATCGTGTTCTGTGCGATCAGGCAGAAAGGGCTGGGCATCGCTGCCTGATGCCGAATGCGGGAAATGGAAGGACAACGGTATTCTTGCCTCAACAAATGCCTGGGGTTGTTTTAAAGCAATCAGGAAGAAAAGAAGCGATTGAACGTTTTCATCAGATGCAAGAGGCAAGATCTGTTTTATATTCACAAAAAAGCTCCCACTTAATCATTCCTGAGGCAAACCTGTGTCAAAATTTCCTTGTTGAAAAAAGACTCCCCGTTAATGTCGACAGCTACGCCAATATGCAAATTTACCTTTCTGATCCAAAACTATTTGATGAACCGGTCCGTGAATTGACAAGATTATTCTCAACGGTAGACATTGGTGATTTAATAGCCACCAGTAAGCGTAGCCCACTTAGGTATATTTCTGGCAACAATGTTCGTTATGACAATTTGCCACTATACGTTGTGGAAAAAAATGGAAAAATGGAAGGAAAAATTGGATTAATCGATCTTGAGTATTTCAAAAATAGCCCATCCGCTGACGGTCTTGAAACAGTGGTAAGAATTTTTCCACTTCACCTTGACATCATCAAAGAAGAGGCAACCAAACTTAAAATGGAATTTGATGAGGGGCGACTAGAAACTGCTGCGGAAAAAGGGAAAAAATATCTGGAAGTTGGATTCGCTAGTCACCTCAAATGGTTAAAACAAAAAGGTATCGATACTAATCACCTTTCTTCGCAACCTTTTCAAGTTAGCCCACAAAGAGAAAAAGAGCTAATTACCGTTATTGAAAAAGAATTGTTAAAGCTCAATCAGGGCGTTAATCATTTCCGTTCTAGGTGGAATGGGAATTCAAACACCATTGCAAAAAACTTTTTTATTGAAAATCCAGAAGCAACAGCTAAAGAACTTGCGGCAACGATTTTACCACTCATGATCGGCAGGATAAAAACCAGAATTGAGCGGCACCAAAACGAGCAGCTAACCAAATTTTTAGATAAAAAGATGACCGAGGCACAGCTAATAAGCTCTAGGTCTTTTGAAATCGAACGTATAAAACTTTGTAGAGATGTGCTTAAAGAAACGCATGTGGCCTATGAAAAATTAAAGGTTAACGAGATTTCCATTGAAGAAAAAAGAGATCTTTCGGATCAACTTCTTTACGTTGTCTTGGAAAATTTAGTAAAGGGTGGTGAAATCTTTTATTTTGATCCCGGATACTCTTCTTCGAATCGAGAGTGTTGGATACGTTTTTAATTTTTTCCCCTATGGAAAGAGCTATAAAGAAAACTCTTTTTTTAACTCCTCCACAACTTCTTTCATTTTAGCAGAAGCAATGGGGCGTCGATAAATTGATCTCCACAACTGCATAACCATTTTGAAGGTCGATTTTTCTCCAATACGGCGAGGGATATAATGAAAATGAAGATGTTCAACAGTCTGCCCCACCTCAGTCCCATTTTTTTGAACAAGAAGATAAGAACGGTTGCCAAACACCTCGACAACTTTGGGGTGAATCTGTTTGATAGCCTTGCCTATTCGACCGATCTCTTCATCAGTCAAATCTTCAAACCTTTCAATGTGCTTTTTTGGAACAATAAGACAGTGACCTGGAAGAAACGGTTTATAAGAATATAGGGCAACGATACCTTCATTTTCATAAAATTTCTGTTCCGCTAATACATGGGGATCACAAAAAGGACATGCTTTTTTAGGGGACAAGTTCCCCCTGCTTTTTTAAGTCATTTGCATATAGCAACCTAGAGAGCTCAAGGTCTACGGCTGTTGTGATTTTTATATTTTTTTCATCTCCCCTTACAAGAAAAATTGGGTGATGAAGATCTAGAACAAGGGAACAATCGTCGGTGGAGGCAGTTCTCTTCGTTGACTGGTGGGCCCGATTAATCAAATCGAATTCAAATGTCTGAGGCGTTTGACCTCTTAAATATTCATCTCGTTTGGGAATAGAGACTTTTTCATCAGCCGAAAGATGAATAATCGTATCAGCAGAGGGAATATAAGTATTAATCGCTTTATGTTTTAAAACAGCTTCGGCATGGATATTGATCATCTCTTCTGAGATGAAAGGGCGAATCCCATCATGAATCACGACAAACTTAGTCCCAGGGTTACAAGCCTTTATCCCCAAAAAAGAGGACTCCTGCCTTGTCGCTCCTCCTGAAATGAGAGTGCAGGGGAAGGAAGAAGTTTCCTGCTTTACCGTTTCAATCCAGCAAGGATGACAGACCAAGATAATTTGTTGAAAAATCATCACCCTAAAAAAAACATCCAAGGTGTGTTGATAAACTTTTTTCTCTCCAATAAAATGAAATTGCTTCGGGATGAGACCTGAAGAACTTGAAAAGCTATCTGAATATAGCCGTCTCCCTTCCCCCCCATTAAAAGAATAGCCGCGAATCCCATAACCTACGCAGCAGGGGCGGCGGATGTTTTTGCTCCGGGTGCGTCTTTGGTTGCGTCCTTAGCCTCTTGTTCAACAAAAACAATTTTATTTTCTTCAACCGTCGCTAGATAATTTCTTTTTTTATCTAAATTGAGGAGCAACTTCTCTGCAAGAGGGTCTTCAAGATAGGTTTCAATGACTCGACGCAAGGCCCGGGCACCCATCTCGGGCTGAAATCCTTGATTAACAAGAAAGTCTTTGGCTTGCTGGTTTAAATCAAGCACGATCCGCTTATTAACCAGTCGCTTCCGTATTTTTTCAACTTCTAGATCAAGAACCTTGAACAAATAAGGGCGCTCAAGGACCCGAAAGATGACAATCTCATCGATACGATTTTGAAGTTCAGGCTTGAAGTGTTTGCGAACAGAACCTTCAATGGTCTCCTTCATTTTTGCATGGGTATGTGTCTCTTGAGCCGCAAAACCAACCTCAGTTTGTCGCCGAATAAGATCTGCTCCCAAATTAGAAGTCATGATGATAATCGTATTACGAAAATCTATCCTCCTTCCAAATGAATCCGTCAGGCGGCCTTCTTCTAGAATTTGTAGGAGAAGATTCATCACGTCAGGGTGGGCTTTTTCAATTTCGTCAAAAAGAACGACGCAATAAGGTCGTCGTCGAACTTGTTCCGTCAACTGACCCCCTTCTTCATAACCGACATAGCCCGGTGGGGATCCCATCATACGACTGACCGCAAATTTTTCCATATATTCGGACATGTCAACCTGAATCAAAGACTCCTCGCCCCCAAACATGTTGATTGCAAGTTGTTTTGCTAGAAGTGTTTTCCCAACCCCTGTGGGACCAAGGAAAAGAAAGGCGCCTATTGGCCGGTTTGGATCTTTAATGTCGGCGCGACTCCGGCGGATAGCACGACAGACGGAACTCACAGCCTCATCTTGGCCTACAACGAAATCCTTAAGAAGGCTCTCCATTTTGAGGATCTTTGTCGTCTCCCCTTCCGTGAGGCGATTAAGTGGAATCCCAGTCTGTTTGGCAATAATCGTTGCAATCTCTTCTTCATCAACAATGGTTTGGTGCTCCTCTTTAGAATTTTCCCACTGGTTGATGAGCTGTTGAAGCTGATCGCGGAGATTTTTTTCGGTATCCCTAAACTTTGCCGCCTTTTCATATTCTTGATGAGCAATCGCCTGGTCCTTTGCTAGCCTCGCCTCCTCAATTTCGGTTTCAAATTTTGTAATATCTTGAGGTTGATGCATCGAAGCAATACGAGCTTTTGCTCCGGCTTCGTCCATTAAATCGATCGCTTTATCAGGAAGAGCCCTCCCTGGAACATATCGGTCGGAAAGGGTGACTGCCGATTCAAGGGCCGCATCGGTATAAACACACTTGTGATGCGCCTCATACTTCGACTTAAGCCCTTTTAACACCTGACAGCTTTCTTCAACCGAGGGGGGAGCTACCAAAATTTTTTGAAAACGTCGTTCTAAAGCAGGATTAGTTTCAACGTTTTTACGATATTCATCAATCGTCGTCGCTCCAATGCACTGTATTTCGCCTCGAGAGAGAGCCGGTTTAAGAATATTGGAAGCATCAATAGCTCCTTCGGCAGCACCCGCCCCCACAATGGTATGGAGTTCATCAATAAAAATAAGGACGTTACCGTTCTTCTTCGCCTCATCGATAACGGCCTTAATCCGTTCCTCAAATTGGCCGCGATACTTTGTTCCCGCAATCATGAGCGTAAGGTCAAGGGAGATCAGCTTCTTTTTAGCCAAATTGTCAGGGACCTCTCCCTGTACAATGGCTTGAGCTAGTCCCTCGACAATCGCCGTCTTACCAACCCCCGCCTCTCCTATGAGGACGGGATTGTTTTTTCGGCGTCGGCACAGGATTAAGATTAACCGTTCAATCTCATTTTTTCGGCCAATGACAGGATCAAGTTTTTTTTCTCTACAAAGATCGGTAAGGTCCTGGCCATAAGCCCTCAGGGCGGGTATTTTATCTCCCCCTACCCCTCCTTTATCTTGAGATTTATGGAAGGCCCCCCCGTTTGGTGGAGGAAGCCTTCCCATACTACCGACCCCCATTGGGGGGAGTTGAAGATTGAACGTCTCAAGCTCTTTTAAGACTTCACGACGAACATCCTTCAAATTGACACTAAGATTTTCAAGTACTTGGGCAGCTACCCCATCGGCCTGACGTAAAAGGGCTAAAAGAAGGTGTTCTGTTCCGACATAATTATGGTTAAGGTTTGCAGCCTCTTCATTGGAAAACTCAAAAACTTTTTTAACTTTTGTGGTTAGGGCGGGATCACCGTAGGCTTGAATTTCGGGTCCAAAGCCAGAGACTTTTTCAATTTCTTGACGAACAATCTCATAATCAAGGTTAAAATTTCTTAAAACATTAACAGCAATCCCCTGACCAAGCTTTAAAAGCCCAAGCAGAACATGTTCTGTTCCCAAGTAATGGTGATTCATTCGTTGGGCTTCTTTTTTAGCCAACTTAATCACCTGCTTAGCCCGATTAGTGAACTTGTCGAACATTTTTTGTATCCGTTATAAAAAATTACCCAAAAATTCCCCCACTACCTGAGAACTGTTATTCTAAGTTTTTTTCCATTTTTTAGCAAATGAGGCAAGGGTGTAAAGGATGGATTTGGCGCGGTCCAAACTTCAAGTTTTCAGTTCACTTCGGTATTAAGAGAAACGGCAAAAAAACCATCCATTCCATTCTCAATAGGAAGTGTTTGAAATTTTTCAATCACTTTGAGGCCAAATTCATTTTGAAAGTACAAAAGCTGTTCCTCATTTTCCTCGGGAAGGATGCTGCAGGTCATATAGACAATGGTACCATTAGAATGAAGGTAGGAAAAGGCATTTTTAAAAATTTCTCGTTGTTTTTTCTGAAGGGTTTTTAGTCCTACTCTTTCAAATTTCCATTTAAGGTCGGGGTTTCTTCTAAAAGTTCCCGTCCCCGAGCAGGGGACGTCGACGACAACCCAGTCCATTTTTCCTTTTCGATTTTTGGGCAAAGTAAATTGAACATTTTGAATCCCAGCGCGATCAAATCGGAGCCGGGCTTTTTTGAGAGCAAAAGATCGGACATCATAAAGATAGATCTGTCCCGAGTTATTTAAAAGATGAGAGAAGGCTAAGCTCTTACCACCAGAACCAGCACAATAATCAAGAATGTGTTGCTTTGGCTGAGCCTTAATAAGGGCCGATCCTAGCTGGCTCGCTTCATCTTGAATTTCAAATAAACCCTCTTTAAATTCGGGAATAGAAGGGAGGTTGACCTTTTCATGAAAATAAAAGCCCAAGGGAGAGTGGAGGCAGGGGGAAACCTTGAATTGTTTAGAAAGAGACCTTAAGAGCTTGTCTCGGGATGCTTTTAAGGGGTTAATTCGAATTGTCAACGGAGCACGGCCATTATTGACCAAGCAAATTTTTTGGGTCGCTTCTTCTCCGTAGGCAGATAAAAGCCGTTGGTATAGGCAAGAAGAAGCCCCATACCGAATGTGGGCGGGGATACGAAGATCATCCCTGTAATTGGAAGGATCAAGAGATGAAGGTGGTCGATCCAAATATTTGAAAAGATTTTTCCATCGAATGTAGTGATAAAAAGTGTCACTAATGAAAGCTCTATCTTTTGAACCAATTGCTTTATGAGACCTAAAATACCGATTTAAAAAAAGATCTAAAGGAATCTTTTCTAAATCAAAGCTTTTCAAAACAGAATGAAGATGATACTCTCTAAATTTCATCGTTAATCATTTTAATTGAACCGGTATCTAGAAAAAAGATGAAAAAAATTTTCCTCTTCCTAGGGCGTTCTTGTCTGAGCCTGGTTTTTATCAATTCGGTTATCAATCATATTTTAAATTGGGACCGGATTCAACCTTACTTCATCCGCATTTTACATGACTGGAATATTTGGATGCTCCGTTATCCAGCTTACCTTTCTCAGTTTGAAATGGGGACTGCATTTCTACGGTCGTATGCCTCCTTAGTGATTATGGCTGGGGTGATCTTTGCTGGATTGGGAAGCGTTGCTGTTTTTTTAGGGATGAGACGGTTAGGATCTTTTTTACTTCTTCTCTACTTGATTCCGGAAGTGACCTTTACCCATGCTTTTTGGCTATACAGCGGAAGCACAAGAGAGGTTCAAATGAATCTTTTTCTTAACAATATTGGCATTTTAGGGGGAATTTTAATTTTAGCTTGCTCTAGAGAAGATTAAAGGGAGGGTCGAATGAGATCACCATGGAAAGCTTTTACTGCCGTAGGAGGGAGTTGGCTAATTGTCGCTTTAGGGCAGCCTGCCTGGCTTTTTTGGGCTTGTCCCCTTGCTGCTTCAGTCGGCTTTGCCCTCTTCTGGAGGGTCGTTTTAGAAATTCCTTTTTCTAAAAAAAGATTTGCTCTTGGAACACTTTGGTTTGCCGCGACGCAGCTCATTCAACTTTCTTGGATGACGAGTACTGAATTTCAAGGAAACTATACGTTTATTCTTTACCTCGGCCTATCCCTTTTCTTGGGTCTTCAGTTTGGGGCCATTACTCTTTTTATTGATAGGATCCCCCTTGTTGCCACAGCGGCCATTTGGACTTTGGTAGAGTGGGGGCGTCTTCACCTGATGTTCTGTGGGTTTTCTTGGAATCCGGTTGGACTTTCTCTTGCCGCCAACTCTTTTTCGCTGCAGGCGGCTTCTTTGTTCGGAATTTTTGGGCTCTCTTTTTTAGTTTTTTTGACAAATCTTTCTTTTTGGAGGGGACATAAAATCATAGGGTTAGCTTTAGCTCTCTTTCCTTATCTCTTCGGGGCAGTCCAGACTGCATTATACGCCCCAAAAATTGATCGTAGTCCAACAATGACCGTGGGAATGATCCAAACAGGGCTGCTTCCTTCAGAAAAAACTGTCATCGAAAATCGGTTTCATGAATTTATTCGTCCTTATGAACAATGGAGACATATTCTTACGCTTATTAAGGAATGTAAAGAACCCCTAGACCTCCTTGTGTTGCCAGAATATGTCGTTCCTTCAGCGGAGAACGATCCTTCCTACTCTTATGATAAGGTGTGTGAAATTTTTAAAGAAACTTTGGGAGTGAGTACGGCGTCGTTATTACCAAATTCTTCTGATATTTCAAACCGGTTTTGGCTCCGATCCCTTGGTAAAGTCCTCAAAACCGATATCGTTGCTGGTTTAGAGGAACAGGAGGGGGGGCTTTTTTTTAATTCGGCTTTTTTTTATCCCCATCAAGGAAATCAATTTAATCGTTACGACAAACAGGTTTTAGTACCGCTTGGGGAATACCTCCCATTCAAGTGGATGCGGCATTTAGCTAAAAATTACGGGATTTCTTCTTTTTTTACTTCTGGGAAAAAAAGCAAAATTTTTGAATCAAAGGTTCCTTTAACGGCTTCCATCTGTTACGAGGAGACGTTCCCTCACCTTATGCGTAAGGGTCGACTTAAAGGAGCCTCTTTGTTCGTTAATCTGACTAACGATGGTTGGTATGCTCATTCTCGCCTTCCTCAGCAACATTTTGACCATGCTCGAGTTAGAACAGTTGAAAATGGTATCCCTATGGTCCGCGCTTGTAATACTGGCGTTACTGCGGCTCTTGATAGTTTGGGAAGGGTAATCGGAAAAATTAGTGACGAACAGCAGGCTGCCGTATTGGTCGCGAAAGTCCCCCTTTATCAATATTTCACGTTATACCGTTTTTGGGGAGACTGGGGGATTGTCTCTCTCTCTCTTCTCTTTTTATGCATCTGCTTTTTTCGTCTTATACCGAAATGAGCTGAAAAATTGGATTTGGACCCCGCCAAAGACTCGGGGTTGGACGATCGCAACTAGTCCGTATTTCTCAATACGGGCGACGTTGCGATAAGATCCAACCGCGAGGGCTTTCGCGACGGTCCAAATCCAACTTTTCAGTTCACTTCGGTATATGCCGAAATGAGCGATAGACCTTCTCAGTTCACTTCAGTATAGAAGAAGCCTTCCTAACCTCCTCGCGATCATCAAAGTAGAGGATTTGATCCTTAAAAATTTGATACGTCTCATGCCCCTTTCCTGCAATCAAGATGATGTCTTCGGGCTTTGCTATCTTTATTGCCTCCACAATTGCTTTTTTTCTATCCATCTGAACATTAATATGATTTTTATTTTTAAATCCGTTAACGATTTCCTGAATAATTTTTTCGGGCTCTTCGTGACGAGGGTTATCGTTCGTAACCATAACAACATCTGAAAAATTTTCAACCATAGAGGCCATTATCGGTCTTTTCAATGTATCTCGCTCCCCTCCACACCCAAAAATGGTAATCAATCGCCCCTTTTTTTTAGTGCTGACAGAGTTTGTAGCACATTTTTTAATGCCCCTGGTTTATGGGCATAGTCAACAAACACTTTAAGATCCCGATCATTTGAAACCCGTTCAAGTCGCCCGGGGATTCCTTTAAATTTTTTTAAATCTTTTGCTATTTTCATCAAGGGAATATCGCGAAGCAAGGCTATACTGGCTGCAGCCAAAATGTTATAGACATTAAACCGACCGATTAAATCGGTATGAAAAAAAACTTTTTCACTCTGCCAGTGAATATTGAATGTTGTTCCAGAAAGGGATAGATCTAGGTCTGAAGCAACAAGGTCGTTATTGTCACCAAAACCATACAGAAAAAGGGGTGCCGAGCAATCCCTAATCATAGCACCGGCCATTGGGTCATCTCCGTTGATAATGGCAACAGCTTTTGGAGGGAGAGCGGCAAAAAACCTCGATTTAATTTCAGCATACACTTCCATCGTAAGGTGATAATCAAGATGATCTTGAGAAAAATTGGTAAACACTCCCATTGAAAATGTCATCCCTGCTGTTCGCCCTTGCTCAATTCCAATTGAGGAGACCTCCATAACAGCGGTTTCGCACCCCTCTCTTTTCATTTCGTCGAATAAAGCCATGGAGGTGAGTAAATCGGGTGTTGTAAGAGAGGCCGACACAACTCTTTTACTTGTCATCCAGGCAATCGAACCGATAAGACCACAGGGGGTATCATTATTCGTTAGAAAATGGTGTGCTATAAAGGCGACGGTTGTTTTACCAGCAGTACCACTAATACCAATGAGTGACATTTTTTTAGTAAGATCCTTATAAAACCTTTTTGCCAATAGAGGCTCAATTTTATTCACGTCTGAGTGAATGATCTGTGTCACGGTGGTTAGAGAAGGATCATAGAGGTCAGTAACAATGGCAGAGGCTCCACCTAAAACAGCTTCCTGAATAAACCTGCGACCGTCCCCTGTTTTTCCTCTTTTTGCTAAAAAAAGTGTCCCCGGCACAACCTCTTTAGAGTTAGCTGAAAGAGTCGTGATTTCGACTTCTTTGCTTCCTTCCCAAAGAAGAGGCTCAATTTCTTTGAAAAGGTCTTTTAATTTCATTGGTGAGTTTTGATCGCGTAAAATATGAGGTGATGATAATGATCAGCATCCCCCCAGTAAACCCGGGCAACATTGAAGAAATCGGAAATGACGTAATAGGGTTCAAATAGGGCCAAGCACCCGCAATGAGCCCTCCTCCTAAGATTCCTGCCCACGCCCCATGCTTCGTAACTCGGTTTGAATAAAGGGACAAAAGAACTAGGGGGCCAAAGGAAGAGCCGATTCCTGACCAGGCGTACTGAACTAATTCATATATGGTGTTTGTTTTGCGAAAAGCAATCAAAAAAGAGATGGTTCCAACAAAAATGACGCCTAAGCGTGAAACAAATAATAGCTCTCGAGAAGAGGCGTTGGCTTTAAACAATCGTTTATAAAAATCTTCGGTTAAACTTGAGGTGAGGACAAGCACCTGGGAACTCATCGCATTGATAGTCGCAGCTAAGATACTACAAAGGATAAAACCGACAAAAAAAGGAGCAAATGACAATTGTACCATTTTAATAAAGACCCGCTCGGGATCAGCAAGAGAACCGTGAAAAAAGGAGACCCCAACGATCCCAACCAAAGAGGCGGCAGCCAAAGAAAGAATCATCCAACTCATTCCAATCCACTTCGATTTAGGGATCTCCGAGACACGGCTAACACCCATGAATTTCGTGACAATGTGCGGCTGTCCAAAATACCCAAGACCCCATCCTAGTGTCATTGAGATAATTGAACCTATCGTCTTTTTAGAGAAATCGGGAACTAGCGACAATGAACGATTATAGAGCTTAAGGTTTGTGAAAGCCTCATTGAAACCAGCTGCCCCTTTCAAAATATATAAGGGGACAAAAATAATCACGCCTAACAAAAAGCAACCTTGAAACAAATCAATCCACGCCAGTGTTCTATACCCCCCTACAAACACATAGGGAATCACAATCAAAATACCAATTAATACCGCTAACCCATAAGAAAGGTTAAAAAGAGAGGTGAGTAGATCGCCAAGACCTGTTAACCCCGCAGAAATATAGATGGTGTAGAAAACAACCAAGATTAAGGCCGAAAATAAACGAATAATCCCAGAGGTATCTCCTAGTCGGCTCTCAAAGAAAGAGGAAAACGTTAAACTATTGAATTGCTCCGTTGCGACTCGAATTTTTGGTGCAACCAGTTGCCAATTTAAAAACATGAAAAAAATCAATCCTATCGCCGTCCATATCCCTATAATCCCCTTAGAAAAAACAAGAGCGGGGTATCCTAAAAAAAGCCAACTACTCATATCACTCGCATGAGCTGCGAGCGCAGTTAGCCCATAATTTAAAGAACGTCCTCCAATAATAAAATCATCTGCAGAGAGATTTTTTTTGTAAGAAAAATAGCCAATTGTTAACAAAAGAATGAAGTAGATAACGATAGCGAGAACTTCAACCGAATACACAACCTTCTCCTAAATTCTTAACTTATATCGAAGAGAGCTGAAAAATTGGATTTGGACGTTGCGATCGTCCAACCCCGAGGCTTTCGCGACGGTCCAAATCCAATTTTTCAGCTTACTTCGGTATAACAATAAAAGAGTTATAGAGGAAGTTGTAAAAATAAAACAACGGAGAGGGAGCTTGAAAATCTTTTTGTTCCTTGAGAGACTTCGCAATGGGCCAAACTCCAATTTTTCAACTCATTTCGGTATAACCTACAAAAACCCTCTTTACACGGTTGCGAACAACTTCATGTTTTTATACGCCTCATAAGTCGCTTTTGGATCTAGGGTTGGTGAGGGGAAGGCGGCAACAGCGCGCCAACATTTCATAAAAGTGGTCGAAAACTCTTCATTTTCTAACATCTGGAGAGAGAGTTCTCTCAGTTTCTCAAAGAGGGGGTTATCCTTTAAGGAGCCTTTCACATCATTAAAAATTTTGCAATCAGTCAAAAAAGGTTGAAACATTGTCAGATCAGCTGACGAGTACTCTTCTCGAAGCAATTGAAGCTTTTTTCGGAACTGATAAACAAAAAACAAAGGAGGTACTACTTGTTTAAAAGGGCCAACTGCGTGCCAATAAGAAGTAAGAAGCACAAAAAAATGAGTCATCTCTTCATTTTTTTCGAAAAACGCCATTTTTGTATCCTCACTAAGTGTAGGAAGAAGATGGGTCTTAATAAAATAGATCCCATGAATCTGAGCAAGGGTACCCTTGTCTGCAATTCTGTCGGAAAGGATCAGAGCATCGACGTATTGACCTCCGACTTGGGATTGAGCCTCTTGGACCTGCCCAATCGCTTCGTCGTAGCTCTCCCGGGCTTGGTGCACCGCTTTGTATCGATCATCTCTAACTTTAGCTTTGAACGGCTCCGATCCAATGGGTTCTGGCCGAGTTCTCCACTCTTCAGTAACAGCTCGAAGCCGAGCATCTAAGGCCTGCGAAGCCGTCTCGTTTCCTTCCAAAAAAGCTTCGAATTGACTATCTAGGCGTTGAAGTATTAGGGAAATAAGATGACCAGATTCCCCAACTTTGGAACAACCGCTCTCTAGAATAAGAATGGCGTTCATAAAAGTTTGGACAAAGGCTTCAACTCGACGGGCCAAGGCCAAAGTGGCAGTTTTGACCTGATCATCACAAGCCTTGGTAATGGCTTCCGCTCGACCATTGAGGGTTTTCTCAACATCCGCAAGTTGACCAGGGTCTTGAATGACAGCTTTGATCTTGGCTTCCCAAGGTTCCGCAATGGCCTTAAGTTTCCAGCCTTGGATAATAGTTGAGATAGCGGCCTCTTGAGGCCCCGGCATAATTTTTTTCGAAACGAAAAGAGTTGGGTAGTATGAAGATATCATGCCGGTGATTTTGACTTGTCTTGGATCAAAATTGCAATAAATAAAAATTGAATGGCTCCGTTGCCACCTACACCATTACAAAGTCTAGTAAGTCACAATCTTTCGCCATTTCCTCCTCTTCCTCCTTCTTATAGTCTTGATAGGCTTCATAAGTCTTTTTTGCATTTAGGTTTGGTGAGGGGAAGGCAACGACAGCTCGGCAGCACTCCATAAAAGTGCCGGGAACCTCTTCCTCTACCATATCGATAGAGAGTTTTCTCAGTTTTTCGAAGAGGGGGTTATCATTGAATGAGTCCTTCAAAGCATTAAAAGCTCTCAAATCAGTCAAAAAAGTTTGAAACGTCGACAGGTCGGCTGTTGAGTACTCTTTTCGAAGCGATTGAAGCTCTTTTCGGAACTTATAAGTGAAAAACAAAGGAAGTATCGTTTCTTTTAAAGACCCAACCGCGTGCAAATAAAAAGCAAGAAACATAAAAAACTGTTTAGCCTCATCGTTTTTTGCAAAAAATGCCTTTTTTGTATCCTCACTAACGGTGGGAAGAAGACGGGTCTTAATAAAATAGATTCCATGGAGTTGAGCGGTGGGATCCGTCAATGTCTTACTGACGTAAAGGGCCAGAACATCCATGTATTGACCTCCGACTTCGGATTGAACCTCCTCGATTTGTTTAACGGCTTTGCGGTGGATGTCCAAGGCCTCCCGTTCCGCCCTGTCTCGATCATATTGAAGTTGAGTTTTAAGCAGGTCGTGTGGGATGAGCTCTTCTCGAGATCTCCACTCTTTGGTAACAGCTCGAAGCCGGGCTTCCAAGGCCAAGAAAGTCGCGTCGCTCTTTTCTAAAACAGCTTCAAATTGTTCCTTTAAAAGACTAAATGATATAGGAATAACGGCATGTTTCCCTGGTTCGGGGCAACGGTGTAGCTCTAAAATACCAATGACTTCGGTAAAAGTTTTGGTAAATTCGTTAACTCGATCGGTCAAGGAACGAGCAGCAGCTTTGACTTGATCATCACAAACGTCGATAATCGCTTTAACTTGACCCTCCCAACCCTGGACACGGTCTGGGAGTTGAGCCCCGGCTTTCCTCCCAGCTTTGAACTGAGGCTCCAAAGGGGTGGCAACGGCGTGAAGGTTCCAGTCTTTGACAACGGTTGAGATAGCAGCCCGTCGAGGCTCAGGCATCTTTTTGGAAGAGAGAAGAGTTGGGTAATACAAAGATATCATGGAGCCATTGTGACTTGTCTTAAATGAAAATTGCAATAAATAAAAATTGAATTGCCCCGTTACCACTCGAATTTTTGGTTCAACTCTTTTCGGTATAACGAACAACGGGCGACATTTATTAAAATAAAATATTTACAAAAAATATGTTTCTAGATGACTCTCCTGCCGAGATTTCATTTAAACAATGGGGGCTTTATGTTTTGCGCGTCTATCCCATTCCAAACGATGCAAAATCTTCCTTATGATCAACTAAAAGATCTCTCCCAAAACCATGAAAATTTTTCTAATTCCAAACCTGAATTACAAAGTAGGCTTTGCGAGCTCCTTTCAAACAGTCAAAAAAATGAACCGATTTGCCTAGGGCCACTACTAGGGCCACTAATGGACAGAACGGTTAGCGAAATCGTTCATGCCATCGCTTGTGAAGCAATTAAAAAGGGTGAAGAGCTTGATCAGAAGACCGTTCTGTCGGTGGCAACTGGTCAGACCGTTTCGGCAGCAAATGCGGGTCAAAGGATGGCGATCGCCGAAAACATTTCCGCTTTTCTTTTGCTAGAATCGATGGAAGAGTGTGTTTCCCAGGCCAAGGAGCTTCAAAGATGGGTGGAGAAAGATGAAAGTCGATCAAAAGCGGCTAAAACCATCCTCTCTCTTCTAAGCGACCCTTCTTCTCCCTCTCTAAAGCTTTGGTATCAGGGGTTGACCTCGCTTCCGAAGTTTGTTTCAAAAAAAGGGTTCCGTAATGTAAGCCACTTACACCTTTCCCATAATAAACTAAAAAAGTTCCCTGAGGTATCGGCTTTCGAAGCTGTCGAGTCCCTACTTGTTATCGATAATAAGATTTCGACGTTTCCTGATAGAGTGGAGGGTATTGAGCTTATTCAAGAGCTCTCTCTTAACCGTAATCAAATATCAGAACTGCCCATTGATTTAATCGCTTTTCAATCTCTGAAAAGGCTGGCCCTTGCGCAGAATCGAATACCAGCCATTCCTGAAAGGGTATCGTTTCCCGATTGTCTTGAGGTATTGATCCTTGAGGGAAATCGAATAACCGTTATTCCTGAAAATTTAAAAGGTTTAGAGAGGCTCAAAAGACTCTATCTTGCCAACAATCAAATAACGGTCATCCCTCAAAATTTAAAGGGCCTCAAAGGGCTTGAATTCCTATCTCTTTCTGCCAATAAAATATCAGAAATCCCTGAAAGGCTAGAGGGTCTCGATAATTTGAAGGTCTTTTTTATTTCGAGAAATCAGTTAGTCTACCCCCCTTCACTGGAGGAGCTACGGGCAAGGGGTCTGAAGTCGCTAAAGACCCTTAACACCTGATCCATCGATTGGTTTTAAGGAAAGAGGGAGAAACCCGAATGAGCTGAAAAATTGGGATTTGGTGGGGTCCAATTCCAATTTTTCAGCTCATTTCAGTATACATAATTCATGCTTATAGATGAAAATCTCGCGAAAATTTCATTAATCAAGGGGGTTTTATGTCTTGCGCCTCTATTCCATTCCAAACGATACAAAACCTTCCTTATGATCGACTAAAAGATCTCTGTGAAAACCATGAAACGTTTTCCAGTGCCGAACCTGAAGTACAAAGTATGCTTTGCGAGCATCTTTCAAAGGAACAAAAAAGGGAGCCGTTCGAGCAATCGCTAATAGAAAATCACAAGGTTAGTGAGATCGTCCATGCCATCGCCTGTGAAGCAATCCAAAAGGGAGAAGTGAGGGACCAGAGGTCGGTTCTGTCAATGGCCACGGGTTGGGGCATTTCGGCAACGAATGCAGCTGAAAGGATGGCAATCGCTGAAAAAATTTCGCCTTTCCTTTTGCTAGAAGCGATGGAAGAGTGTGCTTGTCAAGCCAAGCACCTTGAAGGATGGGTGAAGGAAGATAAAAGTCGGTCAGAAGCTGCCGAAGCCATTCTCACTTTTCTGGCCGAACCTTCTTCAAGTCTAGATCTTTGGGATTATGGGGTGACCTCGCTTCCTGAGTTTGTTTCAAAAAAAGGGTTCCATCGTGTAAGATCTCTAGTCCTTTCCAGGAATAAACTAAAAAAATTCCCTGAGCTATCGGCTTTCAATGGTGTGATAAAACTCTCTCTTTTCGATAATGAGATCTCGACCGTCCCTGAGAAAGGAGAGGGTATCAATCTTATAGAAGAGCTCTCTCTTACCCGAAATCAAATCACAAGTGTGCCCGATAATTTAATCGGTTTTCAGTCTCTGAGAATCTTCTGGCTTGCGGACAATCAAATACGAGCTATTCCTAAAAGGGTATTCTTTCCCGATTCTCTGAAAGAGTTGGCTCTTAATAACAATCAAATATCAGTTATTCCTGAAGATTCAGAAGGTTTAGAGAAGGTGAAAAAGCTGTTTCTTGGCCATAATGAAATAACGGAGCTTCCTGGAAAGTTAAAAGGCCTCGAAGGGCTAGAATTCCTATCGCTTTCTGGCAATAAAATATTAAAACTCCCCGAAACAATAGAGGGTCTCAGTAATTTAAAAGTTTTGCGTCTTTCAGTGGACCCCACTCCCTCAATAGAGTCCCTACGGGCAAGGGGCCTGAGGTCACTAGAGCTCTTTAACCCTTGATCAGTAGATTGATATTTTTTTAAAAACCATTTACATAAACCATATTTCTAGGTGAAAATTTGGTGGAAATTTCATTTAAATCTAAGGAAGTTTTATGCCTTGCGCGTCTATCCCATTCCAAACGATGCGAGACTTTCCTTATGATCGACTGAAAGATCTCTGTCAAAACTATGAAAAGTTTTCTAGTGCCAAACCTGAATTACAAAGTATGCTTTGCGAGTTCTTCCCAAAGGAACAAAAAAGGGAGCCGATTTGTCAATGGCCAATAAAAGACAACAAAGTTAGTGAAATCGTCCATATCATCGCCTGTGAAGCAATCAAGAAGGGAGAAGTGAGTGACCAGAGGTCCGTTCTGTCCATGGTGACTGGTTTGAACTTTTCGGCAATAAATGCCGATCGAAGGATGGCAATCGTTCAACACATTTTGCCTTTCCTTTTGCTAAAAGCGATGGAAGAGTGTGTTTGTCAGGCCAAAGAGCTTGAAAGATGGGTGGAGGAAGATAAAAGTCGGGCAGAAGCGGCCAAAGCCATTCTCACTTTTCTGTCCGACCCTTCTTACCGTCTAGAGCTTTGGGATCATGGGTTGATCTCGTTTCCTCCGTTTGTTTCAAAAAAAGGGTTCCGTTGTGTAATATCCTTAACCCTTTCCGGTAACAAACTAAGAGAATTCCCTGAGCTATCGGCTTTCAATGCTGTGCAGGAACTCTTTCTTGTCGGTAATGAAATCTCGACCGTCCCTCAGAATGCAGAGGGTATCGATCTTATAGAAAGGCTCTCTCTTAACCACAATCAAATAACAAGTGTGCCCGATAATTTAATCGCTTTTCAGTCTCTGAAAATCCTCCGTCTTGCGCACAATCAAATACGATCCATTCCTGAAAAGGTATCCTTCCCCGATTCTCTGAAGGAGTTGGCTCTTAATAACAATCAAATATCAGTTATTCCTAAAAATTTAGAAGGTTTAGAGAAGGTGAAAAGGCTGTATCTTGACTGTAATCAAATAACGGAGCTTCCTGGAAATTTCAAAGGCCTCGAAGGGCTAGAATTTCTATCGCTTTTTGACAATAAAATATCAAAACTCCCTGAAACAATAGAGGGTCTCAGTAATTTAAAAGTTTTGCATCTTTCTGTCGACCCCACTCCTTCAATAGAGTCCCTACGGGCAAGGGGCCTGAGGTCACTAGAGCTCTTTAACCCTTGATCAGTATATTGATATTTTTTAAAATAAAATATTTACACAAATCATGTTTATACCGAAGTGAGCTGAAAATTTGGTTTTCGACCGTCGCGAAAGTCCTCGCGGTTGGATCTTATCGCAAAGTCGCTCGTATTGAGAAATACGGGCTAGTTGCGATCGTCCAACCCCGAGGCTTTGGCGAGGTCCAAAACCAAATTTTCAGCTCACTTCGGTATATAGGTGAGAATTTCGTGGAAATTTCATTTAAATCAAGGAAGTTTTATGCCTTGCGCGTCTATCCCATTCCAAACGATGCGAGGCCTTCCTTATGATCGACTGAAAGATCTCTGTCAAAACTATGAAAGGTTTTCTAGTGCCGAACCTGAATTACAAAGTATGCTTTGCGAGTTCTTCTCAAAGGAACAAAAAAGAGAGCCGATTTGTCAATGGCCAATAAAAGACAACAAAGTTAGTGAAATCGTCCATATCATCGCCTGTGAAGCAATCAAGAAGGGAGAAATGAGTGACCAGAGGTCCGTTCTGTCCATGGTGACTGGTTTGAACTTTTCGGCAATAAATGCCGATCGAAGGATGGTAATCGTTCAAAACATTTTGCCTTTCCTTTTGCTAAAAGCGATGGAAGAGTGTGTTTGTCAGGCCAAAGAGCTTGAAAGATGGGTGGAGGAAGATAAAAGTCGGGCAGAAGCTGCTAAAGCCATTCTCTCTTTTCTGACCAACCCTTCTTCCCGTCTAGAGCTTTGGGATCATGGGTTGACCTCGCTTCCTCGGTTTGTTTCAAAAAAAGTGTTCCGCGGTGTAACATTCTTAACCCTTTCCGGTAACAAACTAAAAGAATTCCCTGAGCTATCGGCTTTAAATGCTGTGCAGGAACTCTTTCTTGTCGGTAATGAAATCTCGACCGTCCCTCAGCATGCAGAGGGTATCGGTCTTATACAAACGCTCTCTCTTAACCGCAATCAAATAACAAGTGTGCCCGATAATTTAATCGCTTTTCAGTCTCTGAAAATCCTCCGTCTTGCACACAATCAAATACTAGCCCTTCCTGAAAAGGTATCCTTTCCCGATTCTCTGGAAGAGTTGTCTCTTGATAACAATCAAATATCCGTTATTCCTGAAAAGTTAGAAGGTTTTAAGAAGGTGAAAAGGCTGTATCTTACCAATAATAAAATAACGAAGCTTCCTGGAAATCTCAAAGGCCTCGAAGGGCTAGAACTTCTAGCGCTTTCTGGCAATAAAATATCAAAATTCCCAGAAACAATAGAGGGTCTCGGTAATTTGAAAGTTTTGTGTATTTCTGTGGCCCCTTCTCCTTCAATAGAATCCCTACGGGAGTGGGGCCTGAGGTCACTAGAGAGCTTTAACGCTCATATAGATTGATATTTTTTTGAAAATAAAATATTTATATAAATCATGTTTATACCGAAGTGAGCTGAAAAATTGGATTTGGACCCCGTCAAAGCCTCGGGGTTGGACAATCGCAACTAGCCCGTATTTCTCAATACGCGCGACGTTGCGATAAGATCCAACCGCGAGAGCTTTCGCGACGGTTCAAATCCAATTTTTCAGCTCATTTCGGTATAGTAGGTGATTTTTTTGGAAATTTCATTTAAATCAAGGGAGTTTTATGTCTTGCAGGTCTATCCCATTCGAAACGATGCAAACCCTTCCTTATGGTCAACTGAAAGATCTCTGTGAAAACCATGAAAAGTTTTCTAGTTCCAAACCTGAAGTGCAACGTACGCTTTGCGAGTTCTTCTCAAAGGAACAAAAAAGAGAGCCGATTTGTCAATGGCCAATAAAAGACAACAAAGTTAGCGAAATCGTCCATATCATCGCCTGTGAAGCAATCAAAAAGGGAGAAGAGAGTGAGCTGAAGACCGTTCTGTCATTGGCCACTGGTTGGAACATTTCGACAACGACTGCAAAGCAAAGAATGGCAATCGCTGAAAACATTTCGCCTTTCCTTTTGCTAGAAACGATGGAAGAGTGTGTTTGTCAGGCCAACCAGCTTGAAAGATGGGTGGAGGAAGATAAAAGTCGGGTGGAAGCTGCTAAAGCCATTCTCGCTTTTCTGACCAACCCTTCTTCCGGTCTAGAGCTTTCGGATCATGGGATGACCTCGCTTCCTCCGTTTATTTCAAAAAAAGGGTTCCATGGTGTAACATGCTTAGCCCTTTCCAATAATAAACTAAAAAAATTCCCTGAGCTATCGGCTTTCAGTGCTGTGGAGGACCTCTATCTTGTCGGTAATGAGATCTCGACCGTACCTCAGAATGCAGAGGGTATCGATTTTATACAAAATCTCTCTCTTAACCGTAACCAAATCCCAAGTGTGCCCGATAATTTAATCGGTTTTCAGTCTTTGAAAATCCTCCGTCTTGCCCGCAATGGAATACGAGCCATTCCTGAAAAGGTATCCTTTCCCGATTCCCTAGAAGAGTTGACTCTTAGTGAAAATCGAATATCCGTTATTCCTGAAAATCTAGAAGGTTTAGGGAAGGTGAAAAGGCTGTATCTCACCAATAATGAGATAACGGAGCTTCCTGGAAATTTCAAAGGCCTCGAAAGGCTAGAACTCCTATCACTTTCTGGCAATAAAATATCAAAATTCCCTAAAACAATAGGGGGTCTTCGTAATTTGAAAATTTTGTATTTTTTTATGTACCCTGCTCCTCAAATGTGGTTTCTACGGGCATGGGGGCTGAGTTCACTAGAGCACTTTAACGCTTGATCAATTGATGTTTTTTAAAATAAAATGTTTACATAAATTATGTTTATAGGCGACTATTTCGTGGAAATTTTGTTCATACTGAAGTGAGCCGAAAACTTGGGGTTGGACGATCATTCTCAGATCCAACCACGAAGGCTTTTGCGACGGTCCAAATCCAAGTTTTCGGCTCTCTTCGGTATATAAACCAAGGAAGTTTTATGTCTTACGCGTCTACTGCATTCCTAACAATGAGAAACCTTCCTTATGATCGACTAAAAGATCTCTGTGAAAACCATGAAAAGTTTTCTAGTTCTAAACCTGAAGTACAAAGTCTGCTTTGCGAGCTTCTTTCAAGGGGTCAAGAGCAGGAGCCGATTTGTCAAGAGCGATTAGTCGACAGAAAAGTTAGTGAAATCGTTCGTACCATCGCTTGTAAAGCAATCCAAAGTGGGAGGGAGATCGATGGGAAGACCGTTCTGTCGTTGGCCGGTAGGGCCGTTTCGGTAGCCAATGCAGATCAAACGATGGCGATCGCTGAAAGCATTTCGTCTTTTTTTTTACTACCTGAAGTACAAAGTTTAGTTTCTGAACGCCTTTCAAGGGGTCAAGAAAAGGAACTCATTTGCCAAGAGCTATTAATGAATGAGAAGGTTAGTGAAATCGTTCGCGCCATCCTTTGTAAATCAGTCCCAAGGGGAATGGCGATTAATCAGAAAGCCGCTCTGTCAATGGTTTGTGCGAAGGTTTCGGCAGCGAGTTCGGATCAAATGTTGGCGATCGCTGAAACCATTTCGTCTGCTCTTTTGGAACCTCAACTACAAGGTACGGTTTACGGGCGCCTTTCAGGGGATCAGGAAAAGGAACCGATTTGTGGAGAGCCATTAGACAAGGAGATTGATGAGCTCATTCATCACGTCACTTTTAAGGCAACTCTAAATTTAAAGGAAAGGATTGAGAAGGCCGTTCTGTCGGTGGCTATTAGGATTGTTTCGGAAACGGATCCGGACCAACCGATGGAAATCTCCGAAAACATTTCCTCTTTTCTTTTGCTAGAAACGATGGAAGAGTGTGTTTCCCAAGTTGAGGAGCTTGAAAGATGGGTAAAGGAAGACGGAAGTCGGTCAGAGGCGGCCCAAATCATTCTCTCTTTTCTGACCAACCCTTCTTGCTGTTCTCTAAGGCTTTGGGGTCAGGGGTTGACCTCGCTTCCCCGGTTCGTTGCAAAAAAAAGGTTTTGTGGTTTAAGATTTTTTTACCTTGGCAATAATAAACTAAAAAAATTCCCTGACCTATCAGCTCTCCCAGCTCTAGAGCATCTATCTCTTACCAATAACGAGATCACAGCCGTCTCTGTGGATGCAGAAGGCATCGGTCTTATACAAGATCTCTACCTTAACAGCAATCAAATAACAGTCCTGCCGAATGATTTAACCGCCTTTCGATCTCTGAGAGGAGTCACTTTTGCACGCAATCAGATACAAGACATTCCTGAAAAGGTATCGTTTCCCAATTCTCTGGAAATGTTGAATCTTGAAGGAAATCAAATATCAGCTATTCGTGGAGATTTAGAAGGTTTAAAGAGTGTGAAAAGGCTGTATCTTGGCAGTAATCCAATAAGGAAGCTTCCTGGAAATTTCAAAGGCCTCGAAGGACTAGAATTCCTATCGCTTTCTGGCAATAAAATACCAGAACGCCCTGAAAAAATAGAGGGCCTCGGTGGTGTGAAAACTTTGTATCTTTGGATGGGCTCCCCTCCTTCAATAGAGTTCCTACGGGCCTGGGGCCTGAGGTCACTGGAGACCCTTCACGCTATTGAAGAGGGCGAAACAGTACAAGAGAACTGAAAAAAGTCGCCTTTTGCGCACGGGCTGTCTTCAGTGCCGCAAAAAACCGTCCTCCAAGGGGTATCAAGCAACGGAGGACTGTTTTGGAAAAGGAAAGGCTTTCAAGTCTTCGGGAGCGGCGCTTTTTTGAAAGACTTATACCGAAGGGAGCTGAGGAATGAGTCAAAGTAAGATTTTTTACGTTTCCTTTTTAGCAAGCTCCACCGCTTGTCGTGCGGTCCTATTAGGGGGAACCTACGGGTAAAAGGCCCGAGGTCACTAGAGCACTTTAACGATTGATCAATAGATTGATATTTTTTAAAGTAAAAAGCTTACATAAATTATGTTTATACCGAAATGAGCTGAAAACTTGGGGTTGGACGATGGTTCTCAACGAGCAACGGTCCAAATACAAGTTTTCAGCTCACTTCGGTATCAACAAAGGGCGGTTTTATGTCTTGCGCGTCTACTTCATTCCTAACAATGCGAAACCTTCCTTATGATCGACTGAAAGATCTCTGTGAAAACCATGAAAAGTTTTCTAATTCCAACCCTGAAGTACAAAGTATGCTCTCCGAGCTCCTTTCAGGGGGTCAAGAACCGATTTGCCAAGAGCGATCGACAGGAGGGTTAGTGAAATCGTTCGTACTATCGCTTGTAAAGCAGTGGAAAGTGGGTTGGCGATTGATCGGACGGTCGTTCTGTCATTGGCCGGTAGGGCCGTTTCGACAGCCATTGCAGATCAAACAAAGCCGACGGCTGAAAACATTTTGTCTTTCCTTTTGCTAGAAACGATGGAAGAGTGTGTTTCCCAAGTTGAGGAGCTTCAAAGATGGGAGGAGGAAGATGGAAGTCGGTCAAAAGCTACCCAAATCATTCTCTCTTTTCTGCCCGACCCTTCTTCCTGTTCTCTAAGGCTTTGGGATCATGGGTTGACCTCACTTCCCCATTTCGTTTCAAAAAAAAGGTTCTCTAATTTAAGATTTTTATACCTTGGCAATAATAAGCTAAAAAAGTTCCCTGAGCTATCGGCTGTCCCAGCGCTGGAGTGTCTATCTCTTGTCGGTAATGAGATCTCGGCCGTCCCTGTGGATGCAGAAGGCATCAATTTTATACAAAAGTTCTATCTTGACTGTAATCAAATAACAATCGTGCCAGATAATTTAATGACTTTTCGATCTCTGAAAATCTTCTCTATTGCGCGGAATCAAATACGAACCATTCCTGAAAAGGTATCGTTTCCCGATTCTTTAGAAGTATTGATTCTTAGCCGAAATCAAATATCAGCTATTCCTAGAAATTTAGAAGGTTTAGAGAGGGTAAAAGAGCTGTGGCTTAGCGATAATGCAATAACGGAGCTTCCTGAAAAATTAAAAGGCCTCGAAGGGCTAGACTGTATATCACTTTCTGGCAATAGAATATCAAAACGCCCTAAAAAAATAGAGGGCCTCCATAATTTGAAAACTTTGGGTCTTTGGATGGACTCCCCTCCTTCGATAGGGTTCTTACGGGCATGGGGACTGACGTCACTAGAGACCCTTGAGGGTGATCAACAGGGCAAAACAAGACAAGTGAACTGAAAAAAGTCGCCTTTTCAGCACGGTCTATCGTGAGTGCTGCTTAACACTTGATCAATATATGCCGAAGTGAGCTGAAAATTTGGTTTTGGACCGTCGCGAAAGTCAAAAAGGGGCCGGCAATTGACATTTTTAAAAAAATGTTTACATAAAGTATGTCTATAGACGACACTCTTCTAAAATTTTCATTTAAACGAAGGGGAGTTTTATGTCTTGCGCGTCTACTTCATTCCTAACAATGCGAAACCTTCCTTATGATCGACTGAAAGATCTCTGTGAAAACCATGAAAAGTTTTCTAATTCCAACCCTGAAGTACAAAGTATGCTCTCCGAGCTCCTTTCAGGGGGTCAAGAACCGATTTGCCAAGATCGATTAATCGACAGGAAGGTTAGTGAAATCGTTCGTACTATCGCTTGTAAAGCAGTGGAAAGTGGGTTGGCGATTGATCGGACGGTCGTTCTGTCATTGGCCGGTAGGGCCGTTTCGACAGCCATTGCAGATCAAACAAAGCCGACGGCTGAAAACATTTTGTCTTTCCTTTTGCTAGAAACGATGGAAGAGTGTGTTTCCCAAGTTGAGGAGCTTCAAAGATGGGAGGAGGAGGATGGAAGTCGGTCAGAAGCTGCCAAAACCATTCTCTCTTTTTCTGACCGACCCTCCTGCCCATTTTCTAAGCCTTTGGAATCAGGGATTGACCTCACTTCCCCAGTTCGTTTCAAAAAAAAGGTTCTGTAATTTAAGATCTTTATCCCTTTGGAATAATAAACTAAAAAAATTCCCTGAGCTATCGGCTGTCCCAGCTCTGGAGCGTCTAACCCTTTCGCGTAATGAGATCTCGGCCGTCCCTGTGGATGGAGAAGGTCTCAATTTTATACAAGAGCTCTACCTTGACTGTAATCGAATCACAATCGTGCCCGATAATTTAATGGCTTTTCCATCTCTGAAAACCTGCTCTATTGCGCGGAATCAAATACGAGCCATTCCTCAAAAGGTATCGTTTCCCGATTCTTTAGAAGTATTGGTGCTTAGCGTAAATCAAATATCAGCTATTCCTGAAAATTCAGAAGGTTTAGAGAGGGTGAAAAGGCTGCGTCTTAGCTATAATGCAATAACGAAGCTTCCTGAAAATTTAAAAGGCCTTGAAGGGCTAGAACTTCTCTCACTTTTTGGCAATAAAATAACAGAATTCCCTAAAAAAATGGAGGGCCTCCGTAATTTGAAAACTTTGCATCTTTGGATGGACTCCCCTCCTTCAATCGAGTCCCTACGGGCATGTGGCCTGAGGTCACTAGAGACCCTTACGCTTCAACTGCCTGAAACAAGACAAGAGAACTGAAAAAAGTTGCCTTTTGCGCATGGTCTGTCATCAGTGCCGCAAAAAAACTGTCCTCCAAAGGGTATCAAGCAATGGGGGGCTGTTTTGGGAAAGGAAAGACTTTCAAGTCGTTGGCAACGGCACTTTTTTGAAAGACAAGTTTATACCGAAGTGAACTGAAAAATTGGAGTTTTGACCTCGCCAAAGACTCGGGGTTGGACGATAGCAACTAGCCCGTATCTATCAATACGAGCGACGTTACGATAAGATCCAACCGCGAGAGCTTTCGCGACGGTCCAAATCCAAGTTTTCAGCTTACTTGGGTATCAACAAAGGGGGGGTTATGTCTTGCGCGTCTCTTTCATTCCTAACAATGCGAAACCTTCCTTATGATCGACTGAAAGATCTCTGTGAAAACCATGAAAAGTTTTCTAATTCCAACCCTGAAGTACAAATTATGCTCTCCGAGCTCCTTTCAGGGGGTCAAGAACCGATTTGCCAAGAGCGATTAATCGACAGGAGGGTTAGTGAAATCGTTCGTACCATCGTTTGTAAAGCAATCCAAGGTGGGTTGCCGATTGATCGGAGGGTTGTTCTTTCATTGGCCGGTAGGGCCGTTTCCGCAGCCAATGAAGATCAAAAAAAGGCGACTACTGAAAACATTTCGTCTTTCCTTTTGCTAGAAACAATGGAAGAGTGTGCTTCCCAAGCCAAAGAGCTTCAAAGATGGGAGGAGGAAGATAAAAGTCGGTCAGAAGCTGCTCAAATCATTCTTTCTTTTCTGACCGATCCTTCTTCCGATTCTCTAACCCTTTGTAATCAAAGTTTGACCTCGCTTCCCCGGTTCGTTTCAAAAAAAATATTCCGTAATTTAAAATTTTTATACCTTAGCAATAATAAACTAAAAAAATTCCCTGAGCTATCGGCTGTAGAAGCTCTGGAGCTTCTATCTCTTACCGGTAATGAGATCGCGACCGTCCCTGTCGAAGCAAAAGGGATCAATTTTATACAAGAGCTCCATCTTGACAGTAATCAAATAACAATGGTGCCCGATAATTTAATGGCTTTTCGATCTCTGAAAATTTTTTATATTGCGCGCAATCAAATACGAGCGATTCCTGAAAAAGTATCCTTTCCCGATTCTTTAGAAGTATTGGTGCTTACCAGAAATCAAATATCAGCTATTCCTAGAAATTTAGAAGGTTTAGGGAAGGTGAAAAAGCTGTTTCTTGGCGATAATGCCATAACGAAGCTTCCTGAAAATTTAAAAGGCCTCGAAGGGCTAGAATTCTTATCGCTTTCTGGCAATAAAATATCAAAACGGCCTAAAAAAATGGAGGGCCTTGGTAATGTGAAAATTTTGCATCTTTGGATGGAATCCCCTCCTTCAATAGAGTTCCTACGGGCCTGGGGCCTGAGGTCACTAGAGGCCCTTCATGGTGGTCAGCAAGGCGAAACAAGACAAGAGAGCTGAAAAAAGGGGCTGGCAATTGACATTTTTTAAAAAAAAATTTACATAAATTATGTTTATAGGTAAAACTCTCTTGCAAATTTCATTTAAACGAAGGGGGTTTTATGTCTTGCGCGTCTTTTTCATTCCAAACAATGCGAAACCTTCCTTATCCTCGACTGAAAGACCTCTGTGAAAACCATGAAAAGTTTTCTAGTTCCAAACCGGAAGTACAAAGTATGCTCTGCGAGCTACTTTCAAGGGGTCAAGAGCAGGAGCCGATTTGCCAAGAGCGATTAATGGACAGGAAGGTTAGTGAAATCGTTCGGACCATCGCTTGTAAAGCAATCCAAGGGAGCAAAGAGGCTGATCGAAAGGCCGTTCTGTCATTGGCCGCTAGGACTATTTCGGCAGCCAATGCAGATCAAACGAAAGGAATCGCTGAAAACATTTCGTCTTTTCTTTCGCTACCTGAAGTACAAAATGTGCTTTCCAGACTCCCTTCAAGGCGTGAAGACAAGGACCTGATTTTACAAGAGCTATTAATGAACGAGAAGGTTAGTGAAATCGTTCGCGCCATCACCTGTAAAGCAATCCCAAAGGGGAGGGAGATTGATCCGAAGTCAGTTCTCTCAATGGTTTGTGCCACGGTTTCGGCAGCGGGTGCGGATCAAGTGCTAGTGATCGCTCAAGGTGTTTCGTCTCTTTTTTTGGTACGTGAAGAAATACAACGTACGCTTCGCGAGCGTTTTTCAGGGGGTCAAGAAAAGGAACCGATTTGTGGAGGGCCATTAGACAAGAAGGCTAGTGAGGGCGCTCATGCCATCGCTTTTGACACAATTCTAAATAACGAAAAGATTGATCAGAAGATCATTATGTCCGTCACCGTTAAAACCGTTGCGACAGCGGATGCAGAACAAACAGTGGCGATCCCCGAAAACATTTCGTCTTGTCTTTTGCTAGAAGCGATGGAAGAGTATGTCCCCCAAGCAGAGGAGCTTCACAGATGGGTGGAGGAAGACCCAAGTCGGTCGGAAGCTGCCAAAGCCATTCTCTCTTTTCTGATCGACCCTTCTTCCCATTCTTTAAGGCTTTGGGATCAGGGGTTGACCTCGCTTCCCCGCTTCGTTTCAAAAAAATGGTTCGATCATTTAAGATTTTTATACCTAGGCCATAATAAACTAAAAAAATTCCCTGAGCTACCGACTACCAAAGCTTTGGAGCATCTATCTATTATCGATAATGAGATCTCGGCCATCCCTCAGAAAGCAGAAGGTATCGGTTTTATACAAGAGCTCTATCTTAACGGTAATCAAATACCAGCCGTGCCCGATGATTTAACCGGTTTTTGGTCTCTGAGAAACCTCTCTCTTCAGCACAATCAGATAGGAAAGATTCCTGAAAAGGTATCGTTTCCCGATTCTTTGGAAGTATTGTCTCTTAGCGGAAATCAAATACCAGCTATTCCTGAAAAATTAGAAGGTCTAGAGAAGGTGAAAAGGCTATATCTTGCCAATAATAAAATAACAAAGATCCCTAGCAAGTTAAAAGGCCTCGAAAATCTAGAACTTCTATCGCTTTCTGGCAATAACATACCCATATTCCCTAAAAAAATAGAGGGCCTCGGCAATTTAAAAGATTTTTATTTTTTGATGGACTTTCTTCCTCCAATAGAGTTCCTACAGTCATCTCCAATAGAGTTCCTACGGGGATGGGGCCTGAGGTCTCTAGAGAACTATAACTTTTGATCAATAGATTGATATTTTTTAAAATAAAATGTTTGCATAAATTGTGTTTATAGGTGAACCCCTCCTGCAAATTTCATTTAAACGAAAGGAGTTTTATGTCTTGCGCGTCTATTTCATTCCTAAAAATGCGAAACCTTCCCTATGATCGACTGAAAGACCTCTGTGAAAACCATGAAAAGTTTTCTAGTTCCAAACCTGAAGTACAAAATATGCTCTGCGAGCTACTTTCAAGGGATCAAGAACAGGAACCGATTTGCCAAGAGCGATTAATTGACAGGAAGGTTAGTGAAATCATTCGTACCATCGCTTATAAAGCAATGGAAAGTGGGTTGGCGATTGATCGGAGGGTCGTTCTGTCATTGGCCGGTAGGGCCGTTTCGACAGCCATCGCAGATCAAACAGAAGCGACTGCCGAAAACATTTCGTCTTTCCTTTTGCTAGAAACGATGGAAGAGTGTGCTTCCCAAGTTGAGGAACTTCAAAGATGGGAGGAGGAGGATGGAAGTCGGTCAGAGGCAGCCCAAATCATTCTCTCTTTTCTGACCGAACCTACTGCCCGCTCTATAAGCCTTTGTGATCAGAGGTTGTCCTCGCTTCCCCGGCTCGTTTCAAAAAAAATGTTCTTTAATTTAAGATTTTTACACCTTTGCAATAATAAACTAAAAAAATTCCCTGAGCTGTCGGCTATCAAAGCTCTGGACCGTCTAACTCTTTCCGGTAATGAGATCTCGACCGTCCCTGTGGATGCAGAAGGTATCGGTTTTATACAAGAGATCTATCTCGACAGTAATCAAATAACAGTCGTGCCCGATAATTTAATGGCTTTTCGATCTCTCAAAATCTTCTCTATTGCGCGGAATCAGATACGAACGATCCCTGTAAAGGTATCCTTTCCCGATTCTTTAAAAGTATTGATTCTTAATAAAAATCGAATATCAGCTATTCCTAGAAATTTAGAAGGTTTAGGAAGGGTGAAAAAGCTGTATCTTGGGGATAATCCAATAACGGAGCTTCCTGGAAGTTTCAAAGGCCTCGAAGAGGTAGAAATCCTATCGCTTTCTGGCAATAAAATATCAAAATTTCCTGAAAAAATAGAGGGCCTCGGTAATTTGAAAACTTTGTATCTTTGGATGGACTCCCCTCCTTCAATAAGGTTTCTACAGGCACGGGGCCTGAGGTCATTAGAGTATCTTGTGATTGATGAACGGGGTGAAGTAAGAGAAAAGAACTGAAAAGAGTCGCCCTCTGCGCACGGTCTGTCGTCAGCGCCGCAAAAAAAACCATCATCCAAGGGGTATCAAGGGGCGGAGGGCTGTTTTGGAAAAGGAAAGACTTTCAAGTCTTCCGCAACGGCGCTTTTTTGAAAGACAAGTTTAGCTTCTTTTTCAAATTCGTCAAGATCTTGATAGCGAGCTGAGAAATGGGTTAAAACAAGATTTTGTACGTTTGCTTTTTTAGCAAGCTCCGCCGCTTGTTGCGCGGTCATATGACGGTATTTTTTAGCTAAGTGGACGTGCCTTTCAAGGTAGGTGCTCTCGCATAAAAGGAGAGTGGCTTCATGGGCTGCGTCCAAAGCTCCCTGGCAAGGCAAGGTATCGATAACAATGGCAAAAACATCGCCCCTTCGTTTGAAGCTAACTTCTTCTAAAAAGATCTCCCTTCCATTAATTTGAATTTTTCCCTCCTCTTTAAGAAGCGTGACCATCTTTCCCTGAATCCCCAGCTCCTGTAGTCGTTGTTTTTCAAACTTTATCGTTTCCTTCTCCGTTATGCGAAACGCTAAATTTTCGATGCCATGATCCAATTGAAAAGCCTCGATACGAAATTGGCTGCCTTCTTCTACGATTCCGGGTTTGAAAATAGGGTGTTCAACGACCTTGATGTGTTCGTGGTAGGCCGTTCCGTATCTAAGCCGATCGAAATAGACTTTCCCTTCAGCTGGATAGTAGCAATGGATCGGGTGGGAAACCTTGTCAAGATTAAGGCGCATCAGCATCGACCCAACTCCAAGACAGTGATCGCCATGAAAATGAGAAATGAAGATGCGGGTTATGCAGGTGGGGGCAATATTAGCGAAGATAAACTGCCTCTGGGTTCCTTCTCCGGGGTCAAAGAGAAACCCCTCTTCATGCCAGCGGACAAGATAACCACTATGATTTCTTTTTCTAGTCGGTTGTTGACTGGAGCATCCTAGAATGGTTAGATCACGGACCGTCATCTCTCTATCCGATTAAAAAAAGGGATGCGGGCTAGGGCTATCCCCGAAAGACCTCCTGCAACGTGCGCTGTATTGGCAATACTGGTTGACTGTTGTATCAAATGAAAAAGCTCAAGACTTGATAAAATCAGCTCTATTCCCAGCATGGCAAGAATAAAAATTCCTATGTAGAAAATCACGGACCTTTGTAACGGATAACCCTCTTTGGGGGCTATTTTTTTTCTCATCCAAATAAACCCAACCATACCGACAATAATCCCAGAATAGCCGACAAAGATAGGGCCGCTAACAAGGTATTGAGCGATGTTGCTGAAAATCCCTATTGCAAGAGAGAGCACGATAAAGCGGAAAGCTCCAATCCGAAATTCTATCTGTTTGCCTAACATCAAAAGCCATGCCATGTTGAAAAGAATGTGAAAAAAATTAGCATGCAGGAAGACGGGGGTAACCAAACGCCAGAGCTCTCCTTGTCGAATTTTACCAAAGAGGGTTTTCCTTGGCAGATTTTCATAATTTTTCCAGCTTTGTGTGACCAATAAATTAGCAAACCCCTTCCAAGTGGGCGTCATTTCAATTTTCTTAAGACGAAGTTGAGCTTCAAGAGGAAGTTCTCTAGCATCCTCGGTATCTTTGATTGGGTAATCACTTAAAAAGTCCTCTAATTTCACGAGGTAGTCAGGATAATCAAAGAAAAACTCTTGTTGTATAGGGGTAAAGCCAACCTGTGCAGCAACAACTCCGCGCGTTTTTTCAATTCGTTTTTTTTGAAAACCGTTCAAGATAAAAAGGAGAGCGCATAAAAAAATAACCATTCGTGTCACATTTGAGGAAAACGGAGGGTAATAAGCTTTTATGCGTATCGAAGGAGATAAAAGTTCCGATTTTAGTTTTAGATAAGGAAGAGGGGTAGTGGGATTTTCCTTCCACTCCTCGTAGAGATCCCTCGCTTTGTTGAAAAATTCTTCTTCCATCACCCAAAGGTGATAAACAGAATCGTTCTGATCGAAGTCAAATAGACTACCGATTCCTTTGCTTTGAAGAAATTGCTGAAAACCAGCAGCCTCTTTTTCTTCTTTGAAGGTGTGGATCAGTCGCATGTATCGATGATTTTCTTAATCAGCGCAGACGTTGACAACTCGGGAATACGTCTAACGAAATGAAGAACCCCTCCATTTTTTTTTACGCATTCACCCTCGATACAATTCTCCTCATACTCGATACCATTAACGTGAACGTGGGGTTTTATTTTCTCTAGGAGTTCTCGGGGATCTGTCCCATCAAAAAAGGTAACATAATTCACACACTCAAGCGCAGCGATCATTTTCAATCGATATTTCAAAGGAACGATCGGCCTTAAGCTGTTTTTGTATTTTTGAATAGAGTCATCCGAATTAAGAGCGACGATAAGAAGGTCAGCCTGTTTTGAAGCTTCATAAATAATATAGAGGTGCCCAGCATGGAGAAGATCAAATGATCCGTTGAGGGTCGCGACCTTTTTGTTCTCTTTTTTAAACGCCTCAACTCTTTCACTAATAACCAGTGGGTCAAGCCACTTTTTCAAAAAAAACGGCTCTTCATTTTTTTGGAAAGGCAACATCGAACACCTCGTCATAGTTTTCAACAAAATGAACCTGGACACCCTTTTTGATGTGGATGGGAAGCTCATCGAAATTTCTTTTATTTCCCTTTGGGAAGATAAGCGTTTTGACTCCACTCCGAAGTGCTGCGATTAACTTCTCCTTCACTCCACCGATAGGAAGGACCATTCCCGTTAAAGTTAGCTCACCTGTCATTCCCAAATCTTGTAGCACCGCCTCTTCTCTCATAAGAGAAATCAGGGCCGTTAACATGGTGATCCCTGCAGAGGGACCATCTTTAGGAATCGCACCTTCAGGAATATGGATATGGATCTGACTTTTTTCAAAAAATGGCTTGTCGGGGGCGTATTTTTCATGACAGCCATGTAGATAACTCCAGGCTATTTGAGAAGACTCCTTCATAACGTCCCCTGCTTGACCTGTTAATTTCATCTCTGTTTTTTCAGCAGAAAACCTAACCGTTTCGATATACAAGGTCGCCCCTCCCATCGAAGTCCAAGCAAGCCCCATGCACACCCCTACAGGTGTTTTTGGATAGTATCGGTCACTAGTAAAAACGGGCTTGCCCAAATACCCTTCTAATGTCGATTTGGTAATGGGACAGCGGATCTCCACCTTCCCCTTTTTTTTCTTTTTTTGAGAGCTTTCTTCGGCTCTTACTACTTTTACAGCAACTTTACGCAAGATTTTTTTGAGGTTATTTTCAAGACTGCGCACTCCCGACTCTCGAGCATAGTCGTTGATAATATGCTTAAGGGCTACTGTGGAAAAATCGACATTTTGAGCCTTTAGACCCATTGCCTTTCGGTTTCTTGGAATAAGGTATTTTTGTGCAATTTTAACCTTCTCTTCCATAATGTAGCCAGAAAGCCTCATCACATCCATCCTATCCTTTAAAGGATCAGGAATGGTGTCAAGAACATTGGCAGTAACGATGAAAAGGATATCGGACAAGTTGCACCGAACATCCAAATAGTGATCAAGAAAATCTTTGTTTTGTTCGGGATCAAGCACTTCTAGCAAAGCGGAAGCGGGATCTCCATGGTAACTATTTCCCAATTTATCGACTTCATCAAGCATAATCACGGGATTCATTGTTTGCGTAAATTTTAACGTTTGAATGATTTTTCCGGGCATCGCTCCGATGTAGGTACGACGATGACCTTTAATTTCAGCCTCGTCCCTCATCCCACCAACAGAAAACCGATAAAATTTCCGTTTAAGAGCACTCGCAATACTTTTCCCTATGCTTGTTTTACCAACCCCGGGCGGCCCGACAAGGCATATAATACTCCCTTTAACACCGCCAGATAGCTTTCCAACACTGATAAATTCAAGAATCCGTTCCTTAATATCTTCAAGACCATAGTGGTCGTGCTCTAAAGTTTCTTTTGCCTTTTTTAGATTATGACTTTCTTCACTGTAAAGGCCCCAAGGGATGATGGTTAACCAATCAAGATAATTTCGACAAACGGCATACTCGGCTGACTGAATCTCCAAGGCAGAGAGTTTTTCCATCTCTTCGTTAATGACGGTCATCACATCTTCAGGAACTTTTCGTTGTTGAACTCTAGAAGTGAACTTATCGATATCAAGGGATTTATCTTCTTTTTCTAGCCCAAGCTCTTTTTTTATCGTCTTCAACTGCTCGCGTAAAAAGAATTCACGTTGTGTTTTAGTGATGGTTTGTTCCATCTTTTGCGTAATCGAATTTTGAAGCTTACTTAGATCAAGCTCTTTCCGGAGTAACACAAGAGCTTTATCGATACGGCTATGGAGATCAAAAGTTTCCAGAACATCTTGTAGCTCACCTCTTGCCGCCGTTGTTAAAGCCACTGCAAAATCGGATAACTTACCGGGTTCTGTAAAATCTGAATGGGATAGAAAAATTTGAAGCTCTTCTTTAAAAAGAGGGTTAAGCTTTAGAAGCTCTTTAATCGTTGTAATGATGCTGATCGAGTACGCCTTCAGCTCTTTTGTAATTTTTTCACTTCCCTCTTCGTGGTAACTTGCCTGCGCCTTTAAATATTTGGTTGATTTTAAAACTTTTTTAATCGAGACCCTTTTTTCCATATTGAGAACAACCTGGGCTCCCCCCTGTTCCATGGGAATAATTCGCAAAATGCGAGCAAGTACACCGACTTTATAAAGATCATCAAACCCAACCTTATAGGGGTTCACATCTTCTTTTTTAGTTAGAAAAAGACCCATACACTTGTGCTCGGTTTTTGCGACGATCTTTAGAACCTCATAAAAAACTCCCGGTTCAATAACAATAGGAGCTGCCATACCGGGGAAAAAAGGGCGTCTTGTAAGAGGGATGATGAAAATTTGAGAAGGGCTGTTTACAGAAGCCTCTCCCTTGTTACTCTCCATTGACTCTTGTACTGCTTCTTTTATCGCTTCTTCGTCTTCTTCTTCTGGCAAAATTTCGCTTTCTTGATTCATACGATTGACAACCTATTCAGGAGACCTATTTTTTTAAAGACTTAAAAAAAAACTGCCCAACTTGCACAAGCCGGACCCTGAAAAGGTATCACCTCTACAAAAATATCGCAATAATAAGGTAAACTGAGCCCAACAATGTAGGATTATGGCTCTCATCTTAGATACTTCAGGGGTTCAGGCTTTTATCGGGATTGCCAATAAGGGACTCCTTTATTCAAAAAAAATTATTGACAACGGGCGTCATTTTTCAACAATTTTTTTACCTGCGATTATCTCTCTTTTACATAACGAGATTCCTGATTTTATTGCTTTGGGAACCGGCCCCGGCTCCTTTATAGGAACCCGAAGTGGTGCCATAACCGGTAAAACATTAGCCTATGCCTGGCGTATTCCTTTGATCACTTTTTCTTCTACATTGATCCCTGACCTCGATCAGATAGCACGACTCACCTATAATAGTTATCTTTTGAAAGAGGACCTCTCTCAATTTCCGATAGAGCTTGTTTATATTTCTTCTCTCATGTAAAATCAGGCCCAAACAATTTGAAAAAATCGATTGTTTTACTTAAGGAGTTTGTTGCATGACCAGCGTAAAGGTTCGATCTGGGGAGCCGATTGATAAGGCGTTAAGAGCTTTGAAAAAGAAGATCGACAAAGAGGGTATTTTAAAAGCTGCAAAGGCTCATCGATTTTATGATAAACCTTCAGTAAAAAGTCGCGCTAAATCGAAGGCTGCTTTGAAGTATAAGAAGATTAAGCCTTTCAATAAATTTAGCTCCTTCTTTTAACTTTAATTTTTGGTTGATGTCTAATGTCCGATTCTTCCGATTATTATGAGCTTCTCGGTGTCAATAAGACCGCGACTGTTGATGAAATTAAAAAAGCCTATCGCAAGAATGCTTTAAAGTATCATCCCGATCGAAATCAAGGTGATGCTACGGCAGAAAAAAAATTCAAAGCCGTTTCCGAAGCCTATGAAGTTCTCAGTGATGAAAAGAAGCGGCAGGTTTACGACCAGTATGGGCCTGAAGCCCTTCGTGGAGGGGGGCCGGCCTCTCCTGAGGGGTTTGGTTTTGCTTCCATGGATGAGGCTTTGCGTACTTTTATGGGAGCTTTTGGCGGTGGTGGTGGAGAGGGAGGGTCGATGTTTGGCTCTCTTTTTGGTTTTGAGACGGATGAGGGAAGGGGGAGTCAAGGTTCAAGCAAGAAAATGAAGCTCTCTGTCTCTTTTGAGGAGGCTGTCAAAGGAACGGAGAAAGAGGCTCTCATCGTTAATTATGTTACCTGTTCTGGATGTAGTGGTTTAGGTGCTTCGTCTAAAAAGAATATCAAAAAGTGTTCTCGTTGTCACGGGTCTGGCGTTGTCCATCAAAGTAGGGGGCTTTTTAGCATGTCGTCTGCTTGTCCTGGCTGTAATGGACAGGGGGAGACGATTTTAGATCCCTGTAAAGAGTGTCGAGGAGCGGGCCGTGTTGAAAAAAAACAACAGATAAAGATTAAGGTTCCCGCCGGTATTGACAGTAACATGCGGCTAAAGTTGAATGGATATGGGGATGTAGGTCCTGGTGGAGGGCCTCCAGGGGACCTTTATGTTTATGTTACGGTCGAGCCTCATGCTACCTTTAGACGGGATGGGGATGATGTCATTGTGGGGATTTCGTTGAGTGTTACGGAGGCGATTCTTGGATGCAAGAAAGAGGTTTTTTTCCCCGCGGGTGGTTCTGCACGAATCGACGTACCAGAGGGAACGCAGCCAGATAAGATTCTTCGTGTCAAAGGGAAAGGATTTCCCAATGTTCATGGAAAGGGATGTGGTGACTTTTTGATGAAAATTTCGATTAAAATTCCGACGAATTTATCTGAAGATCAGAAAAAGAAGGTGAAGGAATTGGGAGACTTATAAGGGTGGGCCGAGGTCTTTTTTTCAAGAAGGTTGCGATCGTCCGATACCAAGGCTTTGGCAACGGCTCAAATCTTATTTTTCAGTTCCCTTCCGTATAGATTAAAATCTTTACCTCAATGATCCCGTTATATCTAACCTTTCATGCCAGTTCAAACACCTGGATTTTTTACTCCCAAGACGGTGTTAAAGAAAGGCGGGAGATCCGAATTCAAGCCGCTGACGAGCAACGGGACACCCAAGCTGAGGCGGCTAACCATGAGTACAATTTCCAAATCGATGCTACCCATCGAAAGTGGAACAGGCAAATCCAAACCATTAAGCAAGGCAAGGTTGCTCAATTAGGGGCCAATGAGACCCTAATCGACGCCGTTAACCAAGGACGGGATGCTCGAATAAGAACCGCTCGCCAAAGGTGGAGTAGGCAACTCCGAGCCATTAAGAATTACTACAGATCTCGATCCAACGCCATTAATGGAGAGGAGGAGGCCCTAATCCGCACGGCTAATCGAAAGTGGAGAAAAAAAATCGAAGACATTAAGGCTCACCACCAGTTCCGATATACGACCGTTAGGGGTTACAGTGAGACTCAATCCGGGGCCATCCTTGACGAAAAGCGTAAGGCTCGACTCGAGGTCGCCAGTCAAATGTGGGATGATGAAATTCTAGCCATTAATAAAGAGCGAGAGGCTCGACTCGGGGCCATTAACCAGGTGCGGGATGCCCAAATTGACATCATTAACCATTGGGCGGTCGACCAAATTCAAGCCATTAGACTGGGGTGGAAAAGCCGAGTCCTGGCCGTTTTTGATGGCAAAGCTCACTCCAAACCTCATTTGGGGGATCAGGTGTTGCTTGCTCAAGGGTCTCAGAAAATCATAAATCCCTGCTTCGTAGAAGGCTTCACAGGGCTCAATATTAGAAGCTTCGTTGCTGAAAAATTGGCTTTCGACCCCACCAAAGCCTAGAGAGTTCGGACAAAAATACGAACGACGTTGCGATAAGATCCAACCACGAGAGCTTTCGCGACGGCCCAAGTCCCAATTTTTCAGTTCACTTCGGTATATTAACATTAAAAAAATAAATTTTATATTCAAACTGAATTTATATAAAAAACATTATATTAATAAATTAATTTCACAAATATTTAAAGATTGTTTCAAGTTTTGTAATTGATAAATTATACCGAGATAGATAAGAATGGTTGTCACGATGATCCCTTTACGTCCAACTTTTGAGTTTCCTTAAACACCTCGGTTGCCGGACTTCAAGGCGCTAATCAAGAGGCCCAAGATCAACCCGTTATCAATGCCCAAACGCAGCCCGTTATCCAAGCCGCTACCAAAAAGCTAGACCCACAAAACCAAGCCGATATCGAAGCCAGAGTTCGATCCATTATCCAAGTTGTTATCGAAGAGCAGGCCCAGGTTCCCCAGCCCAAAACTATCCAAGCTATTAAACAAGAACGGAGAGCTGAAGACAACGCCGTTATCCAAAAAAGGGAGGCTCAAGTCGAAGCCATTATCCAAGATAGGAAGACTCAGGACCAGACCCTTACCCAAAAGTGGGAAATCGAAGACCAAGAACTTATTCGAGAGTGGGAAGCCCAAAACAAAATCATTGTTGAGGGGTGGAAAACCGAACGCCGAGCCATTATCAAGGAGAGGGAAACCCAACTTCAAGCCAATGCCGGAAAGCAGGGACCATATATCCAAATCGAATCTATTACCGATGTGTGGAAAACACGAGTCCAAACCCTTACCACAAAGAATACCGTAATCGACTCTATTACCGAAAGGTGGGAGGCCCAATCTAAAAGCGTTAGGGAAGCGCGGGCAGTCCAATCCCAAACCATTACCAACAAGCGGGCAATCGAAGACCAAGCCATTAACAAAGCGTGGACTGTTGAAAACTACTTTCTTATCGAAGATTGGAATAGCCAAGACGAAGCCGTCGCCCTGCTGCGGAACGCCGAAGACCAAGCCCTTAAGAAGCGAAAAAGGCCCTACTCCCAATCCCGAAGTCTGCCAAAGTGAGCTGAAAATTGAGGCTTTCGACCCCGCCAAAACCTAGAGGGGTTGGCGGGGCCCAATTCCAACTTTTCAGTTCTCTTCCGTATAAAGCGCGGGGAACGAATTCATCTCGTCAGCCTCAAGCCCGGGTTCCCCTCTCGTGGTAACGGCTTGCTCTTCGGCCTTTCTTTTTCTGCTAGGGTCAATAACACGGACTTCGGGTTCCGACCTTTGGGTAGTCGTTTCTTGGGCTTGGGACCCCTGCGCTTTTGCAATGAGTTGGTTAATGGCTTCGATTTGGACCTCTCGTGTTTTTGGCAACAGCTTCGTTAGTGGCTTGAATTTTGACCTCTCGTGCTTTGGCTGCAGCTTGAATTTGAGCCCCCTGCTCTTTTTCGGTTTCCCACTTTTTTTGCGCTTGGGACTCCCGCGCTTTTGCAATGAGTTGGTTAATGGCTTGAATTTCGGCCTCCCGCGCTTTGGCAGCAGCTTGGATTTCGGCGTCATGCTTTTTCTTAATGATCTGAATAGTGGCTTGGATTTGAGCCTTTCGCTCTTTCGCGACGGCTTGCTTAGCGGCTTGAATTTCGGCCTCTCGTGCTTTGGCAGCAGCTTGGATTTCGGGGTCATGCTTTTTCTTAATGATCTGAATAGCGGCTTGGATTTGAGCCTTTCGCTCTTTTGCGACGGCTTGCCAAGCGGCTTGAATTCGAGAGGGTCGCTTTTTTGCAGCGGCTTGCTTGGCTTCAATTTGAGCCTCCCGCTCTTTCCTAGCTTGGTTAATGGCTTGGGCTTCGGGCTCCCACTCTTTCGTAATGGTCTGAATAAGGGCTTGAATTTTGGCCTCTCGCTCTTCCACAGTGGCTTGGTTAATGGATTGGATTTTGGATTCCCGTTGGGCGTGCCCCTTTTTGGGTGATAGCCTCCTGGGCTCGGGCCTCCAGATTTTGAGTAACGGCTTGCGGCGAAGTAATCTCGGGGTTTAACCGGACATCGAAGGCTGAAGAGATTGAAGACAAGGGGGTCATTGCGCAGCCCATTTACGAGCGGCCGTGATCGACGTATTCGAGTGGTTCACACATGCCAGCACGATGATCGATTTGAAGCAATACAAACGCAGGGTATTGTGCGCGGGTGGCCCGGGGGCGCGGAAGGGCGCGACGAGATCGTAGCCACGCTTGGACAGGAAGGGCTAAGTATCGTTTGCCTTTCGCCGTATCCAAAGACGATACCGCTTTTCCTGAATAAAGGTGGCGCGAGCCTGTTCAAAATGGCGCTCAATCGGGACACAATTCCGGCGCGTGTGGGTATCGACGGTACCTCTTAGCGGGACCTGTTCGCGTGCAGCAAACATGAAGGCGACTAACGCGCAAATGTCGGATGCAGATGTATTCCTCGCCATGGTCCGCGATCGGGAAATTAATAGCTGGATCGAACCCCATCCCGCCTCAAGCG
>CAVZOR010000008.1:0-9848 GCA_963777025.1 Parachlamydiales bacterium
TCAAAAAAGGTAAGGTGACGAGAGGTGTGCCCTACGTTATCGAGATCGTTATGCTTTCCCCCTACCCTGATACACTTCTGAGCCGTTGCCAACCGCTTATGCTTCCGACTACTCTTGCCAAGAAAATCATCCTTGAATTGATTCATTCCGGCATTCGTGAAAAGAAGCGTCGGATCGTTATGTGGAATAACGAGAGACGAGGGGAGAACCGTGTGGTGCTGTTTTTTGAAATAATTCAAAAACCCACGACGCAATTCTTGGGATACAAGAACCATAGCTGCCTTTTCCTTAAATTTTTGTCTTCATAAAATTTAAGGAAGGGCAGCCCATACGATTATTTTTTCTCTTCGTCATCAACGATTTCGACCTCAGCATCCTCAATATTCCGTTTTTTTGAATCGGTCGAACCAGAACCAGGGCCGTTGGGCGGCTCATTCTGCATTGATTCCCTAATTTTTTGTAATGATCGGTCTAACTGGCTTGCTCCCTGTCTAATTTCATCAACATCTCCTTTTTCTAGAGATTTTTTTAAGGAACCGATCTGCTCTTCGATTTCGCTTACAAGGGAAGTGGGTATTTTGTCTTTATAATCGGCCAACGATTTTTCAGCACGGAATAAGGCTGATTCCCCTTCATTACGGACCTCTGCTGCTTCCTTCTTCTTTTTATCCTCTTCTGCATGCTCTTCTGCATCGTCCAGCATCCGCTTAATTTCTTTTTCTGAAAGTCCCGACTTCGCTTCAATACGAATCTTTTGTTCTTTCCCACTCTTTAAGTCTTTCGCAGAAACATGTAGAATGCCGTCTGCGTCGATATCAAAGGAGACCTCGATTTGCGGCACACCCCTAGGTCCTGGAGGGATGTCGGAGAGGTCAACCGACCAATCTCCTTATTGTCTTTCGCCATCTTCCTTTCCCCTTGAAGAACAACAATCGTAACCGCAGGCTGATTGTCCGCCGCCGTAGAAAAGATCTGTTTCTTTTGCGTTGGGATGGTCGTGTTTCTCTCAACTATGGGGGTTAAAACTCCACCGAGGGTTTCAATACCCAGTGTTAAGGGGATGACATCAAGAAGAAGGAGATCTTTGACATCTCCTGATAAAACAGCGCCCTGAATTGCAGCACCAATCGCAACAACCTCATCGGGATTGACCCCTTTATTAGGTTTTTTCCCAAAAATTTCCATCACCTTTTCTTCAACAGCAGGCATCCGGGTCATCCCCCCCACTAAAACAACCTCGTTGATATCTTCCTTTGTTAAGCGTGCATCTTTCATCGCTTTAAGGCAGGGTCCCTCTGTTCGAGTAATGAGATCATGAACAAGAGATTCGAATTTTGATCGAGTTAACGTGAAGGCTAGGTGTCTAGGCCCTTCATCACTCACCGTAATAAACGGTTGATTAATTTCAGTCGTCTGCGCTCCCGATAGCTCAACTTTAGCTTTTTCAGCAGCCTCACGCAGTCGCTGCAAAGCCATTTTGTCCTTACTTAAGTCAATTCCACACTCTTTTTTAAATTCATCAAGCATCCACCGAAGGATTCTTTCGTCAAAATCATCTCCACCCAAATGGGTATCACCATTGGTCGCAAGCACCTCAACGACCCCTTCCCCAATTTCAAGGATAGAGACATCAAAGGTTCCTCCGCCCAAATCAAAAATAGCGATCTTTTTTTCATAATCTTTTTCCAAACCATACGCAAGCGCTGCAGCGGTTGGCTCTGGGATAATCCGCTTAACGTCAAGCCCCGCAATACGGCCTGCATCCTTTGTCGACTGCCGCTGAGAATCGTTGAAGTAAGCCGGAACCGTAATCACCGCGTCCGTCACCTTTTCTCCGAGGTAAGCCTCGGCCGCCTCCTTCATTTTTATCAGGACCTGAGCTCCAACCTCTTCTGGGGAGATTAATTTTCCATCAATATCAAAAACAACACCCTGACTACTATTTTTTGTTACCTTGTAGGGAACCGTCTTAACTTCTTCCTCAACCTCATCCCACTTACGTCCAATGAACCGTTTGGCCGATGAGATCGTTCGTTCGGGGTTCATAACGGCTTGCCTTTTAGCGGGGACGCCCACGACCCGCTCATCGTTTTTATAACCAACGACAGAAGGCGTCGTACGCCCCCCTTCAGAATTCGTGATCACAGTAACAGAACTCCCTTCCATGACGGCAACACAGGAGTTTGTTGTTCCTAAATCAATACCGATAATTTTACTTTTCTTCTTTTGAGACGTCATGAGATGAATCTCCTTTTTCTTTAATAGTTAATTTTTTAGCAACTTTGACGCGGGCTGCCCGAATGATATGATTTCCAGATCGGTACCCTTTAATAAACTCTTTAATGATTGTCCCCTCGGCAAGTTCCGCCGTCTCTTCCATTTCGACCGCTTCATGTTTAGAAGGATCAAACATTTCTCCTTCTGACTCAAATGGATAAACCCCATTTTGCGTCAAAATATCTTTAAATTGAGCGAGAATCATTTTAAATCCCAAGGCCCAATTACGAACCTCTTCTGACATCTTATTGGCAACCTTAAGAGCGTTTTCGAAACCATCTATAGGCGCAATGATCTCCGTTAAAATGTTCTCAATGGAAAACCGCATCGTCTCCTGTTTCTCTTTTTGCATTCTTTTACGCATATTTTCAAAGTCGGCGAGAAGACGAAGATACTTATCTTTGTAATCGGGCACTTCCTCATCAGAAGGAACCGCAAGGGGAGCTTGATCAACGGCATCAGGTTTTTCTTGATTCATGTTTTATTCTCCAATAACAAAAATTTTTCTGGCGAGGTTCCTGGCTCTTTAAAGGTAATCTTAAATTTATAAATACTTTTCGTAAGAGACTCTTTCACCACTTCCGAAGCATATTCTAAAACTCCAAAAAGCTCCTTATACGGGATCCGATTTGGACCCAATAAAGCAAAAGAACCTATGATAGTTTGATGAATTCTATAAGGAATGGCAATTGCAGAACAAGCGTGAAGATGTCCACCAACCCAACAGCTGAGCTCTCCCGCTCTCATACACTCCTTTAACAATTTAAAAAGCACCTCCTTATTTTCAAAAACAGCCAACCCCTCAGCTAGAGAGGTGGCATCGTGAAAATCGGTATAGGAGAGAAGTTTTGAAAAACCGGTTTTATAGATATCACTTTCCGAAAGAAAGGTGCTCCCGACCAAATAACGAAGCATCACCTCACTGTAAAATTTCGAGGCAATGAGCTCCTCCTCGGGGGATAGTGCCGGCTTATCTGAATTTTGTAACTTCCATTTGAAAAATCGTTCAATCCTTTTTAAAGCAAAACTACTGATTTTTTTATCTACATAAAGAAGCTCGGTATGAACGACCCCAAAATCTGTTATAAGAATGCAAAGGGAGCGGTGCTGATCAATCATAACAAACTTAATATCTAAAATAAAATCTTGATCAAAACTAGGAGCCAACAAAAAGACAGCACATCGGGTTATTTCGCTAAGAACTTCACTAATTAATTGAAAATATTGCCCAAGCTGTCGCGTCTCTTTATTAAGAGCTTTCCGGATTATTTTTTTGTTTTTTTCGTCTAAAACCGGAGATTTTAGATAGGTATTGGCATAAAACTGAAACGCAAGCGGCGTCGGAAGACGGCCCCCTGATGAGTGCGGCTGTTTTAAATACCCCTTCTTTTCCAATTTAGCAAAATAGTTCCTAATCGTTGCCGAACTCAATTTTTCAAACCCACGTTCCTTAAGCGTGTTCGAACCAATCGGAACCCCTAGCTCTATAAAAAGCTCTACCAAACCAAGAAGAATCAAACCTTCTCGTTGGTCCTTCGATTTTTTTGCCAACATCAGCGCTTTCATACCGACCTATTGTAAGATAAAGGGAAAAGTAAGCGCAAGAAAAAAATTAGCGCTTATGTCGACTAAGTGCTAATAATAGAAAACAAAACCCTAAAAGTTAATGAGTTATGCCCGATTGAGCTGAAAAATTAGGCTTTTGCAGGGTCCAAAACCAATTTTTCAGCTCATTTCGGTATAAGGGTTAACGATTTTTTGGTTGAGGTGATATGAAGTTCTTCATCAACGTACAACTCAGGCAATCCCTTCTCCTTTTTTCCGAATGAAAAAATTTTATTAAGGTCGTTGATATCGAAATCGGTAGGGGGATATTGAAGGAGGAGATCTTTTAATTGTTTTTCCGTTAAATATTTTCCTCTCGAATTGATCTCTCGTTTTTCTTTTTCGGCCTTCAAAATTTTTTCTGTTAACATTTCTCCTAAAACAGCCTGCAAAACGGGAGTAGAAGCATAGCTAAATTTTATAGGTGGGGTTTTTGAACAATTTTCAATCTTAAAATATTCCTCGAGAGAGGGGTATCCTGTATTCGTCCCCTTTATCATTTTATAAAAAATTTTCCCGAGAGCCGGATCTTCTGGAAAAAGCTCGGCAAGAGAGGTTGCTTTTTTGCCGATCATCGTGTTAAGAATTTTTTTTGCTATTTCCTTGCCTTGAGCCTCTTGATAAAATTTTTCACGTTTGTATAGCCTATCGATGAGGTGGATTGCTTTATCATAAAGAATTTTTGAAACACTTGACTGTTCATCGTATAAAAGAGGCCATAAATTAAACTTAGAAGAGGAAAGGGAAGTTCTTTTATTTCGTGGTTCTTGGTGATCAGCACGGGAAAACTCTTTTTTTCTCTTGGTAACACCCGGTGTAACCTCTGACGAAGAGGAACGGGGTCGACGCTTCCTTTCTCTTTGACGGTTGTATTGAGCGAGAGCCTGGTCGCTCATTAAGGCTAAGCGGGCCCCCTTTTGAGTGAGTATGATTTTTTTTTCGAGCAGCGTTGTCTGGACTGAACTCGGTAGGAAGGACGCCCCTAAGATTAAAATCATGAGAAAGGTAAGGACAAAGGGCAAAAAAATCATATTCTATAAAAATAAAGGAATGGTGGTTTGTCCACTATTTAAGATAATTTTAACCATGAAAGGTTTTAACTTTGGATAGAGCTCAGACCAATTTCCCACTTCTTCATCAAAAAAAATAATGGAACAAGACGTCACCGTTTTAAGAAGAAGCTCTCTTCGGGGCTCCTGACTTAATGCTTGCTTATGGGGCCAGGTAACAAAATAGAGCCCTCCTTTGTGAACCTGCAGAACGGCTTCTACAACGCCTCGAAAAGAGGGTTCTAGATCGACCCCGTTATCGTAAGTTAACGAATAGAGATCGGCATTTTCTTTGTTAAAATCGATGGTGGTTGAAAAAATCTGTTCTAAACGAAGCTGTGATCGTCTCCAGTTTGAAATTTGTTCCCCATACGATTTAACTCGAGAACGAGCGATCGAGAGTTCCCAGTATGAAGAGAAAAGAATGGCAACGATCATTCCGACTAATAAAGTAGCTAAGCAGAGCTCTAAAAGAAGAATGGGGCGTCTCATTACTCTCTTATGGGGTATTGAGAAAAAATAACAGGACGACTCCCTTTTTTTCCTGCAGAATAAAAAGGTTCTAAAACGGTTTGAGAAGTTTCTGCAAGGGTAATGACCGCAAAATCACTTTGTTGAAAAGATTGTAAAGCTTCCTGAGAAGATAGGGGCGCCTGCCTAATAAGAAAGGTAAAGTGGTAGTGATCGCGACACCATTTAAGCAGCTCTGAAAACTGATGGGAGGATAGAAGCTCAACTCCAAAATGACTCCTTCCTCCTGCGGGAATAAAATCATATTTTTCTTTTTGGCGAAAAGGGACGTTTTCAATTTGACCGTTTAGATAGTGCCATAACCCTGGAACTGATTCAGGAAACAAGACCCGGTCAAAATCGCAATCAATAATGCAAATTTTTTTCTGATGCAGTGTTAAAAGATTGGCTAAATTAAAACAAAAATTAGACCCCTGTTCACCTAAGAGGGAGACCACCCCTCTCTTATTTTTTGACAGGAGAAAGGAGGTCATTGATCGCAAAATGAAAAGGTCATGATGAGAAAGTTTTTCAAAGGGCAACTCTGCGCGAGTGGAAAAGGTTCCTGAAATCGTGGCTCCCATGTACTGAAGTGTCGCTAAAGAAAGGGGAAACCCCTTAAAAAAATAATGAATTAGATAAGCCACATAAAGAAGAATCATCGCGATCAAGCCGCCCCCTAAGCTTTTCAAAAAGGGATACCGAGGAAGGGGGGCGATTGGCTTCAAGGCTTTGTCCAGCGGCTTTGATTCAACTTGATAAAGATGTCTAGATAAATTCTTTGATTCAGCAATCTCAGTCAATCCCTCCATCATCCCCTTGATTAATTCTCCTTTAAAATGAATGCCTTTCTCTAAACGCCATAGCTCGGGGATCTCCTCTAGACTTTTTTTAATGTCAAAAATTTTTTTCTCTAAAACTTCCTTCTCTTTTTTTAAAAGATCCCTCATGACCCCATGAAGAGAGCTGATCTTTTCTTTAATTAATTGAATTCGAATTTTTCCAAGATTTAAAGTTTGATTAAGGTGCGATTGGAGGAAACGTTTATGGCTGGAGAGGGCTTCTTTAAGTCGCTGATGTTCTTTTTCACTGTGATTAATTGAATCGCAAAGTTGTGATTCAATTTCACTTGATTTTTTTACCAGTTGTTCGGTCACCGTGTCTGATAAAATGGTCGAAAGAGTCGTCATTTCAAAATGAGGCTCAAGAAGGTTATCTCTGAAAAAAATAAGCTGTTTCATTTGAGAATGAAGCTGATCTAACTGATGGCAATATTGTTGAAAAAGAGTTTGAATCGCGGCTAAAGACATCCCACGAAAATCGGTCTCAAGGGCATCGATATAGGTTGAATTTTCTTGCAAATTTTTTCGACGAAAAAAAAGATCCGACAATCCTTTTTGAGAAATGAATTTTTCTGCAGAGGCTTTTTTTATCTCTTGAGCAAGGTGTCTATCAAACTGCGTTGAAAGTTTGGCAGATTCCGTGAAAGCGGGAGAAGGACGCTTGTCAAGGCTACTCATTTCCATATCAATTTCATCGAGTCGGGCTTTATGAAGTTGAAGAGGCTGCAAAACATATTTTAGCTCCTCTTGCATTCCCATGAAGCCTTGTTTCCCCAAGTTTTTCTTAAATAAAGCGGCATGATTTTGCATCTCTATATCAAGCTTTTGATTGAGTTCCTCTCGCCGTTTATCAAGATAGCTGAGGTGCGCTTCAGTCGCATCCTGATTCTCTTCTATTAAAAATTCTTCATATTTTTCCATGAGGGTATTGATAAAAGCGGCAGCTTGGTATCGACTTGTATCAGCAAATTTGATGAGAAGAATTTTTTTCTCTTCTTGAAGCGGTTTAATCGAAATCTTTTTCCTGCACTCCTTGACAACAGCAACCCTTGGGAAGATGGTGAGGGGATAAAATTTTCCTATTTTCAGAGAGGAAGGGGTTTTTATGAGGGTAAGTGTTATCCCATTGAACTTGAGTTTTTCCCCCAAATAACCGCTTACGATCACCGATTTTTTGAGGTTCAGAAGTTCAAACTTATTTGCGTTAAGAAAACGAAGGTAGTACTGCTGTTTTTTTTCACCTTCATAATGAAGTTGCACAAAATCAAACCGTTCATCTTCGAGAAGGGTTGTTTTCGATCTCATCGCTTTCCATTTTTTATCGAAGAACCCCACCGTTTGGACCAAGGCTTGAAGGCCCAACGCCTCGATAGTTTTGGTCATAACGGTTTGTGATAAGATGACGGGAATCATAGAAACTTGAGCCGGCTCATTAAATAAGATTTTTACGAGACCCCTTGGATCGTTCCTTCCCCCCATGGGGTTCGAAGCCTGTTTAAAGGTTGCTGTTGCCTCATAACAGGGGGGTGACAGAAGAAAAAAAAATAGGAGTAGAAAAAAGGTGAAACAAGCAACCTTTTTAAGAGTTCTTTTTTTTCTAGTGTAGAGGATTTTAAAATCGTCCAAAGAAAGATAGATATCTTTGATCACGGAACGTTAATTCCAATGCTCCTGATCCCCTTGGAAATCAGATCGATATTGATAAGGGTCGGAAGGAGCTGTGACATGAATCGATTCCATTCAGTAATGGGAGTGGCAGCAACATAAACAATATCCCCTGGGATAAGCAACATGCTATCAGAGGGAAGATGGATAACGTGATCCCAGGTAAGGGTATAGATCTTGGGGTTCAAGAGGCTTCCTCGAACCACTTGAATATACGATCGGTTCCCCGTGTAAGGGATCCCTCCAGCCTCAGCGATGGCCTGCCGAATAGTCATGAACCCATTCGGAATATCAATCACTCGTTCTTTTCCAACTTCCCCTAAGACCATCATTGTAGAAGCCGAGGGATCGGCGATGTAGATTTTATCCCCGCTGCGCATGACGATATTTTGATTCATATCTCCTTCTTTCAACAGTTTGAAAAAATCGACCGATAACATTTTTTCTTCTCGGATGAGGTAACTTTTGAATAAGTTGGCATGAGAAGGAACCCGTGCTTTCGACAAAACCTCAAACAATCGAATCTTACCATCGACAGGGATTGTAGGGATAGAGACAAGGCCAGCTAACTCGACTTTTCTTCCAGTCGACTCCTTATACGATAAAAAGACTTGAACATCTCGAATCTGGGACGAATAAGCTTTTTCAATTTTTTCTCCGGCCTTCTCCAGAGAGAGAGAAGCAACCGGAATAGGATGAAGATCGGGAAGTCGAATTTTTCCATTGTTGACAGAAAAACCGACCGAGGCACTAATCGATTGAACAGCAGCGACGATGTCGGCCCGAGAAGGGGTGGAAAAGGGCAACATACAAAATATCCCCATCCTGAATAAGGTCTTCGTACTCATTGAGGAACTCTTCCGAAAGCTCCTCATAATCTTTACCCTCCAGCTCGAGAATAGAAAATTTTCCCTGACGAATTTTATATGAATCGATAACAAACTCATCAGCACCGACGACATCACTCCCCGTAAAAGGAGGATTTCCACAACCAACAAAACAACACAATATGAAAATAATAATGGAGAGATACATAAAAATAGCCGAGTATCTGTATAAAGTTGAGACCAACCATTTTTCTCAATGCGCATTTTTATCACAGGAATTGCGGGATTTATTGGGTTTCATGTGGCTCGCGCCCTGAAATTTCGTGGTGATGTCGTGTTTCGGGTCTGATAATTTTAATCCTTACTACGACCCCAAACTTAAACATCAACGAGCCTTCTTATTGAAAAAGCTCGGTGTTGAAGTTCATGAAGCCGATATACGAGATCGAAGTTTTTTAGAAAAATTTATCGTTAATCACGAAATTACACACTTTATTCATTTAGCTGCACAAGCCGGCGTTCGTCATTCGATTTCTCATCCTAGAAGCTATCTTCAACATAATCTTGACGGTTTTGTTGAAGTGCTCGAAGTCATTAAACATCACCCAAAAATACCGTTCATCTATGCCTCTTCCTCATCCGTCTATGGGATGAATAAAAAAATACCTTTTTCTGAAGACGATCCGACTGATAAACCCTCTAACCTTTACGGAGCCACAAAAAAAGCAAATGAGGTGATGGCTCATGCCTATCACCATCTTTACGGCATTCCCGTTACAGGGCTTCGTTTTTTCACCGTCTACGGCCCGTGGGGGCGCCCTGATATGGCCTACTATTCTTTCACTCGTCATCTCTTAAAAGAGGAACCCCTTTCTCTTTATAACGGAGGAAAGAGCCATCGTGATTTTAGTTATATCGATGATATTGTTACCGGAATCCGCCGCTGTTGATTATGGTGCTGCCTGTGAGATTTTTAATTTAGGAAAGGGAGAGCCCGAATCGGTCTTAAACCTCATTGCCATCATTGAGAAAAAAGTTGGAAAATCAGCAAAGATAGAGTCCCTGCCAGCCCA
>CAVZOR010000009.1:0-32750 GCA_963777025.1 Parachlamydiales bacterium
CGACGTATTGTGAGTCGGAAGAAAAAAAGGTCGGAACGGAGTTTCTTTCGACCGAAATGGTCGTTATTGAAGGAGGAAGTTATGAACGGGGCAGCAACGAAGGAGGGAGAGATGAAATTCCGCGCCATTCGATTATTCTAGATTCGTATGCTTTAGATAAACACCCCGTTACGAATGAACAGTTCGTCGAGTTTCTCAATGTGATGGGTGGGGAAAAAGATCATAACAATAACGAAATTATCCGCCTTCGCGAAGCTCGAATTAAACGCGTTGCAGGAAAACTTTTCATTGAATCGGGCTACGCCAAACACCCTGTTGTTGGGGTTACCTATTACGGAGCGGTTGCCTATACAAAATGGATAGGAAAACGACTCCCTACTGAAGCAGAATGGGAAGTCGCCTCTTATGGAGGAAACGGCAACTTTATTTACCCGACAGGTAAAACGATCGACCGAACTGAAGCTAACTTCTTTAGTTCTGATACAACTCCCGTGATGAGTTATCCTTCAAATTCATATGGCCTCTATGATATGGCAGGAAATGTTTATGAGTGGTGCCACGACTGGTACGACTATCACTATTATCATCTTTCGATGCAAGAGCCCCATAGTCCAAAGGGCCCCCCGCAAGGGGTTTATCGAGTTCTTCGTGGGGGGTGTTGGAAAAGTTTGAGGGAAGACCTTCGCTGCTCTCATCGTCATCGGAACAACCCAGGAAGGATGAACGGCACCTATGGCTTTCGGTGCGCTGCGGACGTTACTATTGATCAAGAATAGCCTTTCCATCTCAGGAGCTGCATTACTTTATACCGAAATGAGCTGAAAACTTGGTTTTGGACCGTCGCGAAAGTCCTCGCGGTTGGATCTTATCGCAACGTCGCTCGTATTGAGAAATACGGGCTAGTTGCGATCGTCCAACCCTCAAATCTTTGCAGGGGCTTTGGCGGGGTCCAAAACCAAGTTTTCAACTCACTTCGGTATAAAGGAAAGCCTGGGCTTCGCTTTTTATCCTAAGAAGAAGGCTTCCCAGGCCGTTGGAACGGCCTGGTGAGAGAGCATCATGAACTCCTAGCTCTTTTAGATAGATGGCCGGGCAGTGAACAACTACCTCGGGAGGTTCTTCCGAGTAGACAGCAATAAGGATAGCCGCAAGCCCTTTAGAAATAAGAGCTTCTGAATCAGCATTAAAAAAAATCATGCCTTCCTTCATAACAACCTCCAAATAAAGATGGCTCTGGAACCTTTAACCAAGTTTTTAGGTAGACGGGCCGCCGCATTGAAAGGAGGGAGTTCCTTTCCAAAACTCATAATTTTTTTGTATCGAGATTCGATGGATGAACAATTTGCAAAAAGTTGTTTGACTTTTTCTTGTTTATCAAAACAAGATTTCCATTGCAGATCTCCCCGTAACAAAAGTTATACCCGAGTATACCGAAATGAGCTGAAAATTTGGTTTTGGATCTCGCCAAAGACTTGGGGTTGGACGATCGCAACTAGCTCCTATTTTTCTCAATACGAGAGATCAGATCTAACCACTAAACCCCTCGTGACGGTCTAAATCCCCAATTTTCGAGTTCACTCAGATATAATATAACCGGCTGTAATATAAATAGAGGATAAAATTCGATTATAATTATATATGTAAAATATGGAAAAAACCTTCCTTGAAATGAAAAAGCTAGAAGCCATTTCTTCAGCCCATATTTTGAACGACCCCCTTCTCAACAAGGGAACAGCCTTCACAAGGGAAGAAGGGATCTTTTCAACCTTAACGGTCTTTTACCTTATCATGTCTCAACGATTGAGGAACAGGTAGAGCGTCGATATGAAAACTTCAAAGCTCAGACATCCGATCTTTCCAAATATTTATTTTTATCCAGCCTTCATAATCGAAATGAAACCCTATTTTATAGACTTATTTCGACTCACATTACAGAAATGTTACCCTATATTTTACACCCCCACGGTCGGAGATGTTTCTTTGCACTATAGTACCCTATATACCGATCTCTTGTGGCCTTTACCTCTCCTACCCAGAAAAAAATAAAATTGAACAAATTATTCAAAATTTTCCCAAAGAAAAAATTGATGTCGTTGTCGTAACTGACGGGGAAAGAATTTTAGGTTTGGGTGATTTAGGCTCTGGAGGAATCGCTATTCCCGTTGGAAAGCTTTGTCTTTACACGATATTTAGCGGAATCTATCCGGGTTATACCTTACCGGTTATGTTGGATGCAGGGACCAAATAATCACGATCTTCTAAATGACCCACTCTACTTAGGCTGGCGCCATCCTCGAATTAGGGGTCATGAGTATGAGCTTTTTGTTGATCGATTTGTGCAAGCCATCAAAAAACGGTACCCTAGAATACTTCTACAATGGGAAGATTTTAGTAAAGATCAAGCTCAGTTACTGTTAGACAGGTACCGGCACCAAATCTGCTCATTTAATGATGATATTCAAGGAACCGCCTCGGTCGTTCTCGCAGCCCTGTTGGCAGCAGTTAAAATCAACGATTCCTCTCTTCAGGAGCAGCGAATCATTATTTTTGGAGGAGGGTCTGCCGGCATGGGAATCGGGCACCACCTTGTGGGGTATATGATTTCAATGGGAATTTCCGAAAAAAAAGCCAAGGAATCTATTTATGTTGTTGATATACAAGGACTTATATATGAAAATCTTTCTAAAATTCAGCCTCGTCAAAAATTTTTTTCTCGTCAAAAATCAGAAATTGAAAGCTGGAAAGTTAAAAACCCAAACCACATTACTCTATACGAAGTCGTTAAAGAGGCTAGACCAACGGTGTTAATTGGGGTTTCGGCACAAAGAGGAGAGTTTAGTGAAAAAATCATTAAAACGATGGCTGAACACGTGAAACGGCCTATTATTTTTCCTCTTTCCAACCCCACACTGAAAAGCGAGGCCGATCCAGCTGAAATTTTGGCATGGACAAAAGGATCGGCTATTGTGGCGACAGGAAGCCCTTTTGGTGAAGTCTGTTATGAAAAAAAGAAAATTTTTGTTGCTCAATGCAATAATATCTATATCTATCCTGGAATTGGACTAGCCGCTATTGCCTGCAAAGCCAGAGCGATCTCAGACTCGATGTTTTATGAAGCAGCGAGGACTCTGAGCCTCCACTCCCCGATCCGATACGACTTTAATGGGGCTCTTCTTCCTTCCCTTGAAAAATTAACTGAAATTTCTCGTGAAATTGCACTAAACGTAATCAATGTCGCTGAAAATGAGGGACTTGCTACAAAAACAACGACCAAAGAGAAAGAAGAAGCTATTGATCGGGTCCGGTGGTTCCCAAAGTATACCGAAATGAGCTGAAAAATAGGGGTTCCTCGCCAAATCAAGGTTTTTCAGTTAACCCCCAGACCTATACAAGAGCAAGTACCTGATCATAATTAGGTTCGTGAGAGAGTTCTTCCACTAGCTCGGCATAGATAACATGATCATTTTCATCTAAAGCAATAACCGCTCTCGCGCATAACCCCGCCAGGGGACCATCCTGTACCAAAACTCCGTAATCTTCGGCCGTTTTTTTTGAACGAAATAACGAAACAAGGATAATGTGTTTTAAGTCACCATCCTTACTGAGACAAACCCTCTTTAAGGCAAAGGGGAGATCGAAAGAGGCATATAATACCACTGTATTTTCTTTTTTTCGAACCAGTTGATTAAATTTTTCCGCCGATAGATGGCAGACGGGTGTGTCCAAACTAGGAACGAAGCAGATAATTTTTTTCTCTCCTTTAAATTCATCAAGCTTCCTCTCTTTTAAATCCATATCCAAACCACAAAAAGCAGGAGCAATTTCCCCCTTTTTAGGTAAAACACCGTTTGTATTCCAAGGGGTTCCTTTCAGCTTAATCATCACCATGTTGTTGACTCCTAAATGTAGGGCAAAAAGCCTATACCAAAGTGAGCTGAAAAATTTGGACTTGGGCGGTCGCGAAAGCGTCGGGGTTGGACCTTAATCCCAACGTCGCTCCTAATTGAGAAATACGGGCTAGTGGCGATCATCCAACCCTCAGACCTTTGCAGGGGCTTTGGCGGCGTCAAAACCCAAATTTTTCAGCTCACTTCGGTGTATCTTATAAAATGGAACAAAAAAAAACACATGATTTTTTGAAAATTCAAAATTATCTAAAGATCAAGGAGTTACGTGTGTTAATTCGATACAGTCCAATTGTAATTGAAAAAAATAGTTACATGTTATATTATATTAGAATAACAATAATAAAAACTATGAATACAAAAATAAACAATTGCTCTTATCAACCTGATAAATCTTCTTGCAAAAGTAGCTTTTCTACTTTGCAAATAAAAGAGCTTAATGAAAATCAAGCATATAATGTTAGCAAAACCATTTCTAATATAGTTGCTCAAAGATTTAATATTACCAATCAAAGCTTCAAATTTCACCTTGAAGTAACTCATAACAAATTGATTTTAAATAATTTAGGAGATAACTCTATAACTTCTTTTATCCTAAAAGAAGACAATGTCGAGTGGATTCAGAACGGCCGTGCTGTTGCAGACCATTCCTTAACAAAAAGCGACTTTCTTTCAGAAACTTCTGACTTATTGAAAAAAATTCGAGCGGTCTGGGAAGCTAATAAACCCTCTTCTAGCACCCCCAGCAGCCTTGACCCCTCTTCAGCAGTTGATCAACCCCTCTTTTCCCCTAAAGCTCCTACGGCTTCTAGCACGGAAAGAAAAATGTCCTTCAACGAACAGGAAGATTTGGAACGCTTAAAAAAAGAAATTGCCGTTCTCAGAGAAGAAGTCCTCGGTAAAAACACCGTCATTACGGGTTTAACAACCAATTTTAATGATGTAATAGTACAACTTATTCGATCTGAAGAAAACCAAAAAGCTCTTCTTGAAGTTTTAAATGAAAAAGGAAGGTGTTTTTCTTTCGATAGAAAGAATCTTATCGACCTAAAGGATAAAGAATTAGAAAACCAAGAAAAAATAAATAGCCTTTTAGAAAAACTTTCGGCCAAAAAGGAAAAACAGAACAAGCTGAAGGAAGAAATTTTTTCTCTTCGCTCTGAGCTAGAAAAACTATCCGAATCGAAGACCAAACTCGAAAATAAAGAAGCCGAAATCGGCGATTTACAGGAAAAGATCGCTTCACTACAAGCTCTCGCTAACCAGAACCAAAAGCTTATCTCTGCCCATTCAGAAGAACTCTCTGTCAAACAACAGAATTATCAAATCCTTCAAAACGAACACCTTCTTCTTCAAGATGAACTCTCTTTAGAGAAGAAAAATACCACTCAAACCACCACCTCCCTCAATGAAGAACTATCCAAATCCAAGACCGAAATTGACGCTTTACAAGAAACGGTTGCTTCACTACAAGCTCTCGCTAACCAGAAACAGGGAGCTTATCACCGCCCACTCAGACGAACTCTCTAACAAAGAGCTGGCTCATGAAAACCTTCAAAAACAACAAGCTCTTCTTCAAGCCGAACTCTCTTCAAACAATCAAGAACTATCCGAATCCAATAACAAGTTGGAAAGCTATAAAGCCGCCATCGCCGCTTTACAGGAAACGGTTGCTTCACTACAAGCTCTCGCTAACCAGAAACAGGAGCTTATCACCGCCCATTCAGAAGAACTCTCTAATAAACAGCTGGCTCATGAAAACCTTCAAAAACAACAAGCTCTTCTTCAAGTTGAACTTGCTTCGAAAAATCAAGAACTATCCGAATCCAATAACAAGTTGGAAAGCTATAAAGCCGATATCACCGCTTTAGAGGAAAAGATTGCTGCTCTAGAAGCTCTCGCTAACCAGAAACAAGAGCTTATCACCGCCCACTCAGAAGAACTCTCTAACAAAGAGCTGGCTCATGAAAACCTTCAAAAACAACAAGCTCTTCTTCAAGCTGAACTCTCTTCAAACAATCAAGAACTATCCGAATCTAATAACAAGTTGAAAAGTTATAAAGCCGATATCGACGCCTTACAGAAAACGGTTGCTGCTCTAGAAGCCCAGAAAAAAGAGAACCAAAACCTTATGACCGCCCGTTCAGAAGAACTCTCTAATAAAGATGTGGCTTATGAAAACCTTCAAAAACAACAAGCTCTTCTTGAAAGCAAACTCTCTTCAAAAAATCAAGAACTACTCGAATCCAATAACAAGTTGGAAAGCAATAGAGCCACCATCGCCGCTTTACAGGAATCCGTTACTGCTCTAGAAGCTCAGAAAAAAGAGAACCAAAACCTTATCACCACCCGCTCAGAAGAACTCTCTAACAAAGAGCTGGCTTATAAAAACCTTCAAAAACAACAAGCTCTTCTTGAAGGCGAGCTCTCTTCAAAAAATCAAGAATTACTCGAATCCAATAACAAGTTGGAAAGCAATAGAACCGCCATCGCCGCTTTACAGGAATCCGTTGCTGCTCTAGAAGCTCAGAAAAAAGAGAACCAAGAGCTTATCACGGCCCATTTAGAACAACTCTCTGACAAAAATCGGGATTATCAAAACCTTGAAAAACAACTCTCTCATCTTCAAGATAAACTCTCTTCAGAAGGGAAAACTGCCGCCCAAACCATCGCCTCTCTTAATGAACAACTATCCAAATCCAATGCCAAACTGAAAAGCAGTAAGGCCGATATCGACACTTTACAGGAAACCGTTGCTGCTCTAGAAGCTTTCGCAAAAGAGGGTGAAGAGGTTATCTCTGCCCGTTCAAAAGAACTGTTTGAGAAAGAACGGGATTATCAAAACCTTGAAAAACAACTCTCTCATCTTCAGGATAAACTCTCTTCAGAAGGGAAAACTACCGCTCAAACCATCAACTCTCTCAATGAAAAACTATCCAAATCCAATGCCGAACTGGAAAGCAATAGAGTCGATATCACCGCTTTACAAAAACGGATTGCTTCACTACAAGCTGAGAAAAAAGAAAGCCAAGATCTTATCGCTGACCTTTCAGAAAAACTTTTGAACCACGAACAAAATTACGAAGACCTTCAAGAAAAATATGCTCTCCTCCAGAAGAAACTCGATTCAGAAAAAGAAAGTGCTATGCAAGCTGCTCTGATTCTAGAACAAAAATTATCCGCGTTCAATACCGAATCGACAAAAAGCCAAGAAAAAATTGCTGAATTAAGCGCAGCTCTAGACATTGCTGAGGCAAAAGACAAAAAATTAAAAGCAACGCCGGCGGGCAGTGCTCGATCAATGAAATCACCGCAGGAACTTTCTTCGGAACTGAAAACAACTCGCCAAGAACTCTCTACTTTAAAAAAATCGCTAGAAAAAATTGAAATTAAGAGTAAGGATTTAGAAAGAAAAAATGCCCTTTTAAAAGAGAGCGAAAAAAAGAATCAAGAGAGCGCAAAAATTACTCACGACCTCCTTCTGAACAAAGAAAACCAGTACGCTGAGGAATTAAGAAAGAACTCCGAATTGGAAGAAAAAAATAGGGCCCTTCAAAATGCTTTGGAAAGTGAAAAAACTAGAAGCAGGGACAGAAATATCGAGAACGAGCACGCCATAAGAGTACTTGAGCAAGAACTTGCAGACCTTGATAAAGAATTCAAAAAATCTCAAGGGATTGGTTCTTTGGAAAACTTGCTAGAGGAGGGTAGGTTCAATTCGATCTCATTATCACAAAAAATTTCTTTAAAAGACGAAAAAAACAGCCTAGTTGAAAAAAACTTAGAAAAGCTTGCCGATTTAGAGAAAAAAAATAGTGATCTTAAAAGGGAGAACGAAGCACTTTTAAAACAACTCGGTGCAAACCCATTTAACCTAAACCCTTCATCAAAACCAACGCCCTTAACAAAATCTGCTTCTCTTTTTGAAGAAATGGAGGAACTCGACAGGACAAGCCCCTCCAGCCCAAAATGGGCAACCCCTCCTACTCATGATTTTAATCAACTCGCATTGGAAGATGAAATGGCAGAAACTAAAGAAAACCTCGAACGCTTAGAAGGTAAATACTACGCCCTACAAAGTCAGCTAGCAGAAAGTGAAAAAAATCGAGACAAACAAGCGATCCTACTCGAAAAAACTTTACAAGACCTTGATGAAGCAAAGGCCCTCAATGCTAAAATCGAAAAAAATGAAGAAAAAAATGAAGAGGTTTCCCCCCTTCTTCTTCAACAAATCGAAGAGCAGAGGATCCTTTTCACAAAAAAAATAGAGGAAGACGGTCTTACAATTAAGGGATTAGAAAAGAAAATCAGACATCTTCAAAACGAACAACTTCAAAGCGGTGAAGAAAAGAGCGTGTTAGAGCGTAAAGTGAACGAAATTGAAAGTTTAGAAGAAGAGTTAGAAAATAAACAAAAAAACATAACCCAACTTACCCAAGAGAAGAACTCTTTAGAAAAACAGCTGAAGGAAGAAAAACTTTTTAATACCCAAAATCAAACGGATAACGATACGTTAAACAAAGAAAACCAATCCCTCCGCCAAAAGCTTATGGAGAAAAATAAACAAATCGAAAATCTTAACTGGAAAGTTGATACGCAGGACGAACAGATAGGGGACGTTTCTCTTAGATATTGGAACGCTCCAAAAGATTACAAGACCGACCTTAGCGCATTAAACACCGAGCTCAGCGATCTAAAGCAAGAACTAGAGAAGCTATCTGAAGAAAAAGAGGCGGTTCAAGAACAGCTAGCAAAAATTCCGCCAGCGTTGCTTGACCCTGCTAACCATGAACTAGCTGTGACCTTACTTCAACAGTTTAAAGAATTTGAAGAAGGAAGATTGACCAAGGAGAGTTCTGAATAAGGCCCCCACTTAGGTCTTTACGAGAAAGACTCCATGTAGCCCCATCTTATGCTGGGCCCATTCGGCCTTACCTTGAAGCGTCTTATCGTCATCAAAAGATATCCAATCCCGATTTTCAGGGTTATAAATAAACGATTGAAAAAACCCCAAAAAAGAAGTGAAAAAAATTTTTGCTGATGGGTGGGTCTTAAGATAATTTGGAATATCAGCAACTAACACCTCTGGATCTTCTAGCTGTTTTCCGTGACACGGCTCATCGTATCCCGTGTTATTGAGGCCTGGGGTAACATGCTTAAAGATAATTCCTTTGAGGGAGAGACCTAAATTTACCTTCTCCAACCGAATCCCCTGCTCTTTAAGAAATTTTAGGGTTCCAAAAATAGAGCCCCCTCTCCATCTAAAAAGTGGGGCATGGAAATGGGTCTCCATCCCTTGTAACGGGCGAGCATAGTCAAAGGCCATGAGATCAATGAGGATATCCAACGAACTGAGGGCACGGACCCTAAAGGTTTCCAAAAGGTCGATATCAGAAGGAAGGGCGACTCGAACAGAAAACCCCTCTTCCATTAACCGAAGAACTTCCTTAACCAAATCGATTCCTTGATGAGCTAGAATCGTCACTTCACTCACAACCCCTTTCCACTGCTTTGCTAATTTCACCTCCTGCTTATCTAAAGCTAAAGAGAGCGGACAAGGGGGATCAGTAAGGATCTCTTTATCCATGATAAAACAGGTGATATGATCGGCCTCCCCTCTATCGTCTCTATGGTGGCAATAGACTCCTTTTTCAAAAAAAAAATTCACAACTAAAACTCTTAAAAGTTTTCTTTAATCGATACGCTCTGCTACAGTCTAGCCATCTTAGGTAAAATGAGCAAAGAAACCATAACAGAGATGTTTAACCAGATAGCCCCTCGTTACGATTGTGTCAATCGAATTTTGTCGGGTGGCTTCGATCGGTACTGGCGCTGGAAGTTAGCCGCCTCTCTTCCCTCCTCCCCTAAGCTCCATATTTTGGACTGTGCCACGGGCACGGGCGATCAGTTGCTCTCTTGTTTTAAACATGCTCCTCACCTTCATCAAGCCATCGGAATCGACCTTGCGGAAAATATGCTAAAAATTGGGAAAACCAAATTAAAACGGTATCAGCACGCGACAACCCTCTTGCAAGCCTCGGCTACGGAGATCCCTTTTTTGGACTCCACCTTTGACTGCGTCACCATTTCATTCGGTATTCGAAATATAGGAGAGCCTTTGCTGGCACTTCAAGAGATGCACCGAGTTATTCGACCGGGGGGGCGCCTTCTTGTTTTAGAATTTTCCACCCCCACACTTCCATTACTTCGGAAAGGGTATTTATTTTACTTAAATAAGTTCCTCCCCTCCATAGGAAAGTTCTTCTCCTCCCATCCGGATGCTTATTCATACCTTGCTAAAACCATTCAAACGTTTCCTCAGGGAGAAGCTTTTTCTCAGTTGATGCAAGAATCGGGGTTCCGTGACATAAAGATCCGCCCACTTACGTTAGGGATCGTTACCCTTTATTCTGCCGATAAGAAAACATAAAACCAAGTGAACTGAAAAATTGGATTTGGACCGTTATGAAAGCTCTCGGCAGAAAATTTTTTTGGAAGCCTCGTGGGGCTTCTAGGGCGTGGAGTGGCTTTGGCTATGCCTCTTCTTCTGTCACCTTTGGAGGGGTCGCCTTTTCACCCCACTCTTGTCGAGGAATTTGGAGCGATTTCCCCCCTTCTCTTTTTTTTTCACCCGGTGTTCTTGAGGAAGTGGCCTGGCAGCCAACAAAGCTTCTCTTCTCCATCCCTAAGTTAGTCCGACGACAGGAAACCCCGTCTTTTGTGGTATGGAAAAGTTTGGTTGATGAAACGGTTAAAAGAATAAAAGCAGACGAATTTAAAAAAATTGTACTATCGCGTCAAACAACCCTTACCTTTGATGCTCCGTTAAATCCTTCAGAGGTATTGAAAATGTTAAATCCCCTTGGGCAGAATGGCTCTCTTTATCTTTTACAACTCGATGCGCATCTCGCTTTTCTTGGTGTAAGCCCAGAAAAACTTTTTGAAAGGCAAAAAAAAACAATAACAACTGAAGCGCTAGCAGGTACAAAAAAACCTTCCGGGGCATGGACAAAAAAAGAATTTTTAGAAATAGAATTTGTAAAAAAATTTATTGGAGAAAAACTCTCTGAGTGTTGTCACAATATCCGTTGGGGAGTTCCATCTCAAATTTTGTTTGGCTCAATCCAACATCTTTATCAACAGGTCGAAGCTCATATTCAAAATGAAGTCGATGATAAAAAGTTATTAACCCTTCTACACCCGACACCAGCGTTAGGGGGGTACCCCCAGCAGGAAGCGCTTGAGTATTTATCTAAAGTGGAATCAATTGATCGGGGTTGGTATGGAGGTGCTTTTGGCCTTATTTCTGCGGAACAAACTAATCTAGCCGTTGCAATTCGTTCCGCCCTGATTCGAGGAAATGAAATGCACCTTTTTGCTGGAGCAGGGATTGTCGAAGGCTCTAGGGGTGATAAAGAATGGGAAGAACTTGATTGCAAACTTGCTAATTTTTTAAAATTTTTTTGAATGTTTATGAGTAATGACCATGCCGAACAGATTGTTGCCCACTTAGTCGAACACGGTGTTCGATCCGTTGCCCTCTCCTCCGGATCCCGATCCGTTCCTCTTGCTCATGCTCTGTACAAGGAAGATCGAATTGAAAAAATGATCCATTTTGATGAACGAGGCGCCGCTTTTTATGCCTATGGGTATGCAAAAAGTTCCAAAACTCCTGTTGCCCTAGTTGTCACTTCTGGAACCGCTGTTGCAAACCTTTTTCCAGCAATTCGTAGAGGCCTCCCTCGAAGAAGTCCCATTAATTGTCATCACGGCAGACCGTCCTCATGAATTGCGTGATTGCGGCGCCAATCAAACTTGTGATCAAGTTAAAATTTTTGGAAATTATGTTCGGTGGTACGTTGAAATCCCCTGTTTTGATCCCCTCCTTCTCAACGGTTTCATCGGGTCAACAATCGCCCAAGCAATACACAAGGCGACCCGAGCACCCAAGGGGCCTGTCCACCTTAACTGCCTATTTCGTGAACCCTTTTTATTACCCATCGATCGTATAACCCCTTCTGCATCAACCTATTATGAAACGGCTTATTCAACACTTTCGCCTTCTACGATTGATCAATGGAGCAAAAAATTGCTTTCTTATGAACGAGGCGTCATCATTGTGGGAGCGTTGAGTTCTTCCGTTTCACGACGACCCATCTACGCCTTATCAGAACAACTCGGTTGGCCCATCCTACCCGATATTCTTTCAGGCCTTCGGTGCGGTCACCCTAATATCATTCCCTATTACAACACTCTTCTTGAGAACGTGGGGCCAAATTTTAAGCCTGAATGCATTCTTCATTTCGGAGATCGTCTGATTTCAAAAATCGTTCTTCTTTGGATTAAAAATGGAGCCGTTAGAACTTATGCAATGATTGCTGACCAACCTCACCGATTTGATCCCGAACATCAATTAACCCATCGAGTTCAGTGTGAGCCAGCCTTTTTTTGCGAAGCCATTCTGAAAAATTTAGGATTCGACTCCAAAACAAATTTTTTAGCTGAGTCAAAAAACACCCCATGGATAAATCAATGGAAAGAAATGAGCAATCTCATCAACAGTTGTGTTGATGAATATATCCCTTCTGAATCTGAGCCAGGGGTTATTCGTTTTTTACAATCCGAACTTCCTCCTCACTTTGCACTTTTTCTTGCTAATAGCATGCCAATCCGTGACGCTGAACAATTTTTTTTCCCCCCTCTCCTCGAGGTTGTATCTTCGGAAAAAGAGGGGCTTCTGGGATCGATGGCAATATCGCCACAGCAATAGGAATTGCCGAAGGGATCGATTCCCCCCTTGTTGCTGTGATAGGAGACCTAGCAGCCCTGCATGATCTTAATTCTTTAGCTCAACTGCAGAGGAGTAAGAGTGTTATTATTTTCATTATCATTAATAACCAAGGTGGTGGAATTTTTTCCTTTTTGCCGTATGCTCAAGAAAAAAAATTTACAGAGGAATATGCAGCCCTTGCGCATCCATGGAATTTTGAAGCTATTGCCAAATTCTTCCAACTCCCCTATCTTTCGTTATCCAATCCCCTTCCCCTTGCTCAACTTTTTATAAAAAATCAGACGATGCTCGTCGAATTCAAAAGCAATAGAGCTAACAACTACGCTATTCACAAAAGATTTAACCAGCAGATCAAACATAGACTTGTTCCTAATTATACCGAAGTGAGCTGAAAACTTGGGGGACAAGATCCAACCGCGAGGGCTTTCGCGACGTCCGAATCCAATTTTTCAGCAAAGCAAATCATTTCGCTTATCGTTGTTTGTGATAAATGAATCAAACTGGTTTTTAATTGACATTTGATTTTTATTATTATATTCTATTCCTTCACAAATCATTACAGTAGGTTTATATTGACAACAATTAACTTAACAAACTATTCTTTTCAAAACGCTTCTTCAGTACAAAGTTTCATTTCTTCTTTTCAATCAGAGGATAAGGTCTCGTCGAAGGATAAAGTCTCCTTGAATAGCTGCGCGACTTTTAACTGGAAAAATTACCAACTTAGAGAAGCCAATATAGCCTATTTCGAAAGGCTGTCACCAGAAAAAGTATGGAGAGATTGTTATCCCCAGCGAAAGGAACAAGAGACCCAGCTTTTTGAAATTTTTAAAATTGTTTTTAATAATCAACTTCAGATTGAAAGAATAGTTAGCGGACAAAATTAGCATGAAGGGCCTCAACATTATTTGTTTTTCCTCCGTAATTTTTTCAATTTCATTAGCTCTTTTGGAGTTTTACATTTTAACGGCAATAACCGCTTCCATCTTTCTCATCTCCCTTATTTCCATTATTTGGAACCTCACCTTTTCTTACGATTCTGAAAAATTTAATGCTCTCCATCTACAAAATCGTGAAAAAGCTAAAGCATTTCTCACTTTAACTGAAGCTGCTAACCAACCTACTGAAGCCTAGTGCCCCCCTTTCTTCATTGGAAGCTTCACCACCAGAAGCGCAGGCCTTGGATCAATCAGAAAAAGGTGAAACTGAAACTACACCCCCCTCCCTAACCGACCCTCCTCCGCGGCGCAGACTTCAGATCCGTCGGATAAGGCTGAAAATAAAAGTGCGGATGTAAAAAATCTTAAAACCAACCTAACAGCATAATCATTCGAAAATTAGTTGGAAAAACCTTTTGTGCTGTCTTAGCTCCTGACCGAACTCTCCAAGCCATCCAAAAATGGCATGGTATTAGATATTTAGTATTTTGAAAAAATATTCTTTACATTATTTTCTCTTCTTGAGAATAAAAGAATCAGACTCAAAACCGCCTCAAGAATTGGTTTGGGTTAGGAGTTTTTTTGAATCTTAAAAGAATACTAGGATTGATTTTAGGAGTTTTTGGGATCGTTCTTCTTGTTTTCGGTAGCTACATCAATGGCTTAGTCAAGGAGGGAAGGAAAAAAATTTCAGATGCCCAAAAAGGATTGGACAGGGGAAGTTCTATTCTTTCCCTTACTCCCATTACAAAACAGGTTGGGAAAACCGCCATGAGCGGAATTCAAGAAAAAATTAATGCGGGAGAAGAGGGAGCAAACTATTACGCCCATCTAGCCCGTTAGTGCCAAGTCGGTGGGGTCATCCTGGTGGTGATTGGGGCCGGCGTTTTTATTTTTTTTAAGAAGAAAACTCGTCAAAAAAGTAGTGTCCCTTTAACAAAAATCGATTTTTATACCTGTGTGAACCGAAAAATTGGTTTTGAAACCTGCCAAAGCCTCGAGTTTGGATCTTTGTGATGAACTTAAAAAAGATCTAGTCATTCATCACTATTAAGGATATACTCATTCCCTTTCTGTCCTCGTAGCTCAGGTGGATAGAGCGGTTGCCTCCTAAGCGACAGGTCGCGCGTTCAACTCGCGCCGAGGACGACTTCCAAATCATTTTTTAAATATACCGAAGTGAGCTGAAAATTTGATTTTCGACCGTCGCGAAAGTCCTCGCGGTTGGATCTTATCGGAACGTCGCTCGTATTGAGAAATACGGGCTAGTTGCGATCGTCCAACCCCGAGGTTTTGGCGAGTTCCAAAACCAAATTTTCAGCTCACTTCGGTATAGTCCCGTGTCGTTTTTTAAGTAGTCGAGGAGCAACTTCTCAAGTAGGTGTCGATTCCTAAGGCTATTCCCTTTCCTATTTTTTCAAGATATTTTAAATCTTTAAGGTTAGACCGCTCTTGATCATTCGTTATAAACCCACCTTCAACAAGGATAGCCGGGACGCTCGATTCTCGAATGACATAAAAATTACCACTTTTAACACCCCGAGAAAAGGCATTCGTTTGGAAGGTAAGCTGCTTTAACGTTAGAGCGGCCAATTTTTTTGACTCTTGAACGCGCTTTGAATTCCCGGAATGACAATAAAAAATTTCCACCCCATAGGCCTCAGGTGAAGGAGATGAGTTGTAGTGCACGCTGACAAATAACGCGGCGTGGGTATTATTAGCAATGGAAACACGGCGAGCTAGTGGGATAAAGCTATCCTTACTTCTTGTCATAATCACTCGATATCCCAACTCATATAGATACCTCCTGACAAAAAAAGAGGTTTGTAAAGCAAGCTTTTTTTCCATAATGGTCTTCATCTTAGCCCCTTCATCGGGACCTCCATGCCCAGGGTCGATAATAATGAGCGATTTCGCGTGCTGAGGTTTATCAAAATCAGGAAGAGTTGAACCCCCTTTTTGAAAAAAAAGTATAAAAAATAAAAAAATCGGCAACCGTGAGTTCATCGATACAATAAAGGGTTTTTACACTAAAATCAGTTTTTCAAGTTATTTGGGTATAGTAGGTGCTTCATAAAAAAAATAAAAGCTTTGAATGGCTAAGAGTTTGAAGTTTTACAACAATTTCCTGAAATTAAACAAGCAATCTTTTTACGACAAGGAGAAGAAAACGATGCCCTAGAGGGTATGAAATTTATTAAAGCCAAGCATAGCCACGGCTCTTTTGTTGCTGCCATCCCCCCTGATGAAGAAAGCTCTCAGTACGATGGAGTTGTAACACAGGAACAGAATTATGCTCTTTTAGTTACCCATGCAGACTGTCAAGCGGCGATCTTCTATGATCCTGTGACCAGAAGCATTGGCTGCATTCACGCAGGATGGAGAGGAAACGTACAAGACATCTATGGCAAAGCGATTTTAAAAATGAAAGACCTTTTTGGTACACTCCCCTCTAACCTATTTGTTGGGATCTCTCCAAGTCTGGGCCCTTGCTGTGCAGAATTTTTGAACCATCAACAAGAGCTACCCTCTCAATTTCTTCCTTTTCAAGTAAAATCTTTTCACTTTGATCTTTGGAAAATCAGCCGTTCTCAATTAATGAAGGCAGGAGTTCCTTCTGATCAAATCGAAATCGCTCAACTCTGCACGCGTTGCCACCCTATGGGGTTTTACTCCCATCGAAGAGATAAAACAAAATATCGTCATACCACAATGGTTGCCCTGCTCTTTAAAAGTTATACCGAAGGGAGCTGAAAAGCAGTACTCCAAGTTTTCAATTCATTTCGGTATAAATTTTTTGCTTTGTTGATGAGGCAATTTCTCCTGCATTAAAAGAAGATCTCACAAAGGGACCCGAGTAAATCTCGGTGATGCCGATACGATACCCAAATTCTTCATATCTCTTAAACTGCTCAGGAGAAATAAATGCTTTTACTCTTAGTTTACGAATATTTGCTTGCAGATAATGTCCAATAGTAACGATATCACACCCAACATCTTTCAGATCTTGGAGAGTTTCTAATACTTGTGTTTCCGTCTCTCCAAGCCCCACCATAATTCCCGATTTGACAAGATCTACCTTTCTCGACTTTTTAGCGTACCGTAACACCTCTAAGCTTCTATCATACGTTGCCTTATGACGTACTTTAGGGGTTAGAAGTCGTACCGTTTCGATGTTATGATTAAAAACCTCAGGGTGTTCATCAAGAACCCGTTCAATGGCTTCAAAATTTCCGTCAAAATCGGAAACAAGCACTTCAACAGAGCACCCTTCATTGATCCATCTAACTTTTTTAATAATCTGAGACAGGTGATCGGCTCCCCCATCGATAAGGTCATCTCTGGCAACCATTGTGATGACAACGTGCTTTAAACCAAGCTCTTTCACGGAACAGGCAATACGAAAGGGCTCATCCTCCTCAGGAGGCCGCGGTTGTTTAGTAAAATCAATGTCACAAAATCCACAGTTTCTTGTACAAGCTTTACCCAAAGCCAGAAAAGTTGCTGTTTTATTGGAATAGCAATGAAGTCGGTTAGGACATTTTGCCTCTTCACAAACCGTGTTTAACCGATACTTCTTAACAATTGCCTCTGTCTTAAAAAGCTCACCCCCCACCGGAATTCTTCGATGAAGCCACGACGGAAAGCGGCCTTTTCCTTGTTCAGGATTTTCAGGAAGTGTGTTTAAAACTCTTAATTTTGCTGAAGAAGCCTCTTTACTTGTCATCGATTTTTTCGCTGTTTAGGTGGAAGATGCAGAGGCATATCAAGGGCCATCCAAGTTGCTTCTAGCCAGGCCTCCGAAAGAGTCGGGTGAGCATGGATTGTCTCCACGATGCAGTCTGCGGTAAGCTCATTGGTCATTGCAACCGTTACCTCCGCTATCAATGAAGAGGCCTCTTCTCCTATCACTAACCCCCCTAAAATTTGACCTGTTTTTTTATCAATGATAACCTGAGCAAATCCTTCCGTTTCCATAGAGGCAACCGATTTCCCTAAGGCTCGAAAAGGGAACCTCCCCTCAGCGACCTCGTATCCTTTTTCAATAGCCTGCTCTAAAGTAAGACCGACCATAGCGATCTCAGGCAAGGTAAAAATCACAGCAGGAACAGCCTGGTAATGCATTTTTGCCTCACCCCCTGTAGCATTCATAGCAGCAACAATCCCCTCATGAGAAGCAACATGAGCCAGCATCGCTCGACCCGTAATATCTCCGATAGCGTAAACGCCAGGAATATTACTTTCCATTTTGTCATTCACGATAACGGCTCCCCGCTCATTCACGGCAATGCCTATTTTCTCAAGACCAAGACCATCCGATACCACCTTACGACCAACAGCAACCAAAACACTCTCTCCTTTGATGGAATCCCCCCCTTGAATCTGAACGACAACCTGATTATTCTCTACCTGAATACCAGTAACGGTAACACCAACCTGAACGGTAATCCCCTGTTTTTTAAAACTGCTATTTAATGATTCAGAGACAATTTTACCTTGCGCGGCAGCTAGCAAAGGAAGAGCCTCCAAAAGGGTTACTTTTACGCCCAGCTCTGCGTAAAGCGAAGCAAATTCACAACCAATATACCCTCCTCCAATGATAATAAGCGACTCAGGCAACTTGTTCAGCTCAAGGATCGAACTAGAGTTAAACACCCGTTGATGATCACAAGGACAAGCAGAAATTTCTAAAGGATCCGATCCGGTTGCTATAATGATCTTCTCGCTTTGAATAACTCCCTCATCTTCTCCCTCAATCTTCAGCTCTTGCGGGCTAACAAAAGAAGCGGCTCCACGGATAATTTCGACTCCGTTCGCTCGGATCAAGCCTTCAAGGCTTTTACGAATTTGAGAAACGACTTTATCTTTGTGCTCCTTCATTTTTGAAAAATCAATGGAAATAGCTCCTGTTGAGATGCCAAAATCAGCGGCATGCTTTATTTTTTTCACTACTTTTGCGTGAGCAATCAACGTCTTTGTAGGAATACAACCGACATTCAGACAGGTACCCCCTAAAAACCGTTTTTCCACTAAAGCTACTTTTTTCCCTCGTTGTGCTCCTTTGATCGCTGCAATATAACCCCCAGGACCAGACCCAACGACAATCAAGTCAAAACACTCTTTTTTCATCATCTCACACCTTATTTACTCTTTGAGTATATATACAAAAGCGATACAATTAAGATTAGCATGAAAGCTAATGAACGTCATAAATTATGCCCTAACTGCGATGGAAGAATTCCTCTCGATGCAACAAAGTGCCCCTACTGCTTTGCAATGCAACAGGCCACCCAACAGAACTTTTCAGCCCTGTACACCCCCCCATCCTACTCAAGCAAATCTTCCTCCTCTCCAGACCCTCTCTATCCACCCCGCTCCTCAGGTAATAGCCCCGTTCCCGATTCTCAGAACAAAAAAAAAGGGGATGACCGATTTTTTTGGCCAATCTTTTCTTTAACGACCGGAGGCTACCTTCTCACTCTTGGAATTCTCGAATTTTTGTTCTCAACTGATGGTACCATCTCTCTTGAAATCAACGGGAATTATTGGTTTCTTCTGATTTTGATTTCACTTCCCCTGTTTTATATGGGTCTAAAAAACTTATCTCCAACTCAAAAATCGGATGATTAATTTTCTTTCTCTTCCGACTCGTCCTCTCTTCCCAAAGGTCCGAGAGATGACCGGATATCGTGAACGCGAAATCGGTACCCCCCACGATCAAAAGCAGTTTTAAGCTTTCCTATGTTTCTTTCAAAAAGCGAGCTACTTCTTTCATTTCCAAAAAATTCTATGTTATAAGAAAGGGGGGCGGTGTCAAACTCTGTAATGACAATGCGAGAGCCGAAGAAAACTGAAGAACCGAATTCAGGCGTACCCAGATAAACCGTCATCTCGGTAATCCCTTTCCTCTCTGTCTGCATAATCGTCATCACGCCCACCATACGCTCAAAAAGGGCAAGCATCTCACTACTTAGGAAGGTGTAAGAAGGGGCCACGGCCGGTGAGGCAGCAATAAAAAGCGTTTCTGGGACCGATAAAACGGAAACGGGGAAAGAAGGAGAGAGAGGTCTCTTGTCCATCTCAGACCTTTTTTCAATTTCTTTGCTTGCTTTAACCTCCGCTTCCTCGGCTACTTTTTTTTCGGTTTGAACCACCTTTTCTAGGTTTATCTCAGCTTTAGGAAAATCCATTGAAAAATCTCTTTCTCCTCCTTTGCTCGAAACGGCCGGCTTGACTTGATTTTCATTATTCTCATCAACGCGGACGGGCTTTTCCTCTGCAACCTGATGAACCACTCCCCCCATTTTTATTACCGCCTCTTCATGATCTTTTTCACCCTGAGTTTGCTTTTTCGTACTCCCTTCTACTTTTTTTTTATCTTTAGAAAATTCTTTTATGTTCGTAGCCCTATCGACATTTTTATCAGAAGCAATTGCCCCCATACGCAAGGCGATCTTATTTTCTTCATTAATCTCTTCTTTCTGCTTTTTTTTCTTTTTTTGCTTATCCTCTGTGTCCTTAACACGCATTAAATCTTGAAACTTCTTTTGGCTGGGTGGGGTGGAATCACGAGGAAGTCTAAGGGGATCATGTGGAACCAACCCCGGAATTTTTGATGTGTCATCCATCATGAACAAAAGAATAATGGTTTTCTATTTTTTTTGCTAACATATGATATTCTTCGGATTTTGGAGGAAAAAATGGAAGCAGATATTGCCGTTATCGGTCTTGCTGTTATGGGGCAAAATTTAGTTCTGAATATGAATGATCATGGGTACAAGGTTGTCGTCTTTAACCGGACAACTTCTAAGGTCGACAACTTCTTATCAGGACCTGCTAAAGCCACTTCAGTAGAAGGTGTCTATTCCCTTAAAGATCTTTTTCTTCGTCTAAAACGACCTCGTAAAGTGATGCTCATGGTAAAAGCGGGTAACCCCGTCGATGAACTAATAGAAGATTCTCTCCCCTTTCTTGAAAAGGGTGATATTTTAATTGATGGAGGAAATAGCCATTTTACCGATACAGAAAGAAGAGTGGCTGCATTAAAAAGCAAGGGAATTTTATTCGTTGGATCTGGAATTTCAGGTGGAGAGGAGGGGGCTCGTCATGGGGCATCTATCATGCCCGGAGGAAATATCGAAGCCTGGCCTCATATCAAGCCGATCTTTCAAGCTATTGCTGCCAAAGCAGAAGATGGCGCCTGTTGTTGTGAGTGGATAGGGGAAGGCGGTTCCGGACATTATGTCAAAATGGTTCACAATGGAATCGAATATGGCGACATGCAGCTCATTAGTGAGGTGTATCAAATTCTTCGCGATGGATTAAGTATGAAACCAGCCGAATTGCAGCACTTATTTAATAAATGGAATAAGGGAGCGCTGAATAGTTATTTAATCGAGATCACCTCTCATATTCTTGGAATTTTTGATACAGATGGCTCTCTTCTTCTTGATAAGGTGCTCGATATCGCAGCGCAAAAAGGGACGGGAAAATGGACGGGAATCAGCGCTTTTGACCTTGAGGTCCCCGTTACCTTAATCGCAGAATCGGTGTCGGCCCGCGCCCTTTCTTCATTAAAAGATGAAAGGGTTCGAGCTTCCATTTTATATAACGTCTCTAAAAAACCTCTTTCCGTTGAAAAAGAGTCTTTCATTAATAATGTCGAAAAAGCTCTCTATGGAGCTAAAATAGTGAGTTACGCCCAAGGCTTTATGCTTATGAAGGGGGCTGCAACAGCGAGGCAATGGAATCTCAACTATGGGAAAATCGCCCTTGTTTGGAAGGGAGGCTGTATTATCCGAAGTCGCTTTTTAAGTGATATTCAGCGAGCTTTTTCCAAACAACACGATCTTTCAACGCTTCTTTTAGATTCATTTTTTTGCCAAGAAATTAGTCGCTCTTTAGCGGGGTGGAGAGAGACCGTGACCGAGGCTATACAGATGGGAATCCCAGTTCCCTGTTTAGCTGCTGGCCTTACCTTTTTTGATGGTTACACGACTGCTCGATTACCGGCGAACCTTATTCAAGCTCAACGGGATTGCTTTGGAGCTCATACTTATGAACGGACTGATCGACCACGAGGAACTGTTTTTCATACAGAATGGCTTTAACTATACCGAAATGAGCTGAAAATTTGGTTTTGGAACTCGCCAAAGCCTCGCGGTTGGACGATCGCAACAAGATCCAACCGCGAGGACTTTCGCGACGGTCCAAATCCAAATTTTCAGCTCATTTCGGTATATTCTTTTTCCGGTCCGTTTTGATTTTTTTTAACACATGCTTGGAGCTCCCCATTTCATCATTTTCGATCCCCTCTTTCCTTTCATGAAGGTATCGATTCTCTTTCTTCCATACGGTTTGATGCATATTAAGCTTTTCAACATCTTTTTGTTTTTTGAACAACACCTCCCTAGCCAACCTCACCTGTTCTTCAGCAAGTTTAACATTCTTCTTCTGTCCTTCTACCTTAAATTCCTCTCTCTTAAGATCTTTTGCTGTGCTTTCCAAGTACCGTTTCATCTGTTGAATCAGCTCAATTGGAGCCCCTTCATCAAGCTTTTCTCGTAATTGAGTCAACTTAGCCTTATAGTGGTCTTTGACTTGTTCCAATTTTTTTTCTAAAGAAACAAGCTTTTCTTGCTCTTGGGATAAAAGAATTTTTTTTTGGGATAATATTTTCTCCGCCTCTTCCAACCGCCTTTTTTTTATCAGGATAAGTTGTTCTAGAGGATAGGTGTCGGATGGCTCCACCATCTAAAACAAAGAAGAAAGCTGCTGCAAAGCTTGTTGAAGAGAACACCGCTCATCCACAGCCTGTTTCAAAAATTTCGTCACTCTGTCAATGTATTTAATCGAAAAATCGGCGTCTTTGTCAGATCCAGGCTTATATTCACCAATTCTAATTAACATCTCATTTTTTTTATAATTGGCAAGAACTTCACGTAGTTTACTAATAAGCTGAAGATGACTTTTCTCCGTGATGTTAGGTAAAACACGACTGATAGAGCTAAGAATATCAATAGCTGGAAAATGCGATCGATGCGCAAGCTCACTTGATAAGATGATATGCCCATCAAGAATAGAGCGAACCTCATCGGAGACTGGCTCGTTCATATCGTCTCCCGCCACTAAAATCGTATAAAAAGCCGTAATAGAACCTTTTTCAGAATTTCCAGATCGCTCTAAAAGCCGGGGCAGGGTTGCAAAAACAGAAGGCGTATACCCAGCACGAGCGGGAGGCTCTCCAGCCGCTAACCCAATATCTCTAACAGCCCGAGCATAACGGGTCACCGAATCCATCATCAAAATAACCGACTTCCCTTGATCTCGAAAATACTCAGCGATTGCCGTCCCAACATAAGCGGCATTTAAGCGCATCTGAGGCGCTTGATCAGAAGTAGAGACGATGATAACAGATCGTTTAAGACCCTCTTCTCCTAAATCATTTTCAATAAACTCTCGAACTTCTCTCCCCTCTCCCCGATCAACGAGATAACATTGACATCGGCAATAGCATAACGAGAAATCATACCAAGAAGTGTTGACTTACCGACACCAGGAGCAGAGAAAATACCAACCCGTTGCCCTTCCCCAACCGTAAGAACACCATCAATAGCACGAACCCCGGTTGAGAGAGGGCTAATGATCATTTTCCGCTTTAAAGGATCTGGAGGAGGGTTCATAACGGGATAATACGAATCTAAAACTAGCGGACCATTTAGCTCTTCATCAATAGGCTCACCAATTCCATTGAGAATGCGACCTAACAACTGAGGGCCAACCTTAATTTGCATCGGTGTCCGCATCGGTATAACTTCAGATTTAGGACCAATACCCATCATATCTCCCAAAGGGGACAAAAACACTTCCTCCTTGGTAAACCCCACAACCTCAGCCATTAAAGGGGATTCCCCTTCTCTTTTAATAAGACAAACTTCTCCCATTTTTACTTCAGGTACGATAGCCCGAATCAACATCCCAACGACCTCAGTAATCCGACCGTGAACCGTTGTTAACTCGAGATCTTCTAGATGAGAAAGAAGGTCATCAACATGAAAACCTTTATCCATTACTGTATATTCGTGTTCATCATGATTTTCAGGCCTTCAACGGCCTTAGAAAGGATAACAGAAGCATACTCAATCTCTTGCTGAGCATGTCCAAGCTTAGCTTGAATGAAAAGAAGATTAGCAGGATTAAAAGAACCTTCATTATCTTTAAGAGCCATCACCTGATTTTGAATATTCATTAGGTTCGTTTGTCCGTTGTTAATAAGATTCAGAAATCTTTCCATAATAGAGCCACCCTTTCCGGATGGCTCTACCTTTTCATCGGCTGAAGGAACCCCCAGCGTTTTGCTGATCTCATGCAGTCGATCGTTAGCCGTTGAAAGCTTATTACGGAGCATTTGCCGTTGATGAGACTTTAACTTCAAGCTTTTATTATGCAAATCAGAGCTCATATCACCCAAAGTTGCATGAGCCGACTTCGCCTGAGAAAGCAGATCATCAAAAGTAGGCCCTACAGCTAAAAGACCCTGTTTTTGAAACATGTCAAAAGGGGAAAGGCCGGAAGTTTTATCAGGAGAGGGAGCCCGCCCTTCAACCTTGTCCATAAAAGCCTCGAAAGAACGGGTCGGGGTTTTCATGTCCCGGTATTCATTCCCTACCTTTCGAACACCCTCTAATTCAGAAATATCATCAGGACCACCCATCATTTCCTCTTCTCTTTCTTCGCTTTAGGCGTAATTTGAGCCGGCGTTGGCTGTTTTTTAATGAACCGCTCTATGAAAGAGATCGCTGTCGACGCCATCTCCTTTACCGTTCCATCTTCCGTATTTTTTAATACCTCTTCAAGGATTTTCTCCCCCTTATTTACCTCTTTAACTGTCATGGCTATGGTAAGACCTAACAGGGCAGAAGCCATCTCATTGTTGGGATTCTCTTTTAAAACCTCTTCAAAGTGACGAGATGCCTTCTGCAACTCCAACTTCAAAAAATGGATATACCCAAACCCTATTTTAGGTAGATGGTTTTTAGGATCAAGAAATTGGGCTGCCCGAAATAGCTTTAAAGCTGAATCTTCATCCGCCTGGCTGGCGGCAATAAATCCCGATTCAACAAAAAGAATGAAGTCAGCCTCGTACTGTTGAGCTGGTCCCATTTTAAGTTACCCCACTTATTTTAAACATTTTTAAGATGTTTTTTGGTTACGTACAGAGCTATTAATCATTGATTGTATTTGAGCAATCACATTTGAGATCGTGTCGCCAATCTGAGTTACCTGACCCATTTGGAACTGCAAAAGTAAAAATCGACCCGGGGTTGCAACAGAAGCTCGGCTAGCAAGCGCCTTGACTTGCACCATTAGCCCACTCTGAATTTTCTTATACGAATCGATCAAATCTCCAAAAGAAAGCGAACACCAAATACTCAGCGGCCGTTGCTGATCTGCCATTATCCTCTCCTAAACTCCTCGGCTAGAGGAACTTGTTAAGCACTTTTTTTAAAGCTGTATATCCATGAAAAAGAATCCCTAGATTATCCAAATCAGGACCCCTTGCACCCAAACGAAGCTGTTCTTTTATCTGTTTGGTTTTTTCTTCAGTCGTTGCTAATAAACTTCGAACTTTATTTACATCACCTTTCAATTCCTTTTCTAGATCAAATTCGAACGCCGGAACTTTTTTCTTTTCTAATCCATACATAGAGACACCCCTTCTCCTTTACTGCAGATTGTAATTAATTTTAAATTTTAATCCATCTTTTTCAAGTAAAATTAATGTCGTTGAGATTTGAATGATGACCATTCCATCTAAATTATCTCCCAAAGCTAAGATTTTTCCATTAATGACAATAAACTCATTTTTCCCATCTTTTTTGGAGTACCCCATTACTCTATATTTATCACTAAGGTCAACCAAAGAACTCTCTTTTGTCATATAAACGACATAATTTTTTAGAACTCTTATCCCGGGGAGCGCATTTAACTTTTTGAGCAGCAACTCAAATTTAGACTGATCTTTTCCATCAACGCGACCTGAAAGGACCACTTCACCGTCAGAAAGCTGGTATTGAACGTTGTTAAAACCTTTGGCAATTAATAAGCTTTCTATTTGCATTTTCAAATTCACTTCAATCACGACCTGATTTTCAAGACAGTCAAGATACGGAAAATTCATATTGAGGTACTCTGTCAACGCTTGCGCTTGTTCAAGGGTCTCGAGATAACCACGCAGAACAAACTTTCCAGCAACAGGAGAGTGAATAGAGACCCCCTGCCAGGCCGAATTCGTCGTTAAAAGAGCATTGACGTTATCCCATACATACTCATCAATCACAACGCTTTCATTAATATTATTTAAAAAAGAGAGACCATTTAATTGATAAAGAAGTTCTTGCTTTTCAACAGGGGTAATGACATGCCCCATAAGAAATAACTTCCCTGACCCCTCTTTGTAAGAGTACTGAATGTCTGTATATTTTTTGATAATTTCAGCCAGTTGTTCTGTTTCATGTTTATGGGGAACAATAACGGGCTTACCTTGGAAGAGTAAGACAACCCCTATCAATAACGTCAATAAAACAACCCCCAAAATTCCCATAAAAACAAGATGCCTCTTAACAACGGCCATCCCTGCCCAACCTTTTGCATCCGAACCCTCTCTTTCAAGGGAGCCGTCCGGCTTTATCGTTAATTGTGGAACTTCTGAAATCAAGGTTTCACGAATTTGATCCCGATCAACAACAAGAAAAGAGGTCGTTCCTACGACGACAAGGTCCTCCGATTTCAAAAGATGCCGTTCAGTTATGATTTTTCCATTTACCCACGTCCCATTTCGACTCCCTAAATCTTCAATAAAAACTTCATCATTATCGTCAACAGACACTCTAGAATGTTGCCTCGAAACACTAAGATCTTGGAGCAAAACATCGCAAAGCGCGACATCCTTACCTAAAATATAACTTTTCCCTCCACGCATATAAAACTCACCACCCGTGTTTGGGCCTGTAATCACCTTTATCATCCAATGGTGTATTTCATCAGGGGACTCAACCGATACAGAGGAAAGGTCGGATGACTCTTCCATCGAAAGAGTAGGGATCGCCGATAAATCGTTTTTTTCCTCTAATGAGGCTGTGTGGGAAAACTGAAAAAAGGTATCTCCAATCCGGACAACATCCCCTTCCTTTAAGGCAACCGGTTCCACAACCTCTTCCTCATTTAGCGTCGCTGGGTTAATACCACTTAAATTTTCAAAGATAAACTCTCCTGAAACCAACCGACAAATGGCGTGTTTTCTGGAAACTTTTGGATCTTCTAAAACCCAACTAACCACATCAGGATCTCTTCCGATAACCCACTCTGTCCCTTCCTCGAAACGAAGGACAAGACCCGCTAGAGGCCCCTCTTTCCCAATTAAATATCCTGCCATCTTCTCGTGTTTTTGATGTCGTTTTTAATCATCTGAAAAACTGGGCTTTGGGGCTTAGCCAAAATCCCGAACTTAATGATCATACCCTGAATTACATTTTTAAGTCATGTTGAACGATTTGTTTCTTCCAATAGGCAACAAAATTAACAAACGTTTCAAGGTTTTCTCTGAAAATTTGATACTCCATTTCATAAGGAAAAATCGATGAAAGCACTAAGCAACTCTCATCTTCTTTCAACCCTATTGTCGCGCCTCCGGTTCCTTGTCCAATGAAGTTTGCCTCCATCAAAGAAAGCAAAAAGTTTTCCTGATTTTTTTGAGGCAGTGGCTCAAGATTGGAACAGAAGTAGACTCCGACGAGGCTTAACTGTTTCAACTCAATATCTAAATCAGATATTTTAAAGTGGCACGATGCCTCTTTATCTAAACTAGGGACATCCCCCAATTTCAACTCCTCAAATAAATTACTCAGAAAATTTTGCAGCACCCTCTCTAACTCTCCTTCGCTTTTTTCTAATTGTCGAAAAGATAAAAATGCAACTCAAAAAAAACAAATCTCCACTTATACCAAAGTGAATTGAAAAATTGGAATTTGGACCCCGCCAAAGCCTCAAGGTTGAATTTTATCGAAAAAAATACGGGCTAGCGGTGATCGTCCACCCTTTCCATGTTTCAGTTCAGTTAAGTATAGATCTCTCCTTTTACAGAGGGACAGTTTACACAATACTAGTAATTAAATTTATAAATTTATTTTTTGCGAAACGATTATTTTGAGCCTGCCCCCATTTTATACTTTTGGACATATACCCAAATGAGCTGAAAAAATTGGATTTGGGCGGTCGCGAAAGTGTCCTCGCGGTTCGATCTTATCGCAAAGTCGCTCGTATTGAGAAATACGGCTAAGTTGCAATCGTCCACCTCCGAGGCTTTGGCGAGGTCCAAATCCAATTTTTCAGCTTGTTTAGCTATATTCAGCTCTTTGATCGGAAACCATACCGACGACACGGCGGATGACCATTTTTCTTTCGTAAAGACCCATTTGATCATCCATGAGCTGAACCGCGGAATCAATGACGTGCTCTCTTTCCAAAGCCGGAATATCCATGATAACTCTAAGCATCTCCATCCTTGAAAAGCTACTCATATCTGGACGAGTAACCCGCAAGGTAAGAGCAACATCTTTTTCGGTAACAGGCTCAGAAATACCAGCAATCGTTTGGATCGTGGAGACGATTTCATCAAGTCTCTTTCCTGGTACGATTAAAGAAGTAGCGCACCTAACCGAACTCGAACCCTTTTCTCCTCGGGAACATCATTCATGACCTTAAACAGCTGAGTCCTTGATGAGGCATCCATATCTTTAGTCATAACCTTCAAGACAGAAGTAACAATTTTTGCGTTAACAGCTGCTGCAAACCGATCATTTTGAGCTTGTCCCCCTGCTCTACACATTTGGACATAGTCAGCTCTTTGGCCGGCAACAACACCGGTCATGCGGCGGATGACCGCTTCCCTGTCATAAGCATACATTAGAAAATGCATGAGCTTAACCGCTTGAAGGATGACGTCCTCTTTTTCCCCAGCCGGAATATCCATGACAGCTCTAAAGATCAGCATCCTTGAAAAACTTCCCATATCTGGATCAATAACCAACAAGGTAAGAGCAACATCTTCTTCGCTAACAGGCCCAAAAAAACCTGCAATCGTTCGAATCGTGTAAACTTTTTCAGCAATTGGCATTTGTCGTGTGATGAAACGAGCAGCGCTCGTAATCACTTGATCTCTTTTCTGTTCAGGAACATCCATCATGGCTCTAAGGATTTCCACCCTTTCAGCGGTGTCCATTCCTTCATCAAAAGCATTTGAGGCAAGAACAACATCTGCTTCGCTAACAGGCACACGCATATCGTTAATAGCTCTAATGATGTAACTTTTGTCAAAAGAGCTCCTTCCTTTAGTAATAACCCGCAAGACAGCAGTCATATCTTTTGGGGTACAATCATAGGTTTAAAGATCTTTGTCTTTGAAACGCTATCCGGGTCTTGATTAATAACTTTCATGGCAGCGGCTGAAACAACAGCTCTCTTCTGCTGAACGAGTGGAGGTGTACTAGCAGTCGCAGCTTGGTGAATTCCTGTGTTTCGTGTGCTATCGATTCTTATCGGTTGCATAAAACACCTAACCTTTTTTTTACTTTGTGGAGCGATTATAAAAAAAATAAATGACAAAGCAACTGTTTTTCTGTAGATGTGGTCTTTTTCCTCTTTTCGTCCTCAACGGGGAAAAAGGATCGCATCTGCAAAACGGTTGCTTTCCGATTTGTTTTGTTTTATAGTGCCTCCACAAAGCAAGGAAAAGGTTAGATATTTTATGCAACCGACAAGAATTAATAGCGCACAAAACACACGAATTCACCAATCAGTGCTGAATCGTGTTATTGATCAAGAGAACGAAAAAGATATTGTCACAGCCACAGCCTTGGAAGTTATTAATCGAGACCCGCATACGGTTCCAAAGATAAAAATCTTTAAAGCTGTGGATGATGTTTCCGCCCAGGAAAGAGTTGAAGTCGTTGAAAACAGAGCTTTTTTGACCGTGCCGAAAATGAATCGTTTTGACGCGGTTCAGTTGCACCGAGCTAATGCCAGTGGTACGCCGCCTGTTAGTGAAGAAGAGGCGGCTCTTGCCTTGGAATGGGTGGATAGCTTTTCAACGGAGAACCTTAAAGCTCTGGGTGAGGTTCCTGCTCACGAAAGGGGGGACGTCTTGCATTACTCTCTTCGGCTTATCGATCCTAAAATGCCTGATGGCCTCAAAACTGCGTTGATCCGCAAGATGGCCAGTCTTCCCAAGGGTGAAAGAGGTGACTATGTGAAGCGGGCGCTTTTCCTAAGGCCACCCCGAATGCGAATGAGTATACCGAAGTAAGCTGAAAAATTGTAGTTTTGACGATCGCAACGAATTCGTATTTCTCAATACAAGCGACGCTACGCTTCATTTCGGTATATTCTTTTTATAACGACTCCGCAAAGCAAAAAAGTTAGGTATTTTATGCAAGAGATAAAAGCTAGTGGGCTACGAACCGTAAAACTTCACGAATCGATGCCCGAGCCTGATTATGCCCTTGCTCAAACGCCAGAGTATAGGATTTCAAGGATAGGAGTCCTTAAAGCTGCGTTTGATGTTTCCGCTCGGGAAAGAGCTGAAGCGCTTCGGAACGGTGTCTCTCTCATCAAACCGAAAATGGGAGATCGTGCCGATACGGATCTAACTCCTAGCGAAAGAGAAGGTCTCCTAGCTGCTGCCGTGGAGGTTGGTAATCGAGATTTAGATCTCGTTTCAAAGATAAATATCTTTAAACCTATCGTTGATGTTCCTTCTCAGGAAGGAGCTGAAGTGGTTGAGGATGGTATTCCTTTCACACTCGAAATGAGAGAACATAAAATGGAGGAGTTTATCCGAGCTCTTGGCCGTTCTCTTGAAAAGATGTTTTTCCCTGTTAAAGAAGAAGATGTTCTTCTTACCCGGAAGGTTATTACTGAAGATATGGATAACCTTGAAAGGATAGAGATGCTTAGAGCTGTGATTGAACTTCCCAAGAACGGAAAAGCTGAAGTGGTTAAAAAGGCTCTTCTTCTGATGAAATCGGGAATGAAGTTTTCTGACAAGGTTCTCCTAGTCCGAGCTCTTTCCAGAGAACCTGTGCCTGTCGACACTGAGACTGTTGGTTTTGCCTGGATGGCTATTAATCGAGAGATTGGTAACTTTTTAAGTGAGAAGATCCTTATCCGAGCCCTTGCCGGTATACCTGTGCCTTTTAACGAAGAAGATGTGCTTCTTGCCTTGCAGGTTATTGATCCAGATATGGGTACCTTTCCCAAGGATAGAGATCGTTAGAGCTGTGATTAATGTTCCTGAGCAAAAAAAAGCTCAAGTGATTAGGAACACGGTCCCTTTGATCACGCCGAAAATGAAATATTTTGACAGAATTCAGATCATCCGAGCTTTTGCCGGTATGTCTGAGCCTGTTAACGAAGAAGATATTGCGGTTGCCTTGCTAGCTATTGATCCAGATATGGGTAGCTCTCAAAGGATCAGGGATGGTTAGAGCTGTGATTAATGTTGCCACTCGGGAAAGAGAGGATGTCATGCGTTACGCACTTCAACTCTTCAAGCCTGATATGCCTGCTGACATCAAAATTACGCTGATCGGTTACGTGGCCGATGTTTCTGCCGATCAAAGGGCTGACTATGTCCAACAACGCCGAGAGCTAGAATTAACCAGGCATTGAAGGAGTTTAGGCACACACCCGAAGTTTTCAACTCTCTTCGGTATAGATATCGTCAGCTCTTCGACAAGCAGGAACACGAGCTACATTGCGGATCGCCGTAATTCTGAGGTCATCAAACATACCAGGATACGTGAGCTTACATGCGTCATGCACGAAGCTCTCTCTTTCCTAAGTGGCAACACCCACCACAGCTCTAAGGATCACCACCCTTTCAAAGAGACTCATTCCTTGATCAAAAGCCTCGGAAGCAAGCTTAACATCTGCTTCGGTAACAGGCACAGGAATACGGGCAATAGCTTTGATGGCGTAAATCGTGTGAACAGAACTCATTGCCTGTGTGATCAAAAAACCAGCGCTCTCAACCACTTGAGCTCTTTCTGAGCGGGAACGTCCATCACAGCTCTAAGGATTTCCACCCTTTCAGCGGCATCCATTCCTTGATCAAAAGCGTTTGAGGCAAGAACAACATCTGCTTCGCTAACAGGCACACGCATATTGTTAATGGCTCTAATGATGTAACTCCTGTCAAAAGAGCTCATTCCTTCTGCAATCATAGGAGCAGCATTCCTAACTATCTGAGCTCTTTTCTGAGCGGGAACATCCATCACAGCTCCAAGAATCTTCATCCTTGCAAAACAACCCATTCTTGGATCAATAATCGACGCAGCAAGCACAACATCTTCTTGGTTAACAGGCGTAGGCATACCGGCAACAGCATCGATGATGTAAGTTATCTCACGAGGGTTCATTCCCTCTGCGATCAACGAAACAGCATTCCTAACCGCTTGAGCTCTTGCCTGAGCGGGAACATCCATGATCGTTTCAAGGACCATCACCCTTTCAACGCCATCCATCCCTTGATCAATAATCCCGAGGGCATGGGCTTCATTGACAACTTCAATGATATCTGGTGTTGAAAAGATATCCATATCTTCAGCCGTAAACTCCGAAGCAAGAGGGGCCACCCCTTTGTTAACAGATACAGGTATAATGGGAGTAACTTGGATCCTACTACCCCTTTCAATCCTTCCCCTTTTCGGTATGATCAGACGAACACCGTTCCTAATCACTTCAGTTTTTTTCTGAGCAGAAACATGAATCATTGCTCGGGTCCCCACCTCTGAAACCTTGCAAGATCGACCCGCTGAGTCATAACGCGACTGGGTCACCGGTTTATGAATGGGTATGTTTTTTAGCCCACCAGCCGCTATCTTTTGCATAAAAGATCTAACCCTTTTTGTTTTGCCAAACCATACTGAAAGCAACGTTGCGATAAGATTCAACCGCGAGGACTTTAGCGACGGTCCAAATCCAAGTTCTCAGCTTATTTCGGCATAATACCTCGTCTTCAGCAACACGATTATTCTAAGCTTGCCGCCACTCTCTGCG